>NZ_FYEW01000003.1:0-300000 GCF_900187375.1 Hymenobacter gelipurpurascens | reverse complement strand
TATTGAGCAAGATGGCTACTCCGACTACAGTGGCCTAGGCGACGTGAAAGGCAAAGACTTGATTATCATGCTGGGCGAGCCCATGAATGAGAAGGGCACCGCCGTGCTGGGCAAAGACGGCCAAAACAGCAAATGGGGCACCGATTTCCGCGCCAAGTCTGCGCTGGCTTCGCAGAAAGGCGCCCGCTCGGTGTTCTTCGTCGATTTCAACCCCAACAGCAATTTCGAGAAGTTGGCGGCCCGCATGACGCCTTACATCAGCCGGCCCAGTATTTCCTTCAAGGATGCCAAGGAAGCGCCCCGCACGGTGGCTTTCTTTGTGTCGCCGGCTTTGGGCTACAAGCTCCTGGGCACCACGGCCGCCAACGTTACCAAATACACGGCCGCTACCGGCAAAGCCGGCAAGCCTGCCGCCAGCGCCTTCAAGCCAGCTAAAGTGCTGCTGAAAGCGCCTAAAAAGCACGAAGACTTCACGACGGAAAACGTGCTGGGCTACTTGGAAGGCACCGACCTCAAGAACGAGGTGCTGGTGCTTTCGGCGCACTACGACCACATCGGCATCATCAACGGTGAGGTAAACAACGGCGCCGACGACGATGGCTCGGGCACAGTTTCCGTGATTGAAATGGCGCAGGCCTTTACTAAAGCCAAAGCCGAAGGCCACGGCCCGCGCCGCAGCATCCTGTTCCTGACCGTAACCGGCGAGGAAAAAGGCCTGCTGGGCTCGGAGTACTATACTGACCACCCCATTTTCCCGCTGGAAAGCACTATTGCCGACCTGAACACCGACATGGTGGGCCGTACCGATAAGGACCACGAAGGCAAAGGCGACTATGTGTACGTGATTGGCTCCGACAAGCTTTCCTCAGAACTGCACACCATTCTGCAGAACGCCAACCAGAAGTACACCCAAATGGACCTCGACTTCCGCTACAACGATCCGGAAGACCCGAACCGCTTCTACTACCGCTCCGACCACTACAACTTCGCGAAGCACCGGATTCCGGTAGCCTTCTTCTTCAACGGCGTGCACGATGACTACCACGGTGCCGGCGACGAAGTAGAGAAGATCGAGTTTCCGAAGACGGAGAAGCGCGCCCGCCTGGTGTTTTATACCGCTTGGGATTTGGCTAACCGCGACCAGCGCATTGTAGTCGACTCGAATAAGAAGTAAACTATACAGCCGTTAAACCTGTCATCCGGCGCCCGGCTAGGCCTGTTTCCCGTACAGCGACCATCCTTTACAAGATGCGCTTCGGGAGTACTGGCCTAGCCGGGCACCAGATGACAGCTTTTTTATACCCAGCCGCTACACCTCATTCTATCTGTGAACAAACTTCTATTCTCTGCATTCCTCGGTTTCACGTGCGTTTCGGGGGCCTGGGCTCAGCAACGAAGTGTGGCTCCGGCTACCACTCCCGATCCGGCCGTGCGGTTTGCGGCCACCGTCACGGCCGCCGACTTGCGCCGCCATCTTACGGAGCTGGCTTCGGATGCCTACGAAGGCCGCGAAACTGGCCAGCCCGGCCAGAAGAAAGCCGCCGACTATCTGGCCAAGCAGTTCGCAACGCTAGGCCTACGCGGCCCCGTTACGGAATCGAAAAACCCCTACTGGCAGTCGTTTGGCCTGGTGCGCACTGCGCCCAATGGCTATGCTTCTTTCAGCATTGATGGGCGCTATTTCGACTGCATGCGCGATTTTTTTGGGTTTGGCCCCTCCGTTTTTCGCACACCTACGCCAGCGGCGCCTGTGTTTTTGGGCTTCGGAATTGAGACTGACCGCTACAACGACTACGCCAACCAGCCCGACATCCGGGGCAAGGATGTGATAGTGCTGCAGGGCGAGCCCACCGATGGCCGCGACCATTACCTACTTTCCGGCGGCAAACAGGAAAGCACCTGGGGCTCCGGCTACCGCAAAGCTGCTCTGGCCCGCGATAAAGGCGCCCGTAGCGTAATAGTTGTGACGTTTGCGGGTACCGCGCAGTTTGAGTCGATGGGAGCCGGCCTGAAGGACTATCTAGCGGAGCCCGCTTACTCTCTGGCCAAACCGCCCGTATTGCCGCTTGATGCGAAAGCGCTGGCCGATACCCCACCAGAAGGCATTGGCACCTACATTACGTCTGTTGATCTGGGCCTGGCGATGCTAGGCACCACCAACGAAACCCTGCAGAACTATGTCCTGAGCAGCTACAGCAGCGGCAAGCCGCCGGTAGTCAACTTTCAGCCGCAGCCGTTCACGTTTTCCATCCCGCAAACCCGCGACGAGCTGATCTCGGAAAACGTGCTAGGCCTGTTGGAAGGCACCGATAAGAAGGATGAAGTGCTGGTCATCTCGGCACACTACGACCACCTGGGCATTCAGAATGACACCATTTACAACGGTGCCGATGACGACGGCTCCGGCACCAGTGCCGTACTGACGCTGGCCCATGCGTTTGCCAAAGCCAAGGCGGAAGGCCACGGGCCCAGGCGCAGCATTCTGTTTTTGCTGAATACCGGCGAAGAAAAGGGCCTGCTGGGCTCCCAATACTACACCGGCAACCCCGTAGCGCCCCTAGTCCGCACCATCGCCGACCTGAACATTGATATGGTCGGGCGCAACGATCCACACCATAATAATAAAGGTGACTATGTGTATTTGATTGGCTCAGACCGCCTCAGCCCGGAACTGCACGCGCTCAATGAGGCTGCCAACAAGCGCTACACGCGCCTCAAGCTCGACTACAAATACAACGCCCCCAACGACCCCGAGCAGCTCTACACCCGCTCCGACCATTACAACTTCGCACGCCAGGGCATTCCGGTAATCTTCTACACCAGTGGCCTACACCAGGACTACCACAAAGCCACCGATGATGTAGACCGCATTGCGTTTGATAAACTGGAGCAGCGCACCCGCCTCGTGTTCCACACCGCCTGGGAGCTAGCCAACCGCGACCAGCGCCCTGCTGTAGTGGTGAAGTAAAGCCTTTACGGCTTGAGAGTGGCCTAGAACAAAACCGTTGTCATGCTGAGCTTGCCGAAGCATCTCTACCGCAGTGCTAACTTCAACTGATTAGCTCCGATAGAGATGCTTCGGCAAGCTCAGCATGACACGTTCTTGATTTTCAAGTATTCTAGCTCCATCCTAGGCCACTGCCGCTCAGATAAGTGGCCTAGAAACTATTTGCAGACTGCAGACTTTTATCTTTGCTACTACCTGCTGATTTATCTGTGCTGCTATGAACCCGACGACCCTCTCCCCTTCCAAGGCCACGCAGTTTCTGGCCGATGCCGACAACAAGGCCTTTGACCTGGAGCACCGGCGCAAAATCCGGTTCAACATTGGCAAGTACAACGCGGCCGTGCAGACTGGCCTAGGCTTCTATGCTGACCATGAGCTGGCGCGGGCGCGGGCTTCTTACCTCAAGTCGCAGGCTATCAACAACCTCGATCAGTACCTGCTGCAGTTTGAGGAGAACTTCACGGCGCGGGGTGGCAAAGTGATTTGGGCGCAGAATGCGGAGGAAGCGCTTTTTGAAATCGGCAAAATCATGAATCGGCGTAAGGCCCGTACCGTGGTGAAGGCCAAGAGCATGACTACCGAGGAAATTCACCTGAACAAATACCTCGAAAAGAACGGTATTGAGTCGGTGGAGACGGATTTGGGCGAGTTTATTGTGCAGCTGAACGGCGAGCGGCCCTACCACATCGTGACGCCGGCCATGCACCTAAGCAAGCTCGATATTGCCGATATCTTCGTGAAGCACCTAGGAATTGAGTATACCGACGACGCCCAGAAGCTAGTGCTCACAGCCCGGCACCTGCTGCGCGATAAGTACACGGCGGCCGAGGTAGGCATTACGGGCGGCAACTTTATTATTGCCGATACGGGCGCCATTGCCGTGACAGAAAACGAAGGCAACGCCCGGCTTTCGGCCACTTTCCCCAAAACGCACATTGCCATTGTGGGCATCGAGAAGGTGATTCCGCGCCTGCAGGACCTGGATCTGTTCTGGCCCTTGCTCAGCACCAGCGGCACCGGCCAGCAAGTGACGGTGTACAACACCATCTATACCGGCCCACGCCAGCCCCTGGAAAAGGATGGCCCCGAGGAGATGTTCGTGATTCTGCTCGATAACGGCCGCACCAACCTGCTGGCCCAGCCTGATAAGCGCGAGGCCCTCAATTGCATTCGATGTGGCGCATGCCTCAACATCTGTCCGGTGTACAAGAACATCGGCGGCCACACCTACGAGGCTACCTATTCCGGCCCTATCGGCTCCGTCATTACGCCCCACCTGAGCGGCATGGCCGAAAACAAGCACTTGAGCTTTGCTAGTAGCCTGTGCGGCGCGTGTACCTCCGTGTGCCCGGTCAAGATTCCGATTCATAACCTGCTGCTCAAAAACCGCCAGCAGAGTGTAGAAGAAGGCCTTTCCGATAAAGAAGAGCAACGCGCCATTACGCTGTGGCTGCACGGCATGAAGCGCCGCTGGGTGTGGGATTTGGCGCCGGCTTCAGCAAAGAATTGGGTACTGAGCCGTTTGCTGGGCCAGACCGGCTGGAGCAAACGCCGCGAGGCCGTCCAGATTGCGCCCAAGTCGTTTAAGCAGCTCTGGAAGGCGCGGCCTGTTGCCAAGTAGCAAGGTTCTCAGGCTCTTGGCCAACCTCAGCCCCGCCAGTGTAGTACAAGTCGGGCGGTAGTTCTGCCGCGTGTTGTGTATTGCTACATGCTGGATATTGGGATTAAGGGGCTGGCCTTTACGGTCGGCGCATTTTTGGTGGCCTACACCGTGTTATCGGCCATTCGGTCTTTCGTGCTGCCCCGCAACGAGTCGGTGCTGCTCAACAACTGGGTGTTCCAGGGAATCAGGCGCGTTTTCAACGGCATGGCCTCGTTGGGCAAGACCTACGAGCAGCGCGACAAAGTAATGGCCCTGTATGCGCCCGTAGGCCTCGTGGCCCTGCCCATTGTGTGGTTGGGCGTGGTGAGCCTGGGCTACACCATGTGTTACTGGGCGCTTGGCGAAGGCGACCTGGAGCGCTGCTACCGTATCAGCAACAGCTCTTTGCTTACGCTGGGCTCGGAAGAACCCAGCAAGCACGGACTGGCCAACATCATGTCGTACTCGGAGGCGACGCTAGGCCTGTTGCTGCTTACGCTGCTCATCTCTTATCTGCCCACCATTTACCAGGCTTTCTCGCGGCGGGAGCAGTTGGTAGCGCGCCTGGAATTGCGGGCGGGCTTAAAGGCCTCGGCCGTAGACCTACTGCTGTGGCTGCAGGAAGCGGATATGCTGGAGAAGGGCTCGCACTGGCAGCACTGGGAACAGTGGTTTGTCGATATCGAAGAAACCCACACCTCCTTACCCATTCTATCCTTTTTCCGCTCTCCACAGCCGGGCCGGTCGTGGGTAAGCGCCGCCGATCTGATGCTGGACACCGCCGCCCTGCTCATCAGCACCGTGAACCTGCCCCGCGACCCGCACATGGTGATGAGTTTTAAGGCTGGCTGCGTGGCCATCAACCGCGTAGCCCGCTTTTTTGAGAACTCCGCCAAAACGGAAGCCCCAAAGGCACTCAGTGAGTACACGCCCGACAGCACACCACATCACGCAGATTTTCGCGCGGCTTATCAGAAGCTCACGGAAGCCGGCCTACCACTGCACCCCAACGAAACCGCCGCATGGGCCAAGTACCAGGAGCTGCGCACACGCTACACGCACGCCATTACCTTTCTGGCCAAACTGACCATGGCACCAGAAACCAAGCCTATTTAATCAGCAGTCCAGGTGGCCTAGGCCACCTACTGGTCGTCTTCGTCGGGCAGAATTTGTACGTCCTGTACCAGCACCATTTTCTCAATTTCACGGCCACGCGTAGTATTAGCCAGGCCACCCAGGGCAGTTTCCTTGTAACGCGTTTCCATGCTTTGGCCTACCTCACCGAGGGCCGCCACGCACTGATCTACTGGAATCACTGGATCGACGCCGGCAATGGCTATCTGGGCCGACGAGAAGGCAATGGCCGCCGCCGAAGCGTTGCGCACCACGCACGGCACCTCTACTAAGCCCGCCACCGGGTCGCAGATGAGGCCTAGCATGCACTGGATGGTGATGGCAACGGCGGCAAAGGTTTCCTCCACGGAGCCGCCCAGGCAGTACACAATAGCGCCCGAGCCCATAGCCGCTGCCGACCCGGTTTCGGCCTGGCAACCGCCCACGGCGCCGGCCAAGGAGGCATTTTGCTCAATGATGAGGGCAATACCGGCCGCCACCAACAAGCCTTCCAGAATCTGGCGGTCCTGGAGCTTGTGCAGATCCTGGAGCGTAACCAGCACGCCGGGCAGAATACCCGAGGCACCCGCCGTGGGCGCGGCTACTACGCGGCCCATGCAGGAGTTTACTTCCTTGGCACCCAATGCCCGGGTTATCAGTTGCTTGAACTCCGGCGAAAGCACCGTGACCGGCGAGGCCGCAATTTTCTTGGCGCCATTGTTCACCATGCCCGAGCGGGAGGTCATGTCCTGGGTCAGGCCGGTGTGCACGGCATCGCGCATCACGTCGTAGGCGCGCTGTAGGCCACTCCATATTTCCTCTTCAGTTCTTCCCTTTTGCTCAATCTCGTAGGCCAGTACGGGCTGGTAGAGTGGTTCCTGGGTGGCAGCGCAATGCGCTTTCCAGCTGGCGAAATCGTTGAAAAGTAGCGACATGGGTGGGGTGGCCTAGAGCGTGAGAGAAATGGGTGGTTCTGTCTGCCAACACATGTTAGCAAAAGGGGGTGCGAAAATCGTCAATTTTCCGGTGCTGCGCCCTATGTACGCGGCCTCATTCTAAAAGAGCAACAGCCTCCTCACCAATGGCAAGGAGGCTGTTACATACTTTCCGAAAAACTCAGTGCTAGGCCACATTGGCTGGCTCGCTCACCAGCTTCACTGATGCCGAGTTGATGCACAGGCGTAGGCCACTGGGCGGCGGACCATCAGGAAAAACGTGGCCCTGGTGGGCGTCGCAGGTGTTGCAAAGCACTTCCACACGGGTCATGCCGTAGCTGGTGTCCTTCTTATAGCGGATGGCGTTTTCCTTCACGGGCTGCGTGAAGCTAGGCCACCCCGTACCCGACTCGAACTTGGTGCGCGAGTCGTAAAGCGGGGTGCCGCAGCACACGCAGGCGTAGAGGCCGGCTTCGTGGGCTTCGCAGTATTCGCCGGTGAAGGCGCGCTCGGTGCCGTGCTCGCGTGTTACGTGGTACTGCTCGGGCGTGAGCTGGGCGCGCCACTCAGCGTCGGTTTTTTCTACTCGCTTATCGGGGGCCGGGCTGCCGTGGTTGGCCAGCCGGATTACATCGTTCCAGGTTTGCATGGGTTGTGAAGCTTGGTTCAGAAGGATCAGTTGCTAGTGCAAACGCGCCAACCCAGCCGGAAGTTTACTATGGCTGAGTTAAGCATCCTAGATGCTTGCCTGACACTCCTATATCTCGGTGTGGTCTTCCACTTTTTCGATGCTGAATTTCTGCCACTGCTGCCGCGCAAATGACAGAAAAGCGGGCGGTGCTCTCTGAAATTCCTTTTCTGTCTCGTAATAACCGGCGTCATCTCCCTGCTCGCGCTGGGCCTTGCTGAGCTTCTCGGCGCAGCAAGGCACGGCAGGCTGCCGCTGCAACACGGGCACCGAATCATACTGCACCACGGTAGAACCGCGCAACGCATATTTGTCGGGGCCTTCTCGCATAATCAGTTTTAAGCTAGCCGGGCTTACGTCGCCCCGGCAGGCTGCCGTGTAGACCAACGTTGTTTCGCCCTGCCCATCCTGGTCTAGGTCGGTAATAGTTGTACTGCTGGGCTTCAATCCCAGCGTCATGTCTAGAGCACAGGCCGCTACGCCATCTTGCAGGCGCCACAGCACGGTGTATTTCCCTTGCTTGAGCACATATTGCTTTGCCATGAGGCGAGCGGTGCGTTCAAAGTCACCCATTTCCTCTACTTCGTTTGAGTCGGGGGCCGTAGCGGGGTGCGCCTGTTTAGCGCGCTGCTGATTGGATAGCGTTACCGCACGAAATACCACCAGCAGGTTTTCACCATTAGCATCCTGCCAGCGCCAGGCTTCCAGCAGCTGGCCCGGTAGCCGTTGTGGGGCCGGAATCTGCGCCAGCGGCACGGCCTGAGGCTTGATTTCCGGACGAGACGCAGCCGTAGCATCCGCAGCATTGGCGCCTGGCCTAGCATTCGTCGGGGGCAGCGCCGCAGTGCTGCTTTCCTGCTTTTCAGAACAACTCACCAGCAGAAAGACCAGTAAGCCAATGGTGCACCGCTGCCGCATACATCTCTACTTCAGTTGCTGATTCTCCGACAAGCTACTGGTTATTAATCTACCGATGAAAATCCTTTCCGCCGACCAAACCCGCCAAGCCGATCAGGCCACCATCCAAGCTGAGGGCATCCGTTCCGAAGAGCTGATGGAGCGCGCCGCTGCTGCTCTCAGCGCCTGGCTCATGGAACGCGTAGCGCCTGAGGAATCTGGCGAAATTCACATCTTCTGCGGCCCCGGCAACAACGGCGGCGACGGATTAGCCGCTGCAAGATACCTGCATGAAGCGGACTACAAGGTGCGCGTGTGGCTGCTGCCGGCTACCAAATACTCCCCCAATTTCACCCACAACCGCCAACACCTGCCCGAGGAGCTACCCTGCGCCGAGCTAAACCCGCAGAAGCTGCCGCGCCTGCTCCCGCACAGCATTGTGTTGGATGCATTGTTCGGGACTGGCCTAGGCCGCCCGCTAGAGGGCGACGCGGCGGCAGTAGTCAAGCACCTCAACAAAGCCCAGGCGAGGATTATTGCAGTAGATGTACCGTCGGGCCTGTTTACCGATGCGCCTCAGCCCGCAGACAGCGTGGTGGTGCAGGCACGACACACCATCAGCTTCGAGCTGCCGAAGCTGGCGTTCCTGCTGCACCAGAATGTGCCCTTTGTAGGCCAGTGGCACGTGCTGCCCATTGGGTTGAGCACCGAGTTTATCCACAATACATCTGTGGATAACTACTTCGTGGACGCAATTTTCCTGGCAGGCAGGCTACCCCAACGCACGCAGTTCAGCCACAAAGGCACTTTTGGGCATGCCCTGTTACTCGCGGGTAGCCGCGGAAAAATAGGTGCGGCTGTGCTGGCATCTCGGGCTTGCCTGCACGGCGGTGTAGGCCTGCTCACGGTGCGGGTGCCGGCTGTGGGCTATGATATTCTGCAGAGTTCAGCGCCGGAAGCCATGGCCCTCACCGACCCAGCTACCGACTTTGTGACCGAGCTGCCGGACCTGAAGCCCTACGCCGCCATCGGTATAGGGCCGGGCCTGGGCCAGGAAGCGGCCACCCGAGATGTGCTGGAGCAGCTGCTGCGCGAAGCCAAGGTGCCGCTAATTATTGATGCCGACGCGTTGAACCTGCTTGGGGCCAACCGGGAGCTGCTGGACCTGCTGCCGCCCGATACGCTGCTCACACCTCACCCCAAGGAGTTTGAACGCCTCACCGAGCCGGCCCGCGACGACTACCACCGTCTGGAGCTGCTGCGCGACTTTGCCCGTCAGCGCCGCTGCTACTGCGTGCTTAAAGGTGCCTACACCGCCCTGGCCGCGCCCGATGGCACACTTTACTTCAACAGCACCGGCAACCCCGGCATGGCCACCGGCGGCAGCGGCGACGTGCTAACTGGCCTGCTGCTGGCCCTGCGCGCCGACCAGCGCCTCTCCCCCCTCGATGCGGCCCTGCTAGGCCTCTATGCCCACGGCCGCGCCGGCGACCTAGCCGCCGAAGAAACTGGCCAGGCAGGCCTAGTAGCCGGCGACATAGCGCGGTTTATTGGCCCGGCCTTACACAAACTCACGACGCTACCGGCGCGGCTTTGAGAAGGAATAAGGTGCGGCCTCTTGGCTGGTGCCCCGGCTGGTGTTAGGCGTAGGAGCCATGTTGAAATCGAGCGTAGCGCCCTGCATAAGCTCCTTATGACTAAGCCAGTTCTGGTTGTAGGCCTGTCCATTAACAGTCAGGCTCTGGATGTAGCGGTTCTCGGCGCTGTTGTTGGGCGCACTGAGCACCACCTGCTTGCCGTTTTCCAGGTTCAAGGTCACCTTCTTGAAGAGGGGCGCGCCGAGTACGTACTGGTCGGTGCCGGGGCACACGGGGTAGAAGCCCAGCGCCGAGAAGACGTACCACGCCGAGGTCTGGCCGTTGTCCTCGTCGCCGCAGTAACCGTCGGGGGTGGGCTGGTAGAGGCGGTTGAGCACCTCGCGGGCCCAGTATTGCGTTTTCCAGGGCTGCCCGGCGTAGTTGTAGAGGTACACCATGTGTTGAATGGGCTGATTGCCGTGGGCGTAGTTGCCCATGTTAGCAATCTGCATCTCCCGGATTTCGTGAATCACCTCTCCGTAGTACGACTCATCAAACACTGGGGCTAACGTAAACACGGTATCCAGAGTAGACACGAACTTATTGCGGCCGCCCATCAAATCCATCAGGCCCTGCACATCGTGAAAAACCGACCACGTGTAGTGCCAGCTGTTGCCTTCCGTGAAGGCGTCGCCCCACTTGAAGGGGTTAAAGGGCGTCTGGAACTTGCCGTTCTGGTTTTTGCCCCGCATCAGGCCGGTTTGCTTATCGAACAGGTTGCGGTAGTTCTGGCTGCGCTTGGCGTACACGTTTATTTCTTTCTGCGGCCGGCCCAGCGCCTTGCCTAGCTGGTAAATCGTGAAGTCGTCGTAGGCATATTCCAGGGTGCGCGCCGCGTTTTCGTTGATCTTGACATCGTAGGGCACGTAGCCGAGCTTGTTGTAGTAGGCCACTCCCGCCCGACCCACGGCGTCCATCGGGCCGGCGTTGTTGGCCCCATGAATCAGGGCTTCGTAGAGCTTGTTAATATCGTAACCGCGGACGCCTTTCAGGTAAGCATCAGCTACCACCGAGGCCGAGTTGTTGCCGATCATGATGTTGCGGTAGCCGGGGCTGCCCCACTCCGGTAGCCAGCCGCCTTCCTGATAGGCATTCACCAGGCCCTCCTGAATCTGGGCATTTACGCTCGGGTACATCAGGTTCAGGAAGGGAAACAGGGCCCGGAAGGTGTCCCAGAAGCCGGTATCGGTGTACAGGTAGCCGGGCAGCACCTGGCCGTTGTAGGGGCTGTAGTGCACGGGCTTGCCGGCGGCATCCAGCTCATAAAACTTGCGCGGAAACAACAGGGAGCGGTACAAGCACGAATAAAACGTGCGCAGCTGGTCATCAGAGCCACCTTCTACCTGAATTCGGCTGAGTTGCTGATTCCAGGCCTGCCGGGCCTTCTGCTTCACGGCCTCGAAATCATCCTGCCCGATTTCCCGAAGGTTGATTTCGGCTTGCTCGGCGCTGATGAAGGATGAGGCCACGCGTACGTTCACCTGCTCGCCCTTGCGCGTCCGGAAGCCTACTACCGCGCCGGTGTGGTTGGCCTGGGCCTCTAGGCCACTCGCATCCAACTTTTTATCCTGATAGATAGTGGTGCTGGTAAAGGGATGGTCGAACTCCAGCACGAAGTAGTTCTTGAAGTTTGCCGGAACGCCTTTGCTATTGCGGGTGGTGTACCCGATAATCTTGTTCTGCTGAGGTAACAGCTTCACGTAGGATCCTCTATCCAGCGCATCAAGCACCACGTAGGCGCTATCGGTTTTCGGGAAGGTGAAGCGGAACCGGGCGGCACGCTCGGTGGGCGCTATTTCCGTGGTTACGTTGTGGTCGGCCAGGTACACGCTGTAGTAGTAGGGCGTGGCAGTTTCGGCCTTGTGCGAGAACCAGCTGGCGCGTTCATCTTCCTCGAAGCGCAGCTTGCCGGTGATGGGCATGAGGGCAAACTGCCCGTAGTCGTTCATCCAGGGAGAAGGCTGATGGGTCTGCTTGAAGCCCCTGATTTTATCGGCGCTGTACTGGTAGGCCCAGCCGCTGCCCATTTTGCCGGTTTGCGGCATCCAGAAGTTCATGCCCCAGGGCAGCGCAATGGCCGGGTACGTGTTGCCATGGGAAAGCTCCGGCTTGGAGTCAGTGCCCATCAATGGGTTCACCCAGTGCACCGGGTCCGCCGACTGGCCTAGCGCGGGTTTAGCAACAACGAATAATCCGAGAACAGCAAACAACGCGAGGAATCTGGGCATAGCAGCGGAGGGAAGTGGCTCGGCTGCAAACTACACTTCATTCGTCAGGTCAGAAACATGCCAGCCACCCATACCACCAGAAACTGCACCACCATCACCCCATCGGCCAGCAAAGCGAAGTAATAATCCGACCGGGACTCATCGGCAAACCAGATAACGCCGCCCGCCAGCAGCAGCGGCAACAGATACACCGCCTGGTGCTGCGCCGGCATCCCGACCGGTACCAGCAGCGCCGCGCCTACCAGCGCCGCCAGAGCTACCAGCTTGGTAGCCCGCACACCAAAAACGCCCGGAAATGTGCGCGTACCTATCAGCTTATCCTTGCTGAAATCCCGAATATCGAATACAAAGGCCAGTGCCAGAATGAACAGCAAACGGCGGGCAAAAAGTACCAGCACTACTGGGTCTAACAGGGGCCGGTGCAGGTACAAGGCCGGAATCCAGACCGTGACGGCCGCCCACACATAGGCAATGAGGAATACCTTCAGCAGCGGAAAGTCGCGCAGGGCCCACCACCGGCCCTTCACCTTCACGATGGGCAAGGAGTATAGCAGCGAGATAACGGCCAGGTGCCCGATAAACCCAATCAGGTGTTGCCAGCCATCCCACAGAAATAAGCCGCCCGCCACCGCCAGCGCCACCATCGCCAGGAAAAATAAGCTTCGCCGGTGGGCCCGCATCCAGCTTTTCCGCCCCGAAAGCGCCACGGGTTGGCTGTGCTTGTAGGGCAGCACGCTGTCGAGGTTATACAGAAACAGCGTGGCCGTGAAAATCATGGTGCCCAGCCGCCACGGAATGTGCACCTGCCAGAACAGAAAGGTGGCCCAGGTGAGGCCTAGCGCCGCCAGCGCCAACCAAGTGCTGCTGTAGAGCACAGCATCCAGCCCGCCTTGCAGTCCCGAAGGGCCGCGCTGAGGGTCTGAAGCGGAAGACGATGAGTGAGCGGAGGGCATACTACTTATTACGCGTTACCATCTAAGCTGATGGGCCAGCGCGAAGATAGAAGCCCGCAAGGCTATTCGCCGGTTTCGTCGTTACTGGCATCCACCGGCTTCGATTCGGGCGAGCCATGCTGACGCAGAAAAATGGACAGGCCTACGATGGAAACAATGGACAGAAACTCGCTCTGCCAGTTCTGAAACGACTCAAACCAGAATCTTGAGGTCTGCATGTACTCCATAGTTGTCACGGCTGGTTTGCCCTCATGCTGTTGCTCAATGCTGTACACCTCGGCCCCACCTGTAGCATGCAGCCAGAAAGCGCCGATGAATAGCAGAAAGAACGTAATGCTCAGGGAACGACGGTACAGGGCCAGCTGCCAGCCCCCGTGCTTCACCGGGCCGGGCGCATCCTTCTTATTAGGGTCTGGCTCCTTGTCTACCTCTTCCTCTTCGTAGAGCTTCTTCGACTCGCTGGAGCCACGCTGCCGCAGCCAGATGGTGAGTACCACGTACAGGGCCATCTGCAAAAACTCACTTTCCCAATTTTC
Source organism: Hymenobacter gelipurpurascens (assembly GCF_900187375.1). Lineage (NCBI taxonomy): Bacteria > Pseudomonadati > Bacteroidota > Cytophagia > Cytophagales > Hymenobacteraceae > Hymenobacter > Hymenobacter gelipurpurascens. Next base: position 286,364 of record NZ_FYEW01000003.1, on the reverse strand, counting down.
GAAAGTGGCCTCCAGAAAATGGCCCGAAGTCAGGTACTGGCCTAGCGAGAGCGGGAGCAGATTCATCTCCTCCAGGTCGCTGTTGTTATCGAGCCAGCCAGTGAATATCTGGCCCGCTAACGTCGCGATAACCAGTACTGTACCAACCAACAGCAGGCTGTTCTCATACAGCCAACGCAACAAGGGCGAGGAATAGGGCTTTTTCGGCATAGTGGCCTAGGTACGGTTCTACCACCCAAAAGGCTGCTACGCCTGAGCTTGCTATCCTGCTAAAATAAAAAACGCCTCCCTGGGTCCGTTTAAGACCCAACGAGGCGTTTCAATTGTCGGCTAGGCCACTTCGGTTTAGCTCAGAGCTTCCTGCACATCGGCTTTATCCTGCGGATTGCCGTTCGGGAACGTCTCGTTGTAGAGCTTAATGCTCTCCTCAATGATGCGGTACGCATCTTCGCGGCCCATGAAGCGCTCTACACTCACATGCTTGTGCTCCAAAGCTTTGTAGTCCTCAAAGAAGCGCTGCATTTCCAGCAGGGTATGTGGGGGCAGGTCGGAAATATCGTTGTAGTGGTTCACCGATACGTCGTTGGCGGCCACGGCAATGATCTTGTCGTCTTCCTCGTCCTGGTCAATCATCTGCATGACGCCAATTACTTTGGCATCAACCAGGCACATAGGCACGATATCCACCGAGCACAGCACCAGAATGTCCAAAGGGTCTTTGTCGTCGCAATAGGTCTTCGGGATGAAGCCGTAGGCGGCCGGATAGTGCACTGCCGAGAACAGCACCCGGTCCAGCTTCAGCAGGCCGCTGTCTTTGTCCAGCTCATATTTACCCTTAGAGCCTTTAGGAATTTCAATGATGCCGTTCACAACGGCCGGAGCGTTTTCGCCACGCTCAACGTCGTGCCAGGGGTTAAAATGAGCCATGTGAGAGGAAAGTGGACGCGGACTAGTTCCCGCGTAGTATGTAGTAAGTATTAAAGACGTGATTATACGCAGGTTTTGCGTTTAGTGATGTCGGGTTGGTGAGGCTAAGCTTGTGAACCTCAGCCCATCCTGCTGCTCTTACCGCGACAACACTTCCTGCAGGGGCGTACCCGTTGAGCCATCCGGTTCCTGAATGTGGAGCCATTGGGCCAATGTGGGCGCAATATCGGTGATTTTGGTGGGAGCCGACGACTCGCCGTGCTTCACGTGCCACCCCCAAAACACAATCGGTACGTGGGTATCATAGTTGCCCGATGAGCCGTGGGTGGTTCCCTTGTTAATAGGGTACTGATACGATTCCAGCCAGCCGGGCTCCAACACCACCATTACGTCGCCGGAGCGTTTAGGGAAGTAGCCGTTTTCCAGATACATCAGCATGCCGCTTTCCCAGTGCGACTTCTGCAGATCCTCAGCCGTAATGGCGCGCGTGACGCCGGCAAAGCCTGTCATCAGGGTCGCTACTTCGCGCTGCATCTGGTAAAGGTCCAGCTTCTTCTGCTCAATCAGCGGACGGTTCAGGTACACCTGCTGGTTTTCGTAGCTCAGCACCCACTGGCCAGGGCCGTGCAGGCTTACTAGCTTCCGCTGCAGGGAGTCGCGCATGAGACCGGGGCCCACCGAGCCGCCCGGAATCCGCTTGTCGCGCAGGAAGTCGGGCGAGTGCGCAGCGCCGTGGTCAGCGCTCAGAAACACCAGCACCTGCTTTTTGCCTACTACCTTATCGAGGTAAGCAAAGAGGCGTTCCAGGTCGCGGTCGAGGCGCAGGTAGGTATCCTCGGTTTCAATGGCATTGGGCCCGAACTGGTGGCCTACGTAGTCGGTGCTGGAAAAGCTCAGGGCCAGGAAGTCGGTTTGGCCGCGTAGGCCTAGCTGTTCAGCTTTCAGGGCTTCCAGCGCAAAGTCTAGCGTGAGCGAGTTGCCGAACGGTGTGGAGCGGATCAGGTCGAGGTTGCGCGGCGTGGCCACGGGCGTCTTCTCCCCTTCCGTCTGCATATTCTGCTTTACGGGCGTGATGGGCGCGGCGCTGAGCGTGGGGAGGTCGTGCGGGAACACGGGCTTTGCTTCCTCTTTGAAGGCGCCTTCCCAAGCCACATCATCAGGCGAGCTTTCCGTGTACTGGGCTATGGGCAACAGCGTTTCCCAAGCCTTGCTCAGGTACTGCGCCGCCAGCTGCTTCTGGTTGAACTGCTGCACCCAGGTTGGCAAAGTTGCCTGATAAAAGGTACTGGAAATGAAGGCACCATTGGAGCCGTCGTACCAGTAGGCCGCATTGGCCGCGTGCCCGGCCGGCAGAATGGAGCCCCGGTCTTTGATGCACACGCCAATAACTTTGCTCTGGAAGTTGGTAGCCAGGCGCAGCTCATCGGTAATGGTGCTCGTGAGCATATGGCGCGGCGACTGCTGGCCGGCTACTGCCGTGCCACCTACCGCCTGCACCGTTTTATCTTCCGTCACATACGTGCCCTTGCCCTCTTCGCGCACCAGCCAGTTGTTGCCCACAATGCCATGCACCGAGGGCGTAGTACCGGTATAGATGCTGGCGTGGCCCGGCCCGGTGTAGGTGGGCACGTAGTTATAGTGGGCGTTTTCGTAGCTGAATCCTTCGCCTAAAAGCCGCCGAAAGCCACCGTTCCCGTACTTACTCCAGAAGCGGTACAGGTAATCGTAGCGCATCTGGTCTACCACGATTCCCACCACCAGTTTCGGGCGGTCTAGCGGTTTATTGGATTTCTGGGCGAAAGCCGGCAGGGCCAACGTAGCCGCCAGCAACAGGCTCAGGCGTTTTTTCAAGGCGAAAGAAAGTTAAGTAACCGAGGCAATTACATCGGCTGAAATAAGTGGCCGTAAAGATAAGCGGCAACGGCTGGACTTACCTCTTCTGCAGCCGTAATAGCCGAAGCACTGGGCTGCCCCGTAGGCCAGTCTCATAGTGTTCCTCGCGTATTCCCCCTGCTATTTTCTTTCCGATATGCCCGATTCCAACCCCTACGCCCTCATTTTTGACATGGATGGCGTCCTAATCGATAACACCTCTTTCCAGGCCCGCGCCTTTCAACTCCTGTTCCGCGACTTGGGCCTCACCACCAATGCGCTTAAGCTACTGCGGCGCCTCAATGGTATGCCGGCCACCAAAATCCTGGAAACCGTTTTTACTAACCCAGTTCCCAAGAAGCAGTTGGAGACCTACGCCGACCAGCGCGAATTTCTGTACCGCACACTCTACTGGGAGAAGCGACGCGAGATGCCGGGCCTCAGCAAGTTCCTGCAAGAAGCTCGCACCGCCGGTTTCCGGATAGGCCTAGGCACCGGTTCTGGCAATGACACCATCGGCTACATCATCGACCACCTCGACTTGCGACGCTATTTCGATGTAGTGGTGACCAAGGACGATGTAGACCGCGGCAAGCCCCACGCCGATACGTATACCGTGACGGCCCGGAAGCTAGGAATTGCGCCCGAGCGCTGCCTGGTTTTTGAAGATGCCCTCATGGGCGAGCAAGCGGCCTACAAAGCCGGTATGCGGTGCATTGTCCTCAGCTCCTCCATCAAGCCCGATAAATTCCAGGCTCCCCTGAAAGTCATCAGAAACTTCCAGGACATCACGCCCGCGCAGATATTGGAGTTGCTGGAGAAAGCCCCCGTAACTCCCAAGCCCAGCAAGAAGCTGGCTGAAAAGACGTATGCTAAGCTCTAGGAACTTCCTAGTTAAGTACATCATCCTGAGCTTGCGAAGAATCTCCTCATGTCGGCACGACCTACCTGGAACAACTCGTTCTGACCTGACAGATCCTTCGCAGTTCTGGATGACGTGCCGATTGGATGCTTTACCGAATATCATTCTAGGCCAGTCAGTCTCACCCGGAAAGCAAAAAGGCCCGCCTCCTTACGGAAGCGGGCCTTTTGTAATCGTAGTATTGCTTAGCGACTAGCTGCCAGCGCTTCAGCACCACCCACGATTTCGAGAATCTCGGTCGTGATGGCCGCCTGACGCGTCCGGTTGTAGGTCAGCTTGAGCTGCTTGAGCAATTCGCCAGCGTTTTCCGTGGCTTTCTCCATAGCCGTCATACGGGCGCCGTGTTCCGAAGCGTTGCTTTCCAGCACCGCCTTGTACAACTGCACCTTGATCGACTGCGGAATCAGGGTCTGCACGATTTCCTCTTTCGAGGGCTCGAAGATGTAATCTACATTCGACGTAGCCTGAACGTTGGCGGGCAGCTCAGCAGGCACCAGCGGCAGCAGCTGCTCGGCGCGCACGATTTGCGTAGCTACGTTCTTGAACTCGTTGTAAACCATTACTACTTCGTCGTACTGGCCCGTGCGGAAACCTTCCATAGCTTGCTCGGCAGCTTCCCGCACGGTATCAAACGACAGTTTGCCGAATACGTGCGTGTAGTTACCCAGCAGCGGAAAACGCTTACCGTAGTACTCGTGGGCCTTGCGGCCAATAGCCAGCGCTGTTACGTTGCCAGCCGCTGCCTGAGCCGCGTAACGCTCTTGAATGAGTGCGTTAACACCTTTGAAGATGTTGCTGTTAAAAGCACCCGCTAGGCCACGGTCAGAGGTAATGGCAATAATCAGGACGCGGTTCACGTCGCGGGCTACGCCATATTCGCTTACCACATCATCGCCAGCCAGTGCCGTCAGGTTGCCCAGAATATTGTTGAGCCGCTGCGCATAAGGGCGCAGACGCAGGATGTTATCCTGGGCCCGACGCAGCTTTGCCGCGGCCACCATTTTCATGGCTTTCGTGATCTGCTGCGTGCTTGAAACCGACGTGATGCGGCTGCGGACTTCTTTTAAGCTAGCCATTTTGTATAGGTTGGCAGGTGTCAGTTGCCGGTTACCATTGCTTTATCCATTCATTTCTGAACAGGCAACTGGTAACCGGCAACCGGCAACTGATTACTTAGAAGCGTATACTGCCGACAGGTCTTTGGCAACCTGACGGATGGCACCAGTAACGGTGTCGTCCAGCTTGCCAGCCTTCAGGGCCTGCAGCACCTCGGGGTGGCGGGTGTTCATTACCTGCACAAACTCCTTCTCGAACTCACGCACCTTGTTTACAGGCACTTGGTCGAGCAGACCGTTGGTAGCGGCGTAAATCACAGCTACCTGATCCTCTACCTTCTGGGGCGAGAACTGAGGCTGCTTCAGGATTTCCAGGTTACGACGGCCACGCTCAATAGTGAGTTTGGTCGAAGCATCGAGATCGGAGCCGAACTTAGCGAAGGCTTCCAGTTCGCGGAACTGCGCCTGGTCGAGCTTCAGTGTACCAGCCACTTTCTTCATCGACTTGATCTGCGCGTTACCACCTACGCGCGATACCGAGATACCTACGTTGATGGCGGGGCGGATACCCGAGTTGAAGAGGTTAGTTTCGAGGAAGATCTGACCGTCCGTAATCGAGATTACGTTCGTGGGGATGTACGCCGAAACGTCACCTGCCTGCGTCTCGATGAGCGGCAGAGCCGTCAGGGAGCCACCACCTTTTACCAAGTGCTTGATGCTCTCGGGCAGGTCGTTCATGTCGCGGGCAATGCTGTCCGAAGCGTTGATCTTCGCGGCACGCTCCAACAGGCGGCTGTGCAGGTAGAATACGTCACCGGGATATGCCTCACGTCCGGGAGGACGACGCAGCAACAGCGACACCTCACGGTAGGCCACTGCCTGCTTCGACAAGTCATCGTACACTACCAGTGCCGGACGACCCGTATCGCGGAAGAACTCGCCGATAGCAGCACCCGTGAAGGGAGCAAAGAACTGCATCGGAGCAGGGTCAGAAGCCGAAGCCGACACTACCACCGTATAGTCCATGGCGCCACCCTTCGTCAGGGAGTTAACTACCTGAGCTACCGTCGATGCTTTCTGACCTACGGCTACGTAGATGCAGAATACCGGCTCGCCACGGTCATAAAACTCGCGCTGGTTCAGGATGGTATCGATAGCCACCGTTGACTTACCCGTCTGACGGTCGCCGATGATCAGCTCGCGCTGACCACGTCCGATTGGAATCATGGCGTCGATAGCCTTGATACCCGTCTGCATGGGCTCGTTTACGGGCTGGCGGAAGATTACGCCCGGAGCTTTACGCTCCAAAGGCATATCGTACACCTCACCCTGGATAGGGCCACGGCCGTCGATGGGCTGGCCTAGCGTGTTTACCACACGGCCTACAATGCCTTCACCAACTTTAATGGAAGCAATTTTATTGGTACGACGTACCGTTGCGCCTTCCCGGATTTCAGAGTAGTCGCCGAGCATTACGGCACCTACGTTATCTTCTTCCAGGTTGAGCACGAGGGCTTGGAGCCCGTTTTCAAATTCGATCAATTCCCCCGACTGGGCTTTGCCCAGACCGTAGATGCGGGCTACACCGTCACCTACCTGCAGAACCGTACCAACCTCTTCGAGTTCGGCTTCGGTTTTGAAGTTAGACAGCTGCTCCCGCAGAATGGCGGATACTTCATCCGGACGTACTTCTGCCATGACGCTTATAGTTGAGATTGGTAGGGGTTCTTCGAGAATTCGTTGCGCAGCTTGCGCAAACGATAACTAACCGAGTCGTCGATGAGCCGGTCGCCTACGCGCAGCACGAAGCCGCCTATAAGCGCTGGATCAACTTTCTCGGTAAGCGTGACCTGCTGTAGGCCAGTCTGCTGGCGAACCAGGGCAGACACCTGCTCGCGGGTGCTGGCATTGAGTGGCGTAGCCGTCGTGACTTCGGCCACTTGCACACCACGCAACAGGTTGTATTGCGTCAGAAACTCCACGCCGATGTATTCCAGGGCGCTTTCACGGTTTTTCTGCGTGATAATGGTGAAGAACTTCATGGTGAGGTCCGACACCTTGCTACCGAATACGGCGCGCAGAATAGCCAGTTTCTTGTCGTGCTTGACGATGGGGTTACGCAGTAAGAGGCGCAGGTCCCGGTTCTCGTTCAGCACCGTGTTGAACAAGTCCATGTCCTGCTTTACCTGCTCCAGCGTACCCTGCTCCTCCGACAAATCGATCAGTGATTTGGCATAGCGGGAGGCAACTCGTAGTTCAGACATTCTTGTAGGAGTTAGGAGCTAGGAGTTAGGAGCCAGCAGAAAACCCACACTGGGCTTCAAGCTACTGACTTCTAGCTCCTGACTTCTTAGTTCAGTTTTACTTCCTGCAGATACGAGTCCACGAGTTGCTGCTGTGCCGGCTGGTCCGTTAGCTCGCGGCGCAATATGCGCTCCGCAATATCGATGGAGAGCTTAGCGGCGGTGTTTTTCACCTCGGCCAAAGCTGCGTTTTTCTCGTTCTGAATGGCTTCGCGAGCGTGCTCAATCATCCGGTTACCTTCTTCGGTAGCCTTGGTTTTGGCTTGCTCAATCAGCTGGTTGGAAACGTCGGTGGCTTCCTTCATGATCCGGTCGCGCTCCAGACGGGCTTCGGCCAGTAGCTTTTCGTTACCAGCTTTCAGTTGCTGCATCTCCAGCTTGGCCTGGTCGGCCATGCGCAGAGCGCCTTCAATAGAGCTTTCACGCTCTTTCAGAGAAGCAAGAATGGGCTTCCAGGCAAACGTACGCAGCAACAGCAGCACGATGCCGAAAATCACCAGTTGCCAGAAAATCAGGCCTAATTCGGGCGTTACAATTTGCATCGTAGAAACTAGTAGGTAGTGAGTGATAGATACTGGCGTCTCTGGCAGCAAGGGCAAAATGCGGACTCTTGCCTAATGCCGCCTCGCGTTACCAGAAAAGCCAAGACAGCCCGCTACGCCGTGCGCTGAAGCGACGCGCGCAGCGGGCTGCTCTTAGACTACCTCTATCCCTAGAGTTTGAACGAAATCAGCAGGCAGACTACTACTGCGAACAGCGCCAGACCTTCAATCAGAGCAGCTACAATCAGCATAGCAGTCTGGATCTTGCCTGAAGCTTCTGGCTGACGGCCGATGGCTTCCATAGCCTGACCACCGATGCGGCCAATACCCAAGCCAGCACCCAAAGCAACCAGACCAGCACCGATAGCGGCACCAAAAACAGCCAGACCAGCGGAATTAGCAATCTGCAACAACAGAGAAAGAAGCATAAAAAATGGTTTGTGGGGAGTGAAAAACGAAAAAAATCAGGGGAATGTGATGCTTAGTGGGTGTGGGCCGGCTCGGCACCATCGCCCCCACCCATCTGGTAGTCGGCATCGTGATGCTCCTCTACTGCGCCACCGATGTACATGGCCGTCAATAGGGTGAAGATGTAGGCCTGCAAGATAGCTACCAGCAGCTCCAGCATATTGATGAACAAGCCAAACGCCAACGTTACGGGGCTAACCGCCAAGCTGCGGAAAATGAAAATGAGCGAGATAAAGCTCAGCGTCACGATGTGGCCTGCTGTGATGTTGGCAAACAGACGCACCATGAGCGAAAACGGTTTCACCACTATACCGATTAGTTCTACCGGAATCATGATGGGCAGCAACAGTTTCGGCACGCCGGGAGTGGCGAAGATGTGGTGCCAGTAGTTTTTATTGGAGCTGAACAGTGTAATAAGCAGTGTCAGGACAGCCAGCGTCAGCGTCACGGCGATATTGCCGGTGAGATTAGCGCCGCCGGGCATCAGGCCCATCAGGTTGTTAAACCAGATAAAGAAGAAGATCGTCAGCAGATACGGCATGTAGCGCTCGTACTTCGGACCGATTGACTTCTTGGCTACCTCGTCGCGAATGAACACAACGATTGGCTCGAAGAAGGACTGAATGCCTTTGGGGGCACCCGTGCCACGCTTAGCATAGCCACGGGCTACGGCCGTAAACACCAGCAGCAACACGGCAGCGCTCAGCATCAGCGAGGCTACGTTTTTGGTAATGGAGAAATCGTATACCTTACTACCATCTTCCGACACGAGGTGCTCGTGCTCCAGCTTCAGGCCTTCATGCACTTCACCTTCGGCCAAATGACGCGAAGAGAATACCGACAGACCCTGACCCGGACGGAAGGCAATGATGGGCAGATAGGTAGTAAAATGATTGTTGTCGGTCGAGAACCAATGCCACTCATGCGAATCGCCGATGTGGTGCAAAATCATCTCGCCGGGGCTGAAAGCCTCCTTGTCGGTGGCTTCTGCGGTCGTTGCCGTCGGCTCGTTGGCGTAGACGGAAAACGAGATAAGACAGAAGAGTGCTAGTAATAAGCGCTTCATTCAGAGGGGCTTAGGGATATATTCACGAAATCTTCATTTTGTGATTTCACCCGGTTTTGAAAACGGGCGCAAGTTACTCAGAACGGCCCACACTTCAAACCCGGCGAAGAGAAAATACAGGATAAAGAAGCTTCCTAGGAAAGCCCACTGCCCATCACCTTCGCGTCCGCCACCAGCAAAAAGGTACACCAGCACCAGCGTAAGCGACAAAAGCAGCCGAACCACCATGGAGCCGAAGTAGGCCACCAGAAAGTTTTCTGGGTTGGCCTGCACCAGTTTAGCGGTAGCCCAGTAGGTCAGAAACGTAAGCACGGTGAAGAAGGCAAACGTATAGGCCGTGAACGGATGAATGATGCGCGGCCCGAACTGCGTGTAGAGCGCATACAGCACGAAGCCTGTGAGTAGGCAGAACAGCAGATACGGACGAAGGAAAGGCTTCACAGGAACAGTTATTGGTTTTTCGTGACCGAGCGAATCACATTATATAAGGCAGCGAACAGGCCTAGCAGCATCAAGCTCAGCGTAAACCACGGGGTTTTGTTCTGGAAGTGCCCATCGAGCCAGTAGCCGGCCCAGGTGCTCAAGCCAATAGTAGCCAGCATCTGAACTCCTATGCCAGAGTAGCGGGCAAAGCTGCGCAAACGGTCCTGCGAGGAGCCGTCATCGGTGGGCTTAGGTGGTGTGGGCGTGGGAGTTGGCATAGTGGGTGCTACCAAAGGGGATGCAAAAGTACGAGGTTACGCCCAGCAGGTTGGCATACCTGGCCTAGGCCACCCGCAGAACTTGAGAAACACCGGATTCTGACGCCGACAACGGTCAAAAATTAATGCCGTAATTTTACCCCTAGTGCTGCGTTACAGAAGTAGCTCCACTCCTTCCGAACGAATAGGCAGGAACAGCGCGTTTTCTGCTTGCTCCTGCTTTCGAGCCTTTAAGCTGCCTTGTGACAAATCCGACGTCTACCTCCCTCTTCCGTCTAGTACTTGCGCCAACTGCAGTTTTGCTGTTGCTGGTGGGCGCCATTGGCTGCTCATCAGAGCGACGCTCCTTGGTAGGCCACACCTATGATAATATAGTTGCCCGCGACAATGCCTATTTCCTGGCGCGGGAAAAGATGAAGGCGACAGAGCTTTCTCTGCTGGAGAAGTCCCGCCCAAACGACTACAACCGAGTTCTTCCCTTGTTTCCGACGCTTGATGAGGCAACAGTAGGCCGAATTGCGGCCGACATGGAAGATATTATCAAGAAAGCATCCTTGCCGATTCAGCACCGGCCTGGCTCCGACTGGACTGATGACAGCTACGTATTGGTGGGGAAAGCCCGCTACTATAAGGCGGAGTACGAAGACGCAGCCAAGACTTTTAAATATGTAAACACCACCAGCCAGGATCCTAATGTCCGCCACGAGGCGCTGATTTGGCTGATGCGCACTTTTTTGGCCACCAAAGAGCTTGAAAGTGCCGCAGCGGTATCAGATATTCTGGATAAAGAACAGGGCACCCCACTGAATGCGCGGGAGCTTTTCCTGACGCGGGCCGAGTACTACTTGCGTGTCGGGGAACAAGCCAAAGCTATTGACCAACTTGAGCGTGCTATCTCGCTCATCACGCCAAAGGATGAGCAGTCGCGCACGCGCTATATCCTCGCCCAGCTATATCAAGCGCAAGGCGATGACAAGAAAGCATATGCGGAGCTGAACCAGATTCTGAAGAAGAACCCGCCTTATGAGCTGGATTTCTTTAGCAAGCTGATGCTAGGCCAGGTATCGGACCTAAATCAGACTGACCGCGCCCGCATTGACAAGTACTTTGCGAAGCTGCTTAAAGACAACAAAAACAAGGAGTACCGGGACAAGATTTATTACGAGATGGCGCGGCTGAACTACCGGCAGCAGCGCTACCCGGAGGCCTTGACGCTGCTGCAGCAGTCGGCCCGCACGCCCTCAACCAATCGGAGCCAGAAGTCTTATACCTACCTGCTAGCGGGGCGCATCTACTACGAAAACCTGCAGCGCTACCGCCTGGCTGCCGCCTACTACGACAGCACGGTACAAGCATTGCCCAAGGAAGCGCCGGAGTATGCCGCCATTGCCGAGCGGGCGGCTACGCTAAAGGATTTTTCGCAGCAGCTGACTATCATCGAGACGCAGGATAGCCTGCAGACTCTGGCTCGCTTGGATACTGCCACCCTACGAACCCGTTTAGTGGCCTACGCCCAAACAGAGTTCGATAAGCGGCGACAGCAGGCCGAAGCCTTAGCCGCCCGCCAAGCCAAGGAAGCACAGCGCGAGTTGCAGACCTCCACGGGCGTGAGTACGGCCCGCGACGGACAGCCCAACATGGATCCGGCGGCTTTTGCTGATATGAGCACGGGCGCCAAATGGTATTTCGATAACCCAACATCACTGAGCACGGCTCGCAGCGAGTTTCTGCGGAAGTGGGGCGACCGGCCGCTGCAGGATAACTGGCGCTTCGTGACACAGGCCAGCAACTCGCCCGTTACGCCGCAAGGGGGCAACGTGCCTGTCTCCATTGCGGGAGTAGGCAGCAGCACCGTCAACAATCCGGGTCTGGTAGATCAGCCAGCCGCTGCCACCGACCCCGCAGCTCAGCTTCGGGGCCTAGTAGCTAGCTATCGGCAGAACCTGCCGCTTACGGATGCCCAGATGCAGGCCTCGCAGGCTCAGGTACAGGAGGCACTCTACCAATTGGGCGGCATCTACAATCAGCAGCTACGAGAGCCTGTTCCGGCGGCAGCCACCTACGAGAAACTCCTCACTCGCTTCCCCAAAGGCCCGCATACCGCCGAGACCCTCTATATTCTTTACCTTATTTATAAGGAGAAGCCTGAGGCCGACAAAGCCGAAGCCTATGCTGCACGCCTGCGGCAGGAATACGCCAATTCCTCTTATGCACGTCTGGTAGCGGACCCGGAATACCTGCGTCGCACGTCTCTGGTTAATGCGCAGGTGGGCATTCTAGTAGATTCAGCCTTCACGTTCTATAAAAAGCAGGAGTTTAAAAAGGCTACCGCCGTGCTGGCGCGAGCCAATAAGCAGTACCCAGAAAACGACCTCAACGACCGACTTGCGTTTCTCAACACGCTGCTAGCTATCCGCACCCAGCCACCGCGCACGGCAAAAGCAGCAGTGGAGAAGTTTTACAAAGACTATCCTGAAAGCCCGCTTGCCCCACAGGCCGCTTCCTTGATGGCGATGTACAAGGAGTACGAATCGGGGAAAATTACGGGGGCACTGGCTTCCATGGACAAGCCTGTTGTTTCGGCTTTTCGCCCCGGCGAGGTTGAAAACCGGATGCGTATTTTCTATGGTGAAAATGAGTCGCCGGCCGCACCCGCAGTACCAGCGCCGGTAGCCGCTCCCAAGCAGCCCGTAGGCCAGGCTGGCACACCAGCAGAACCGACGCAGGCTGCACCCACCACAACGCCTACGCCGGTTTCACCTGTGCCCTCAACAGACTCAGCTGCTGTTGCTCCCACTAAACCAACTGCTCCAGCTACGCCCCCGATTGACCCAGTGAAAGCAGCCCGGCAAGCGGCCGCCCAGGCTCGGGCCCGCGGCAAAAAGCTACCCGCGCAGCCTAAAACGCCGCCGACGGATACAGCTGTTGTTACTATTCCTACTCCTGCTACTCCCACACAGGCTCCTGCAGCCGCTTCACCGGCTGCGGCCGTTGCCAGCTCCCCCCCGGCTGCACCCGCCAAACCAGTAACCCCATTCAAGGCAGATCAGAATACGCAGCATATGGTGGTGCTGGTATTCCCGAAAGGTGCGGCACCACTTACTGGCCTACCAGCTCAACTAGAGGCCTACAATGCTCGTTTTTACAAAGCCAGCCAACTCAAGGTGCAGCAACAGGCTTTTGGAGACGCGCAGGAATTAGTTCTGATCCAGGCTTTACCCGGCGCGAAAGTTGCGCAGAGCTATGCCCTGAAGCTGCGCGGCCCCCAATCGCCCCTGAGCAAACTGCGCGGTGCGGGTTACCAAACCCTAGTTATCGGTATTGATAACATGCCCCTCTTACTCCAATCGAAAGACTTGGAGGAATACCAGCGCTTCTATCAGCAGAACTACCGCTAGGCTGAAAGCCTTATCAGCAATAGTGTCCAGCTTCTGAATTTACTTTGCAGTAAAGCTCTTTTCCTTGCTTTGCTCTTCATCACCTACTCAACCAAATGGCTCAGCCCGCCACCAAGCCCAAATCTACGTCCCGCAAGTCTAGCTCCCCAGGCCGGTTTACCGGCATTACCCGCACCTTTTGGGTATTATTCGGAGCCGGAATTCTGGGCCTGATTCTGTTCGTCTTGGCCGTTAGTATCAACTTCCTGAACCTGTTTGGGCGCATGCCCAACCTCAAAACGCTTGAGAACCCGAAAAGCGAGCTGGCCTCCGAAATCTATTCGGCCGATGGCAAGCTAATGGGCAAATACTTCCACGAGAACCGCACCCCTGCTGAATATGAGGAACTCCCCCAACACTTAGTAGATGCGCTTATTGCCACAGAAGATGCCCGCTTTGAGGAGCACTCCGGCATCGACCTGAAGGGTCTGGGCCGCGCGGCGGCTGGCATTGTAACGATGCGCAAAAGCGGTGGTGCCTCCACGCTCACCCAGCAGGTGGCCAAAATGCTATTCCGTACTCGTGAAGACCTCAACGACGGCAGCCTGAATGATGTACCTGGCCTACGGATGATTATCATCAAGACCAAGGAATGGATTATGGCCGTGCGCCTGGAGCGCAACTATACCAAGCGCGAGATTCTGCGCATGTACCTCAATACGGCCGAATATGGCTCGAATGCTTTCGGCATTACGGTAGCAGCGAAAACCTTCTTCAATAAGAAACCGGCTGATTTGAAGCTGGAGGAAGCAGCCCTGTTGGTGGGCGTGGTCAATGGCCCATCGTGGTTTAACCCAGTGCGCAACCCGGAGCGCTCCAAGCGCCGCCGCGACTGGGTGCTGAGCCAAATGAACAAGTACAAGTATATAGACCAAACCGCCTATCAGACTGCGGTGGCTAGGCCTATCAAACTTGATTACAAAGTTGAGAATCAGAACGAAGGTATTGCGCCTTACTTCCGGGTAGAGGTAAGCAAAATGCTGAAAGCATGGGCCAAGGAAACCGACCACGATCTGTACGCCGATGGCCTGAAAATCTATACCACCATCGACTCGCGCATGCAGAAATATGCAGAATCGGCGGTGGCAGAGCACATGAAGCTGCAGCAGAAGTGGTTTGATCAGCAATGGAAAGGACAGCAGCCGTGGCGCGATGAGAACGGCAAAGTCATCCCCAACTTCCTGAACAGCAGCATTCAGCGCACGGAGCGTTACAAGTCACTTACCAATCGTTTTGAGGGAAATAAAGACTCCATCAAGTACTATCTGAATAAGAAGTACAAGATGAAAGTCTTCACATGGCAGGGCGGCGAGAAGGAAGTGCTGATGTCGCCAATGGACTCACTGGCGTACTACAAGCGCATCATGCACTCGGGCTTTATGGCCATGAACCCGCTGAATGGCCAAGTGAAGGCCTGGGTAGGTGGCATCAACTTCAAGTACATCAAGTACGACCACGTGAAGCAGGGCAAACGTCAGCCTGGCTCTACCTTTAAGCCGTTTGTATATGTAGCTGCCATCGACCAAGGCTATTCACCCTGCTATCAGCGCCCCGACGTAGCCACCACCTTCCCTGCTGAGCGCGGCCGGCCGGCCTACACCCCCCGAAACTTCGAGGGCAGCTTCTCCGGTCGCTCCTTCACGCTTCGGCAGGCACTGGCACGCTCCATGAACTCCATTACGGCTTGGCTGGTGCAAAAGCTAGAGCCAGAAACCATTGTCAGCTACGCTAAGCGTTTGGGCATCACTTCACCCATCGAGGCCGTTCCGGCAGTGGGCTTTGGCTCCTCCGATGTGAGCATCTACGAGCTAGCGGGAGCCTACAGCACGTTTGTGAACAAAGGCGTCTGGACCTCTCCTATCATGGTTACGCGCATTGAAGACAAAAACGGCAACGTACTGCGCGATTTCACTCCCCAGACCCGAGAAGCGCTCAGCGAGGAAACGGCCTACCTCATGACGTATATGCTGCGCGGCGCTACCGAAGAGCAGGGCGGCACGTCAATCATCCTCAAAAACGGCTTTAAATTCCCGTATGAGATGGGCGCTAAAACCGGCACTACCAGCAACTACTCCGATGGCTGGTTTATGGGCCTGACGCCGGACTTGGTATGTGGCACTTGGGTGGGTGGCGAGGACCGGAGCGTCCACTTCCGCACGGGAGCCTACGGACAGGGTTCGCGCTTAGCGTTGCCTATCTATGGCTTGTTTATGCGCAAAGTCTACGCCGACAAAAGCATTGGCATTAATATGGGTCCTTTCCCTAAACCTGAAAAGCCACTCAGCATCGAAATCGACTGCTCACGCTACTACGGCGGGGCACAGCGCGATACAATTCCCTACGACCAAAAGCTAAACCAAGTGGACCTGAATGATCTGCAGGACCAGGACATCTAGGCCACTAGCGCGCTCTTTTGCTAGGCCTAGGCCACTTTTTCACTGAGAAAATGAAATTGACCAGCGACTTTTGCTGGTCAATTTTTGTTACTGATCAGCCCACGCCTCACCCAAGTGGCCTAGCGCCAGCGGGCAGGCTTACTCCTTAATTCCCCAACCAGTCGCTGGCGGCCGCGTACGCAAGGCTAACAGTGACAATCCGTATTACATGGCTGCGAAAGACCATCTGCAGGAGCAAATCCGCCAACTCCCTCACCGTCCGGGCGTCTACAAGTATTTCGATGTAACCGACACCATTATCTACGTGGGGAAGGCCATTGACCTGCGCAAGCGTGTGAGCAGCTATTTCACGAAGCAAGACCACAATAAGAAGACCCAGCAACTGGTCAAGAACATCAACCGAATCGAATTCACGATAGTTGATTCTGAATCTGACGCGTTCCTGCTGGAAAACAACCTGATCAAGCAGCATCAGCCCAAATACAATATCCTGCTGAAAGATGGCAAAACGTATCCTTATTTGCTGCTGACCAATGAGCGTTTTCCACGCCTGATTCCGACCCGTAATAAGAAGCCCGGCGACGGACGCTATTATGGCCCGTATGCCAACGTAACGGGTATGAACCTGCTTTTGGAGCTGATTCGGGCACTTTATCCGCTTCGCACTTGCACCTATAACCTATCGCCTCAGAATGTGGAGGCAGGTAAGTTCAAAGTGTGCCTGGAGTACCACCTGGGCAACTGCAAAGGGCCTTGTGAAGGCCTACAGGATGAGGAAACCTATAATCAGTATATCCAGCAGATCCGGCAGATTCTGAACGGCGACTTACGCTTACCCAAGCAGTATTTCCGCGAGAAGATGATGCAGGCAGCTCAGGAACAACAGTATGAGTTGGCGCATCAGCTCAAGCAGAAACTCGACAAGCTGGACGAGTTTCAGAGCAAGAGCACAATCGTCAATGCGTCGTTGTCCAATATCGATGTGTTCAGTATTGCCTCTAATGAGAAGTCAGCCTTCATCAATTATCTCAAGGTGATGAATGGCAGTATTATTCTGACGCAATCAGTAGAAGTTCAGAAGAAACTCGATGAGCCCGATGACGAGATCCTGACTTCTATGATTATGCAGATGCGGCAGGAATTCGAAAGCCAGTCGAAGGAAATCCTGACGAATGTTGCTACGCCTACCCTGCCCTTGCCCGGCGTGGCCGTAACACAGCCTCAGATCGGTGATAAGCGCAAGCTCATGGAATTGAGCCTGAAAAACGTGCTTTATCTGCGCAAGGAGAAGGAAAGCATGAATGACCGAAGCAAGGACCTGAATGAGGTCCGGATCATGGAAACCATCAAGAAGGATTTACGCCTGACGGAGCTACCTAAGCACATAGAATGCTTTGACAACTCCAACTTCCAAGGAGATAATCCGGTAGCCGCTATGGTCTGTTTCCGCAATGCTAGGCCTAGCAAGAAGGACTACCGACATTACCACATCAAGACGGTTATCGGTCCTAACGACTTTGACTCCATGTATGAGGTTGTGACCCGCCGTTACCGCCGCCTTATTGATGAAGGGGCAAGCCTACCACAGCTCGTTATTGTGGATGGTGGCAAAGGCCAGCTTGGCATGGCGGTGAAAGCCCTGAAAGACCTTAACCTCTGGGGCCAGATGGCCGTCATCGGCATAGCGAAACGCCTGGAAGAAATCTACGTTCCCAACGACCCTTTGCCCCTGTACATAGATAAGAAAAGCGAATCGCTACGCCTTTTCCAGCGCATGCGCGACGAAGTGCACCGCTTCGGCATCACCTTCCATCGCAGCCGCCGCGATGCTGCTACCCTTAAGACCGAACTAACCGATGTAAAGGGCTTAGGGCCAGTTACAGCTGACAAGCTTCTTACAAAATTCAAGTCCGTTAAAAAGATAAAGGAGCTGTCAGAGACTGAATTAGTAGCTGAAGTGGGTAAAGCTAAAGCCCGAATTTTGCTGGATTATTTTACCCAAAGTGAATAGCTAGGCCAGATTTTAAGTTGTAAGGCATCTAGCTTTATTGTTTGATGTTGATGCTACACTTGAGAATAAAAAAGGCCCTCATGGAATATCCATGAGGGCCTTTTTTTGACTGCTTAATGCTTAGAAGCTCCAGAGGTTGTACTCGTACTCAATCAAATCTGCGGCTGCTTGCTGCGAGGCTAAGATGCCTTGCTGCTGGCTGCCATATATTGCGTCGAGGCGGGAGTCATCTGGGTTCGACACCTTTACGATGTAGGAGTTGAAAAGCCACAGTTCAAATGCATCAGCTAAGTTCTTGTGCTGGGCATCGTTCTGGGGATTAAACCAGATAGCCTTATCCGGATTATTCCGGAACACCTTCACCAAATCGCTGTATTTGAACGTTCCGATAGTTTTTTCAATACCTGAAACGTTAGCAGCCAACGTTGAAGGCACCAACATCGTGATGGTTTTGATGTCGTGATACATCCGCGACCGTTTCTTGTCGAAGATCATATCCTCCTTCATTTCCATCTGGTAGAGGTCCTTGGGGCGATACTCGTAGCTTGAAGGAACAGCAGGCGCCGCAGGAGCAGCAGCTACCGTTTGGTAGATGATATTCCCTCTACGGTCTCTCATCGGCTTACCATTAGCATCAAGCTTTGGCTTCCTGGTAGATGCAGCAGGTTTATCCCAACTATCGTCAGCGCTTTCCTCGGTGAAGCCGGCTGCTCTTTCTTCATCGCTGAGGCCCGCACTGGCTTCGGCATATGACATGTTCGACGAAAGTTCTTTCGCTGAAAATGTAGAAGTCAGAGAGTCATTGCGATAAGCCTGTAGTTCACCACGCTTTACAGCGTCAATGATAACGCGGCTAATCTCTTTGCCTTCAGCGAACATCGGTTTGTTTTGCTTCTCGCGTAGGTCAATAGCGCGCCAGATCGTCTTCCGGAACATGATGTCCGAATTAGGAATCGGGCGGTACGAGCCATTGCTGCTAGCGGTGGTAGCTTGTTCCTGAGCCGAGGCTGCCACCGACAGCATCAAGCCGGCCGTCAGAGCGGCGAAGGAGAGGAATTTGTTCATACCGTGGTAATCAAAAAAGCGCTGAAGTTAGTTCGGTACAGTAACGATTATAGCAGTGGAATATTGAACTGCTTAGAAACATTAACCTGCTCCGTATTATCCTGGAAGTTTCTGCGCTGCACTTCCTTCACCTCAATGTACAGACGGTCACCGGCACGGGCAGTATTTACAACACTGCTCAAATCAATTGCAGGGCCATTAACCTGAATGGTCTGCATTACTGGACGAGGACCACGAACCAGCGTAACCTCGTAGCGGGTTACACGGAAACGAGCATCATCAGGCAGGAAGGTAGCAAAGCCAGCATCAGCTACAGCACGCAACTGCAAGTTGCGGACAGCAATGATTGGAGTACCTTGTTTTTCGTTAGCCTCGCGGCCACCAACGATGCACTTAATCTCAGGCTTAGGAATTGGACGCACCTGGAAAGTTTGCGAGCCAATAGCGTTACCGCCGCTGCTAACGCTCAGGGTTACCTCTCTAGCATTTGGAACTAGAGTTACTTCTCCTTTTGCAGAACCTTTAATAGTAGAAGCACCTGAAGCAGAGAAGCTAGGATCATACTGTGCGCCTAGAGCAGGCACCTGCACGCTAAGCTTGTTACCGCACTTAAAGTAAAGTGCCTGTACAGAAGCAGACTGTACCTGCATTACTGGCTTAGTAACAGTATAAGGAACCGTTACTTTGAAAGTAGTATCGCGGCCATTTTGCTTGAAACGGATAGTGCCAGTCCAAGAAGCTTTGGCGTTTCCACCGGCATCGAATGCACCAGGACGAGCAGTAAACTCTACTTTAGCTTTGCCATCTGGGCCCACTGCCAACGGAGAACCGTTGAGCGTCATAGAAGGATTTAGACCAGATGCAGAAGCGGTCAAGAATAGCTCAGCTTTGTACTTAGTACCAGCGGCAACGGTATTTGACTCAGCACTGGCGAAAGCGCCAATCTTATCGAATACAATAACACTACCTCCAACTTTAGCTGCCTGCGCAGCCAGAGCATCGGATTCGTACTTGAGTACTTCGGCTTCCTTTTGTGAAAGCACAGCCAAAGCTGCTACTACCGGCGTGTTCTCAAAGTTCAGTTCAGCAAAGTTCTTGCTTTTCTGATCAGGGTCTGTCACCATGTTGTCTTCGCGGGCATCAAGTGCCAACAAACCAGCATTAGGAACAAACTGCTTGATATAAGCTGAATACTTGTTCAGCTCATCTTTCATTTTATACGCCTCCCCGTTACGGCTACCACCCAACATAGTGATGGCTACCTTATCCTCGGCGCTCATGTTCTTGAACTCATTCTTGCCTTTGTTTTCAGTAGCAGTCAGCAACTTGCTGCGCACTTCATCAAGGTAAGACAGAGTTTGCTTGGTACGGTCCCGAATTTCTTCGCTTTGCTTTAATACAGCAAGGTCCCGTGCTTGGTTACGGTTCTTCTCAACCTGAGCCTTGATTCCTTTTACCGCACCTTCGTTCGCATTCGATACTTTATCGTTAATGGAACCGAGGCTTTCGTCAAGGAACTTGAACTTTAGCAGAATTGCTGAGTTTACTTGAAGGGCCAGAAGAGCGGTGAGTACCAAGTACATCATCCCGATCATCTTCTGCCGTGGAGTCTCTTTACCTCCCGCCATCGTGTATTGACTATTCTATACTGGGTGAACTAAACCTGAAACATGAGAGCAAACTAGCCTTAGCTAGTAGCACGCATTGCATTCAGCATGTTACCGTAAACACGGTTGAGTGAGCTGAGGTTGGTCGTCAGGCTGGTTACTTCCTGCTTGAACTGCTCTGTCTCTTTACCGGCCTCGGTCAGGTTTTCCATAGCCTGCGACAGGGTACCGTAGAATTTGTTCATGGACTTCAGGTGCGTGTTAGCATCCTGCAATTCCATCTCATACACTGCATTCAGAGCGCCCAAGTTTTTGGTCACGTTCTGTACCTGCAGATGATATTCTTTGGCATCAGAAGTAGCATCAGCCATGGCAGTCATTGCCTGAGCAGTTTTGCCGTAAGCTTCGTTGATACGCTCCAAAGATTGAGCGGCTGAGCGAACTTTAGTCGTGTACTCATCCGTAGCGTTGGTAGCATCGCCAAGTTGCGAAAGCTGCTGCGTAGTAGTGCTCAAACGGTTCAGACCCTGGCCTAGCGAGTTGATGGCCTCTGGAGTTACGTTAGCATCTTTCAGCATATCGTCCAGCTTGCGCGTCAGGCCAGTGCCGGTACTCTGCTCAACAAATTTGTTGCTATTGGTAGAAGGATCGTAACCTTCGCTTAGCTCAGGATAAACCAAAGACCAATCAACGTCTTTGGGATTAGGTTGGAATGCGCTCAAGAAGAAGATAAGTGCTTCGGTACCTAGTCCTACCATAAGCATTACGTCAGCACCTTTCCAGTGCAGAATCTTGAACAATGCTCCGATAATTACGACTGCGGCCCCGATGCCATACACCTTGGGCATAACCACGTCATACATGAAGTTACCGCCTTTTGCTGCCATGTTGTTAAATTAAAAAAGAAGTTGGTGAAGTTGATGAAGTAAAAGGGAATGCAGAAGGTGTAATGAGGCGGGGTGAGCTAATATAGGTTATGCTGTTCAGCAGTTATCCTTATTGCAGGTTGCCATTTGTTCCCATGCCGATTTGAATCATGGCAGTGCGGAAACCAATGTAAGAGCGGGCAGAGTCCTGGTATTCAAAGTTGCGCGTGCCGGTCTCAAGGAAATAAGCAATGTCCTTCCAAGATCCTCCACGTACTACTTTCCGGGGCTCATTATCATCCGGGTTGGTAGGGTTCATATCCCAAACGACTGGAACAGATGCCTCCATATAAGCATCATCGCACCATTCTGCTACGTTGCCAGACATGTCGTACAAGCCAAAATCGTTAGGGAAGAATGCTCCAACAGGCGAAGTGTATGCATATCCATCAGAGGCATAATCACCACGACCAGGCTTGAAGTTAGCCAACATACAGCCCTTGGAGTTGCGCAGATAAGGGCCGCCCCATGGATACGTAGCCAAATCGCGGCCACCACGAGCAGCATATTCCCATTCAGCTTCGGAAGGCAGACGGAAGTTCGGGGTAGGAGCTACACCAGCTTCTTCGTTGGCTGCGTTCTTGTTTTTGGTGCGCCAGTTGCAGAAATATTTTGCAGCAAACCAATCAACACCTACTACTGGATAATCGTCGAAAGCAGGATGGGTATAATAATACTCCATCAGAGGGTCACCCATGTGATAGGTGAAGTCACGTACCCATACCGTGGTATCTGGGTAGAGTTCCGTCATCACATATTCTTCGCCCAGTACATCGATAGAGTCCTGACGAATAGCATTCATGAATTGACGATATTCATTATTGGTAATCTCGGTCTCATCCATGTAAAAGCCGGCAATGGTCACCTGCTTGTTCATGTTGACCATAGAGGCCGAAATATCTTGGTCGGTTTGGCCCATATGGAATGTACCGCCTGGACAAGGCACCATACCAAAAGGCACCTCTTGTGGGTTGAACTCGGGACGATCCTCTGCCCCGACCAGGTCGCCTTGCGGTCCTTTGCCAAAACCACAGCCTCCCAGCAAGAGCGTTGAAAACGCAACGAGAGGCAAAATGAGAAACTTGTTCATGTGAGGAAGAAAAAAGACTGTTCAGGCGGCGATACCCAAAGATTACAATTTTGTGAGCCGGCAAATCTAGCTATTTGTACGTTCGTACACAAGCCTTTCACACAATGCATCCCAAATGTTTATAAACCGATGTTGCTTTCGGTTAAACGATGGAAAGCAGTGAGTTAGTACAGATAAGCTAAATTTCATAGATACCACTGAGTCAGAGCATCCGCAGCCCTGTTTTTGCCTCTTATAACTAGAAGCTGTATCGCGGGGTGCGGATAGCAGGACGCGTAAGCAGTCCTGGTTTGGGGAGACGGTAGGAGAGTAAAAGCTCAAAAGAGCTCAAGGCCCGCGCATCTTGATTAAATGCAACTAGGTCGTAGGCTAATCCCACCCTGATTGCGTTATCCTTAGCAAAACTCAGGCCAGCCATGCCAGTAAACGATTCATCGTACCTATATCCTATCCCTCCCCAGAACCGATCATCGAAAGTGGCGCGTACGCCAGCTTCATACGAGTTGTTTTTGAAGCTGAATTTGTTGTTGTCACCAAATTTACCTGGCATCACCATTTTCATCAACACAGTTGGTGTGACAACAACGGAAGAGGAGGCCTCAATATTATAGCCGGCTGTGAGGTAGGCATGGTTCTCGTTGATATACTCAGCGGTCTTACCTCCTACTACTTCGCTATTAAACTTATATCCGGAACGAAACAGGTTATTAACGCTTAGGCCTGCGTAAAGCTTTTCAGACTCATACCAAACGCCTGCACCCGCGTCAAATTTCTGGTCAGATCCTTCTCTAGGGATTTTGACATCCCCTTCGTCAACAAACCGATAGGTGCCTTGATATATATTGTTGAAAATCGCCTGAACACCCAACCCTAATCGTCCTTCGCCTATTTTGATATGCTTAGAATAAGAAAGCTGAGCATTGGTGGTAGCTAACTGCGCTACCTTGTCGCGATAGATTCCAATACCAAGCCCTCCGCCAATAGCAGCTACTGGGATTGATGCCGTTAAAGAAGCGGTCTGAAGCGAACCACCGTTATCAAAGGTGGCATTGTAACCATAATATTGTGAACGGCCGATAGCAGTTATCTCCCCTTGGCCTTTGATCCCGGCATAAGCAGGATTAAGATACATGCCATTGAAGCCGTAATGGCTGAACTGAGGTTGCTGCTGAGCCACAGCAGTACCTGCTACAGCAAACAGGAAGCAAGCAGAAAATATAATTCTCTTCATATAAGCAGCTGACTTCGCGTAAGTTACACAGGTATAAAGAAGACAGCGGCTTCCAAATGTATACAAAAAACCCTCTGTAACCAATCCTGGTAAGAAACAAACGGGAAACCATATTACTTAGTTATCCCGCGCTCAGAATCAGGCGCTTTGCTTGCCGCTTTTATTCTTTTCCTTGCTATTATCAGTGCCGTGATGCAAACGAATATAAGCCTCAATAGCTCCCGTCATGGAAGGCGCATTTGGCTGTGGTGCTTCAATATCCAACTCTAGGCCAGCTTCTGTTACTGCCTTAGCAGTTGTAGGACCGAACGCCGCAATACGGGTGCCATTCTGTTCAAAATCAGGGAAGTTGATGAACAGGGAGCTGATGCCTGAAGGACTGAAGAAGGCGATGCAGTCGTATTTTACATCCGACAAATCGGAGAGGTCACTAGCAACCGTGCGATAGATTACGGCTTCCGTAAACTTGAAGCCGTTGGCCCGCATAAACTCAGGAATATCGTCTTTGCGAATATCGGAGCAGGGGTATAAGAACTTTTCGCCCTTATGCTTTTTAATAACATCAAACAGATCGGCGGCGGTGCGCTGGCCTACGAATAGCTTACGCTTACGCAGTACAATATACTTCTGCAGATAATTGGCCGTTTGCTCAGAGATACAGAAGTATTTCATTTCGGCAGGCATTTCGATCTTCGCCTCTTGGCAAATGCGAAAGAAATGGTCAACTGCATTCCGGCTCGTGAAAATAATGGCCGTATGATCGGCGATGTTCACCTTCTCCTTGCGAAAATCCTTATAGGAAACAGGCTGCACCTCAATAAACTCACGAAAGTCTACCTTAATACCGTACTTCTCAGCAATAGCAAAGTAAGGAGACACGTCGTTCGTGGGCTTGGGCTGGGTGACAAGGATAGTGGAGATACGCTTGGCATGACGGCCCGTTCCCGGTTTGTCGTTGCTCTCGGCCATAAGTTAAAAAGTAAGTCTAGGGCAATAAGGTGGGATTGCAGACACTGCAGCGCGAATAGGCGAGCAGTAATGTGTTGTTCAGTAGGTAAAAACAATCAGCTTCAGCAGAATTACCAGAGGTATTACTTCTGTGGCGCAAAGGTACGAAAACAAATGTAGATTTAGCAGCGACGCTTTCTGACTCAAGGTTCGGGCTACTCGTAACACAGTACCTATCAACAGCAAGGAAACCACCCCGTTGGATACCCATAGCACTGTTTCGGGGAGACGCTGATTCAGCCCTAAGTATAGAAACATAACCAAGGGCAGGAATAGGCCCATAAACAGAATGGTGCGCACGAATTCCCGGTACTGGACCATCACTAGTTCCGCTACATCGAAGATGTAGCCCATCAGCTCCAGGAAAAGGTATTTACCAATTATAAATACGGCTATAAGGGCAGTGTAAAGCAGTACCCGGACGACAATTGCCGACTCTGGAACATCAAATAGCCGCCGCAGAATCACGATGCTTTGGATGTTGGTATGAATGGCAACCAACAGTAAGGCAAAGGAGAAGGAGAAGAGCAAAACCAGCCCTAGATTAAGCCAAGTAATAGTGGGTTTGGTCAGAAAATCCTGCTCGGCCGCAGCTTTTCCCCACAGCCCTTCTACCTGGTAGATTCTGGCAAAGCCCGGCTGATACGTAGCCCGGATTCCGCCGTAGGCCAGTCCGATCAGCAGCAGGAAGCACAGGAATACAGTTTGGCCCTGATGGCCGCGAGGGCGCGGCTGAGCGACCAAGGGTCGGGATACTTCTTTGCCTTTTGGTGCTATTGCCGTTGAAGTGGCGTTTGCAAAAGATGCTAAATTGGGAGATGCCTCGGGTTCCCAAACGCACAGCAAATGTACCCCTATAGGAGCGCCAGCGGGCAGCAACTTCGCAAGATCAACGGTGTAGGTGGCCGGATGGCGCGCGGTGAAAACCAGCCGATTGTCTAGGAACAAGCTGAGCCCCTGACGAGCTGTGAAACTTATGGGCAGTGCCTTGCTAGGCCGGATAGTTAGCCACTGATAGTAGGCATGGGCGGGGGCATGATAATCTGGCAGGTACAGAATCAGTCGGTTTCCTGCTTCATCATGAATAAGCCAATCCTGCGTGAGGCCACCCCGGGGAGATGGCGGCAGCGGCTTGTATTCGGCTGCACGTGCCGTATTGCAGGCGGCCAAAAGCAACCCAAGCCACAACACAAGAAGACGAATGCGAGACACAGACGAAAGATAAAAGCCAGGGCTACGAAGCTACCCGCTGGCGGGCACTACGGCTTTGGTAAACGCCTAGCAGAAAGCTCAACAGCACAGAAAATACTACCAGCCCAACAATCAGCAGTGTATTGCCGAGGTAAGCGAAGTTGATAACAAAAAGAATCACAACCATATTAAGCAGGCCTAGCAGCATAACCGTACTGATCTGCTGAAAGCCCATGGCCAGAATCCGGTGGTGTACGTGGTTTTTGTCGGGGGCAAAAGGCGAGCGGCCCGCCAGCATACGTACTGTAAACACGCGCAGCGTATCAAAGAGAGGAACGAATAGAATTCCTGCCGCTACCGAAGGAGATGCTGAAGCGAATGGCTGGCCTACTGTCAGGCCCATCTCGATAAACTGAATCGTGAGGATAGAAACGATAAAGCCACACAGCAAGGAGCCAGTATCGCCCATGAAGATACTGGCTTTGTGGAAGTTATATCGAAGAAAACCCAGCATACCTCCAATTACGCAAACGGATACGAATGCGTAGTTCTGGTAATTGGGTCCGCCGTAGGCGTAGAAGTAATAGCCGAAGGTGCTGACAATAATGAGTACAATGGTACCCGCCAGGCCATCTAGGCCATCAATCAGGTTGATGGCGTTGGTTATACCCACGATAACCAGGAACGTAAAGGCATAGCTGATGCCGACGGGCAGCTCCTGTACCCCCAGAATTCCCTGGAAACTAGTGATGCGCACATCGGCCATAATCATGACGATGCCGGTGGCGAGTAACTGGCCGATGAACTTCTTGGCAACGGATATACTCACTAGGTCATCCTTCAGGCCGACGAAGAACAACACGATGCAGCCAGCCAGCAGTTGCTGAATACCATGGCCTAAATCGGCGAAGATGGTGAGTGCCGACATGAAGCCCGCAAACACCGCTACACCACCGAGCCGGGGCGTCAGGGATTCATGCACGGTGCGCACATTGGGCGTATCGAGCATGTTTTTCAGGTGGGCGATGTAGATGATAGATGGCACCGCAAACATCGATACCAGAAATGCCCAGAGAGAGGACAGGCCCAACTGAATTCCAAGGTGACTCATGGTGGTTCGGCTCAAGCAGAAAACTACGTCTCGCCGAAAAATGTCGGCTGAAACAATGAAGAGAAGGCCTAGCTATGCAGTACGCCGGAGCGGTCGAGCAGGGCAATATGAATGAGATTCTCGGGCACGATAGAATCGGGCACGAAAATGAATTTCTTATCGAAGATATTCTTGTCGCGGTAGTAGCTCACCCAATACTGGTTGTTCAAATGAAACAACGCCGGATCAATGGGCTCGATGGGCACCGCGGTATGAGGCTCTACTTCCAGTAGTACGTGGCGCAGCGTAGAAGTTCGAACAGGCTCTCCGTCAGCAGGATTAACGCCATAGCCATTGGAGCTAACGATGACGTTCTGGATGGGGTACTCATTATGGTTGAGCAGGTACACCTGCCAACCCGGCTTCCCTTCTTCCGTGGCCGCCTGGTCGTCGGGCACAATGGCAATGGAGATACCCTCAACCGGATCAAATGAAATATCTTTCTTCATAGGTAAATTCTCAGGAGCTGAGGTCGGCACCCAATAACCCGGCCAGATGCACCAAGAGCCGCTCCTGTACTTCTGTTACCGGCACAGAGTGGCCTAGCTCCTGTTGAAGCGAGGTAACGGCTTTATCGGTAATGCCACAAGGCACGATATGCCCGAAGTAGGCCAGGTCAGTATTAACGTTCAGGGCGAAGCCGTGCATGGTTACCCAGCGGCTGCACTTCACGCCCAAAGCGCAGATTTTTCGGGGGTTGGCGGCGCCTTCTGCAAAATCAAGCCAGACGCCGGTAAGGCCTGCAATACGGCCGGCCTGTAGGCCATACTCGGCCAGCGTCAGGATAACGGCTTCCTCCAGCACGCGCAGGTAGCGGTGAATGTCGGTAAAGAAATTGTCGAGGTCGAGAATAGGGTAGCCTACGAGCTGGCCGGGACCGTGGTAGGTGATGTCGCCGCCTCGATTGATGCGGTGAAAGGTAGCGGCGTGCTCTGCTAGGCCACTCTCATCGAGCAGCAAATGCTCGGGCTTACCACTCTTGCCAAGCGTGTACACGTGCGGGTGCTCGCACAGCAGCAAGTAGTTGGGGGTTTGGGCTGGCGCTTCACTGGCTTCCTGGGCCTGGCGGTTGCTGGCCTTAATGGCCAGCGTATCGGCTAGCAACTGTTCCTGCAGATTCCAGGTTGGCACATACTCTACCAGGCCTAGCCGGCGCACCACAATCTGTCGGTTTTGCCCGGGTACTATAGGCGCCACCTGCGGAGCGGCTACCGGAGTAGAAGGCGTTACGCAAGCCGAAATAAAATCCATAGAGCAGGCAAATTAAGCGTCTATCTGACCCGAGGCCACCCTTATCATTCAGCAATTTAGTTATTTAGCAGAAAGCCACTAAGCTGAACAGGCTGCATTCTGGGAGCAGGCAAAGTCTTTTGCAAAAACAGCAACTGTAAGAGCCACTGCTTCTCAGAAGAGGCGCAAAGGTACTAGTTTTAGTCCCAACCTCCATTAGTTGCTTCGGAGCCAAAAGCCTGATTCTACTAGCCAAAGTGCCTTACCAACGGGGCCTTGCACCTGCTCTTTTCTCCATGCCTGCTCTGTTTACATGCAACCTTCTGCCCATGCGCTAGGCCAGGCCGGCGAAGATGCCGCCCTAGCCTACTTGCTCGAGCAAGGCTACGAGTTAGTGCATCGTAACTACCGCCATGGCCGCGCCGAAGTAGATTTGATTGTGCGCCTAGGCCAGCAACTACTGGTATTCGTCGAGGTCAAGACGCGCTCCTCCACCCGCTATGGCTACCCCGAAGAGTTCGTGACGCCTCGCAAACAGGAGCTGTTTCGGCGGGCAGCGGAGCAGCTGCAGGAGGATCTAGACTGGACCGGAGATATTCGCTTCGATATTCTGGCCCTTACCCACACTGCCAGTGGCCTACAAGTGGAGCACTTTGAAGATGCTTTCTATTGATAAAAAAGAGGCGCCAAGGGCTACTTGCCCCTGCGCCTCTCCTACTTCTTCAACCCTGGCCTAGCCGTATCGGGCTCGCCTCGTTTGTCCAGCTTATCTTTCTCATAGATCAGAACCCCATTGCGGTTGTACTCTTTCACCAGCAAGGGTTCTGTTACTTCGGGGTCGTAGCCAGTTTCGCCGTACTGGTACTCGTAGCGCAGGCGGTTGCGGGCGTTGCGAAAGCCCCAGTAGCGGTTCCAGCTCCCGACGCGCTTGCCGTTCTCAAACTGGCCGTCCCACTCCAACTGGCCATTCTCATTGTAGCGCACATAATCGCCTTCCAGCTTGCCATTGACGAAGGGTATCACCTCCTTCACTTGCTTCTGGCCCGCGTCGTAGTACGTTACGTTAGCGTCGCGCGGGAAACCCATCTCAAAGTGCTGCTTATTGAGCAGGATATTGTCGCGGGTGAAGGTTTCCCAGCGCAGGTGCTTGGTGCCGATAGCGTAGTAGCCGGTTTCGACTACTTTGCCCCCTTCCATTTTCTTGTATGGCCCGTGCAGCACCCGGAACTGGTTGCCGTCAATCTCTCCGTTGGCCTTCAGAATCCGGCGCTTTTTGGGGTCGTAGACGTACCGGGCTGGGGCGTAGGGATTAGGCTGCTGGAATGTACGCAGGTAATAGAACGTCTCGATTCTCTGGTTTTTGCCTTTACCCCCCGACTTCACATAGCCTTTCTTGATTTGCTCGCCCAAAAAGATGTTTTTCTTTTTCTTGGGCTTGCGCTGCGCGGCTTTTTCCTTTTCCTTGGCGGCACGTTCCTGCTCCTTGGTAAGCGATACGCGCTTAGCTACCAACGAAGGCGCCTGCGTAGTGTCGCGAGTTGTGGAAAGAGTATCTGTCGCAACGGCTAGGCCAGTCGGCTCGGGCTTGCTATTGAACGAAACCGTTTTGCGGGAGCAGGCACCTGCCAGCAGCAACAGGCCTAGGAGTAAAGGAAACGGGGAACCTAACAGACGCATGGGGAGGACAGACGGAATTCGCAGCATCGAACGTAAATATATAGGAGTTTGGTGCCCGCCAGATTGATCAGCCATTTAAACCTTCCTTCTGCCAACGCCTAGGCCACTTTCCATAAACACACTGTAAACACAAACCCCTCAACCTATAAGGCCAAGGGGTTTGTACTACTTTATACTATGAATACTTTTTAAGACTACTCAGCGGCCAATAAATCAGCGCTGCGCTTCACAAACGCAGTTAGCGCTTCGCCTTTCAGCATACCTTGCGCCAGCAGCGCCAGGTCGTAGGCCTGCCGGGCGAGCTTGCTGCCAGCGTCACCATCCGCTTTCAGTACACGCTGTGAAATTGGGTGGTTGGCATTGACGCTCACCGTGTAGCTATCGGGCAGGTTGCCGAACATCTGCATGCCGCCGCCACCGCCCGTACGCTGCATGTCTTTCATGCGGCGCATGAACTCAGGCAGCGTGATGATAACCGGGGCATCCTGCGGCGAAAGCGCCTCTACCTGCACGTGCATCTGGTCGTTGCTGATGGCACCTTTGAACAGCTCCTGCAGCTTGGTTTTGTCATCGTCGCTGAGCACGCTTTCCTGCTGCTCCTCTTTCTCGATGAGTTTGCCCACCGTGTCGGCGTCAACGCGCTTGAAAGTGGTTTTCTCCAGCTTCTGCTCCAGCTGCCCAATGAAGTGCGGGTCCAGTACGGCATCCAACTTCAGCACATCGTAGCCCCGATCCTGAGCGGCCTGCACGAAGGTGTGCTGCGCCTCGGGGTCGGTGGTATAGAGCACCACGGTCTGGTCGTTCTTGTCTTTCTGGTTGGCCTGTACGTGCTCCTGATACTCCGTTAGGGTGAAGAATTTGCCGGCCACGTTCTGCATCAGTGCAAAATCCTTGGCCTTCTCATAGAACTTCTCGTCGGAGAGCATGCCGTACTTCACGAACAGCCCGATATCCGACCATTTCTCCTCGAAACCAGCGCGGTCTTTCCGGTACAGCTCGGAGAGCTTGTCAGCTACCTTCTTCGTGATGTAGGTGTTGATTTTCTTAACGGCTGCATCGGCCTGCAGGAAGCTGCGCGACACGTTCAACGGAATATCCGGCGAGTCGATAACGCCGTGCAGCAGCATCAGGAACTCGGGCACCACGTCCTTTACCTCATCAGTAATAAACACCTGGCGCGAATAGAGCTGGATTTTGTTGCGCTGGAACTGCAGCTCGTCCTTTACCTTCGGGAAGTACAGAATACCCGTCAGGTTGAACGGATAATCGACGTTGAGATGAATCCAGAACAAGGGCTCATCCATCGACATGGGGTAGAGCTCGTGGTAGAACTTCTTGTAGTCTTCGTCGGTCAGCTCGGCGGGCTGCTTGGTCCAGATGGGAGCCGTCTGGTTGATTACCGTCCCTTCGAACTCGATTTCGATGGGCAGGAATTTGCAGTACTTGGTGAGGATGGTGCGCAGGCGCGCCGGTTCCAGAAACTCATCGGAGTCTTCGGCTACGTGCAGCACGATATCGGTACCGCGGTCGGTTTTGTCAGCGGTTTCGAGCGTGAACTCCGTGCTGCCGTCGCAGGTCCAGTGGGCGGCTTCAGTGCCTTCCTGGTAGCTTTTGGAGAAGATTTCTACCTCGCTGGCCACCATAAAGGCCGAGTAGAAGCCCATACCAAACTTACCGATGATCTGGTCTTTGGTGGCGGCATCCTGCTCCTTATACTTCTCCACGAACTCCGAAGCGCCCGAGAAAGCAATCTGGTTGATGTACTTCTTGATTTCCTCACCCGTCATGCCCAGGCCGCGGTCGGAGATGGTGATGGTGCGGGCCTCTTTATCCACGCTTACCTTCACTTTCAGGTCGCCTAGTTCGCCTTTGAACTCACCTAACTGGCCTAGGCTCTTCAGCTTCTGCGTGGCATCCACGGCATTGCTGACCAACTCCCGCAGGAATATTTCGTGGTCAGAATACAGGAATTTCTTGATGATGGGGAAGATATTCTCGGTATGAATCGAGATGCTGCCTTTCTCTTGCATGGTGCGTTGGAAAAGTGGAGTTAAAAACGAAAAATCAGACGAAATGCCAGCAAGCCAGGGGCTAGCGGGCGGATCATTCGCGTTTCAAACCACATTCCACTTCCAATACAGCTGCCAGTTTGGCAGCGCAAACGCCTGTTAGTAGGCCACTTTTCCCGGCTTCTCTACCCCGCCAACACGGCTTGCCACTCTTGCTCCAGCGTTTCTATCACGCCTGCATCCGACATGGTCAGCCAATCGAGGGCGGCGGGCACATCGGCGAAGAACTGTATGTCGGCGTGGGTGTAGCGTCGGCCATCGGCCAATACGCTTTCAATAACGAGCTGATTATGCAGGCTGTTTGGCTCGATGAGCGCTATCCGGTGAATACCCAACGCGGCAAACTGTACCAGCCAG
Organism: Hymenobacter gelipurpurascens; assembly: GCF_900187375.1. NCBI lineage: Bacteria > Pseudomonadati > Bacteroidota > Cytophagia > Cytophagales > Hymenobacteraceae > Hymenobacter > Hymenobacter gelipurpurascens. The sequence goes on along the minus strand of NZ_FYEW01000003.1, from coordinate 254,063 downwards.
TTTTCACTAAGCCATTGCTGCTCATTGATGCCCAAAGGAGACATCGTACTAAGATCGGCCAGCCATTGCGTCACGCTATGGTCACGGGAAGCCGCCACTATCAGTTCAAAAGACTGCTGAAAACTCTCGTACGAAGCCGCATCCTGCCATTTCCACCGCAACAATTGTCCCTGTGGCGCTACTTGCACGCACAAAGACCCAAACACACCAACCATACTGCAGATACCTCATCCACCGGAACCTAACCGATGTATATACAAAGGTAACCTGAGCACTTATTAGTTTCGTTCAATTATAGATAGAGTAAACTTTTCCCTCGTTGAACTTCTCCATACCAACGACAAGCAATTAATAACGCATCTATCAGGCTCTTATAGCTTGCCCTGATGTTGGCTTGGCAGATATACTAGCCTTGGAAAAGTTTATAATTTTACTTCTAACTTCTTGTAGTCGTCTCGCACTATCAGCTGAACGATACCCGAAACGTGCAAGCCGATATCCGAACGATGGCTGTGCCGTGCCACTCATATAAATAAGGTCTCGGCACTACCTAATGCGGTTGGTTTCGGGGCAGGACGCAATACGGCAGCCAGGCGCAGCAACAGACGGAAAGAGAGCGTTTTCATAGGAAGCTTGTTTACAGGATTATGATGCTGCAAAGCTCGGACAAGCATATTTATTGCATGTTCTCAGAGAGTTAAGGTTGCGTGAAGGATGATGGAGCTTCCTAGGCCAGTTGAGTAGGTTGGTGAGGATTTAGCTTTACATTTGTTCCACAAACGACACATTGTTGCAAATGCGTACTCTTCGGTCCCGGCTGGCTTTGGTGCTGCTCCTGTGCTTTGCGCGGGTGCTGTTGCCCGATGCATGGGTACTGGCCCTGCACGCGCACGAACACACCACCGAGGAACCAACCCAGGCCCGCAACTGGCCCAAAGAGAAAGCCTTGCTTTCTGCCAAGCACCAGCACTGCGACGTCGATCAGTTTTACAAGGAGCTTTTCCAAACGCCCGAGCCGTTAGCGCTGCCGCTGGAACTCGTTATCTACCGCTCAGCGGCCGCAGTTCCGCCGCTGCCCGGTGCATTCGCCGTTTTCACTCCGAAGACAGGCCTACGTGGCCCACCTAGTCTGGCCTAGGCCACTTCCGTTTCTACCTGCAGCTGCCTATTCACGGGCTTTTACCGTGTGGTTTACGCCACCGCCTGATTTTTTCCGGGCGAGGCCCCTGCAAGTACACTTACTTTTCTGAGGATTCTCGTGCAGGCACCAACAGCTTTTGTTTGGTGCTGCGCCATGCTTTGCGGCTGCTGTGCAGTCTGCGCATCCTCATGCTTCACTCATTGGCTTCTGCGTAATTCGCATACTATGTCCCGATTTATTTTCACTACTGGCCTAGCGCTGCTGACTGGTGGTGCTTTCGCTCAAACTCCAGCGCCAAATGCGGCTAGGCCAGTGCGGATGGCGGTTGCCGCCGTTCCAGTTAAAGGCCGCGTTACGGATGAGGCTTCTGGCGAGGCACTCCCAGGCGCCACCGTAGTTTTCCCTGACTTGCGGCAGGCTACCTCTACCGCTGCCGATGGCTCTTTTCAGTTCGCCAATCTTCCCAAAGGGCGGTTTCTGATGCAGGTGCGCTTTGTGGGCTTCACCACCGTGGCGCGCACCGTAGATACCAGCACCGGGCAGCCCCTGGAAGTAACGCTTACACCTACTGAAACCGAAATCGGGCAGGTGGTTGTCACGGGGGTTTCGGCTAGCACCGAGATGCGCCGCTCCTCCATCCCGACCAGCATTGTAGACCAAACGAGCCTGCGCCAGGCCGCCGCTACCAATGCCGTTGATGCTATTGCCCACACACCCGGCGTTAGCCAGATAACGACTGGTGCTGCCATCAGCAAACCCGTAATCCGGGGGCTGGGCTCGAACCGCGTGATTACGCTCAACAACGGCGCCAAGCAGGAAGGTCAGCAATGGGGCGATGAGCACGGCATCGAGATTGACGAATTCAGCATTGATCGGGCCGAGATTATCAAAGGCCCCGGCTCCCTGCTGTATGGCTCCGATGGCCTGGCTGGTGTTATCAACTTCCTGCCCCAAGACCCCGTGGAAGATGGCCGTATTATCGGCTCGGTGGCGGCTAACTACCAGACCAACAACTACCAGCAGGGCTACTCCCTCATGAACGCCGGCAACCTGAACGGCTTCAACTGGCTGGTGCGCGGCTCGGGCAAAGTAGCCGCCGACTACCGCAACCGCTACGATGGCCGCGTGTACAACTCCGGTTTTCGGGAGCTGAACGGCAGCGGCTACGTGGGCGTCAATAAAAGCTGGGGCTACTCGCACCTCACGTTCAATAGCTTCAACCAGATCCTAGGCCTCATTGAAGGTGAGCGGGACTCTGTATCGGGCCGCTTCCTGCGCACCAATAGCCTCGATGAAACAGAAATCGTGACGGGCCGCGGCTTCTCGGGCTACGGGCTGGATGTGCCACGCCAGCAGATCAACCACCTGCGCATCGGCACCGATAACAACTTCATTCTGGGCCAGCACCGGCTTACCCTGAACGTGGGCTGGCAGCAGAACCTGCGCCGGGAGTTCGGTAACCCCACCGATTACGACGAGAAGTCGTTGTTTTTCCAGCTGCGCACCGTAGACTACGCGTTGCGTTGGTTTCTGCCCGAACTGAACGGCTGGAACACCACCGTGGGCGTGAGCGGCATGCAGCAGCAAAACCAGAACAAGGGCGTCGAATTCCTGATACCGGCCTACAGCCTCTTGGATGGCGGCCTGTTTGGGGTCACCAAGAAATCCTTCGGCAAGTTGGACCTGAGCGGTGGCCTACGCTATGATATTCGCCGCATCACGGCCGATGCGCTGTACCTGAATGAAGACGAGCTGCCCGTACCAGCCGGCCAGGGCGAAACCAAGTTTCCGGGCTTCAAAAGTACATTTCGCAATGTGAGCGGCAGCGTGGGCGGGGCCTACAACCTGAGCGAGAAATGGCTGGTGAAGGCCAACGTAGCCCGCGGCTTCCGGGCGCCTAATATTGCCGAGCTGGGCTCCAACGGCGTGCACGAAGGCACCACGCGCTACGAAATCGGGGAGCCCAACCTTAAGCCCGAAACCAGCTTCCAGTTGGATGGTGGCTTAGACTTCACTTCCGACCACGTAAGCCTGTCAGTGGACGCGTTTCGCAACCGCATCAGCAACTACATCTTCCCGCGCCGCATCGCTAGTGCCGCCGGCTCCGATTCGTTGAGCCTCGACGGCGACCGGGTATTCCGCTACGGCCAGGGCGATGCCCGGCTGGCGGGTGGCGAGGTCAGCATCGACCTTCACCCCCACCCCCTCGACTGGCTGCACTTCGAGAACTCCTTTTCGATGGTGCGCGCCCTGGAGTTCGACCAGCCTGAAGGCCAGCAGTACCTGCCGTTCATTCCCGCCGATAGGCTGCAATCGGAGCTGCGGGTGAACTTCCGGAAGGTGGGCACCTCGCGCCTGCACAATCTGTATGCCCGCGGCGCCGTGGAGCACAACTTCGCGCAGAACCGCATTTTCTCCGCTTTCGACACGGAAACCCGCACGCCCGGCTACACGCTCGTAAACGTAGGTCTGGGCACCGACGTCGTGAATAGCGAAGACAAAACGCTGTTTTCGCTGTATCTGGCCGCCAACAACCTGTTCGATGTGGCCTACCAGAATCACCTGAGCCGCCTGAAATACACGGCCGTCAACTACGCCACCGGCCGCATGGGCGTGTACAACATGGGCCGCACTATGAGTGTAAAACTGGTAATACCGCTGAGCTTTAAATAGTAAGATCCGTTTGCGCCCATGCTCTACGAACGGCTGTAGAGATGCAGCCGAATCCTCTCGTGTGCTGACGTTGCCCAAGTATCTGTCATGCTGAGCGGAGTCGAAGCATCTCTACCTCTGGCTAACTAACTGGCCTAGAGAAGGGGTAGAGATGCTTCGACTCCGCTCAACAGGACGTTCCTTATTAATACTTGCTAGCTCAACCGACAGCCGCAAACGCCACTGTCCGTAAACCGTCCTGGGTTCTCTGGCGTACCTTACTGCTATGCCCCACGACCACTCCGGACACGACCACGCGCACCACGGCCCTCCCGCCGATGGCAATTTCAGCCAGGCCTTCAAATGGGGCATCATTCTCAACCTGCTCTTTGTGGCAGGCGAGGCAGCGGGTGGCCTATGGGCCAACTCAGCGGCCCTGCTTTCCGATGCGGGCCACAACCTATCTGATGTGTTGAGCCTGGCTCTGGCTTGGGGTGCCTCTGTGCTAGCCGCCCGCCGCGCTACGGAGCGATATACCTATGGCTATAAGGGCATTACCATACAGGCGGCGCTGGTAAATGCCGCCCTACTTTATTTGGCCCTGGGGTTTATTCTGTGGGAAACCATTGACCATTTGCGCCATCCGGCCCCGGTAAATGGCTCGGCAGTGATGCTGCTGGCTGGCCTAGGAATCCTGATCAACGGCTTTACGGCCTGGCTTTTCCGGAGCGGACAAAAGGGCGACGTGAACGTGCGTGGGGCATATCTGCACATGCTCACGGACATGCTCGTGTCGGTGGGCGTGGTAGTGGGTGGCGCGCTGGTGTACTTTACGGGCTGGCTCTGGCTCGATCCGGTTATCAGCTTCGTGATTCTGGGCGTAGTGGGCGTGAGTTCCTGGGGTTTGCTGCGCGAAACCGTGCAGCTCAGTCTGCAGGCCGTGCCCGAAGGCATTGATGTAACCGCTGTCCGGGAGTTTTTGCTGGCGCGCCCCGGCGTTACGCAAGTCCACGACCTGCACATCTGGCCTCTCAGCACCCGCGACACCGCCCTTACGGCCCACCTCGTGCGCCCCGGCCAGCCCGGCCTCGACAATAAGTTTCTGCAAACCCTGCAGCACGATCTGGAGCACGAGTTTGGCATCGGGCACTCCACGGTGCAGCTCGAGGACAATATGCCGGGCATGGGCCCGCATGGCTGCTGCGAGGAGCTAGTGGCCTAGGCCACTCACGGAGGGCTGGTAGGCCGAGGAAAATTGCGTAATCTGCGGTTCTCAATTCCTACTTAATGAAAACCGCCTCCCCTCCTACTATTCCGCCCAAAACCACCGGTCTGCTCAGTGCCATTGTGGTAGTAGCCGCTTTGGGCTACTTCGTCGATATCTACGATTTGATTCTGTTCAGCATCGTGCGGGTGCGCAGCCTCAATGATCTGGGCATCACGGCCAAAGATGCCGTTACCTCCGAGGGGCTGTATCTCATCAATATGCAGATGGGTGGCATGCTGCTCGGCGGCATTCTGTGGGGCGTTCTGGGTGATAAGCGTGGCCGGCTCTCGGTGCTGTTTGGCTCTATTCTTATCTACTCCCTGGCCAATATTGCCAACGGCTTCGTGCAGACGATGGAGCAATATGCCTGGCTGCGTTTGATTGCGGGCATAGGCCTAGCGGGCGAACTGGGCGCCGGTATCACGCTGGTATCTGAAACGTTACCCAAGGAAAAGCGCGGCTACGGCACCATGATTGTGGCCACCGTAGGCGTATCGGGCGCAATGCTGGCCTACTGGGTGGGGGAGCGGTTCGGGTGGCGCAACGCCTACTTCGTGGGAGGTGGCCTAGGCCTAGCGCTGCTGGCTTTGCGCGTGGGCGTGTACGAATCGGGGATGTTTGAGCAGGTGAAAAAGGCTTCGTCGGTGGAGCGCGGCAACTTCTTCGCTCTGTTCACCAACGGCCCCCGCCTGGCGCGCTACCTCAAGTGCCTCCTCATTGGGGTGCCGTTGTGGTTTGTGGTAGGCATTCTAATTACGCTGGCCCCCGAGTTTGGCGAAGCGCTCGGCCTCACGGGCCCCGTTACGGCAGGCCTAGGAGTATTCTGGTGCTATTTCGGGCTAGTGTTCGGCGACTTTCTCAGCGGTAGCCTCAGCCAGCTCATGCGTAGCAGAACCAGGGCGCTGCAGTTGTTTCTGGCCTTTTGCGGCCTGATGGTGGGCGTGTATCTGTTTGGGTTACGCGGCGCCTCACCCACGGCCTTCTACACCGTTTGCTTTGTACTGGGCATGTCGGTGGGGTTCTGGGCCTTGTTTGTTACGGTGGCGGCGGAGCAATTCGGCACCAACTTGCGGGCCACGGTGGCCACCACGGCTCCCAACTTTGCCCGCGGCTCGGTGGTGGCACTGGTTCCTATCTTCAATGCGGTGGCGCTGGCGTTCGGCTCGGCGCAAGGCCCCGACCGGATTGCGAGTGGAGCCGTGGTGGGTGGCGTGTCGCTGCTCATTGCTTTCTGGGCCGTGAGCACCCTGCCCGAAACGTTTGGCAAGGACCTCGACTACGTGGAGGAATAGCGCCTCCGGTGCCAAACTAATGTAATGCGGAAACGTATTAGGGGTCGAGGTTATTCCCTCTTCCCCTATGAAACATTTCTTTAAAATAACTGCCGTCGCACTTATTGCCATCGGCAGCCATACCGCTCAAGCCCAGGTAGTTGACTCTACCCAAATTAAGCTGCAAATGCAGCAGCAGCGCGCCGCCGACGCCAAAACCACGCTGGAGGCGCAGAAGCAGCAAAGCGCCCAGTCGCGCAGCAGCGTAGATCAAACCAAAGCTCAGCTCAACGACCAGAAAAGCGCCATGCGCGAGCAGAAGCGCCAGATGAAAGAGCAGAAGCTGGAGCTGCGCCGCCAGCAGGACGTAGCTAAAGAAGCGCGCCGTCAGGAAAGCGCCGCCAAGACGGCTATGCGTGAGGAAAAGAAGAAAGCCCGCGAAGCCAAGAAGGCCAGCAAAATGTAAGCCCAAGTGGTCTACACTTACTAGAATTCGAAAACTCCAGCTTGTAGCTGGAGTTTTTTCGTAACTCCCCAACCTGTTTCACTTTTCAACCGCTGCCCTATGGCCAACCAGCCAACCAAAAACACACCTATGCTGTATCCGTGGCACCATTTCGTGCTGCTGCCGGCCTTGCTCATCCTCTCGGGCTACGGCATCCGGCGTTACTTGGCCGTGGCCGGCGACGACACCGAAGAATCCAGGCTGTGGTTTACCCTGATGGCCTTGGCCGTGGTGAGCTTTGGGGTGCTGCTGATGCTGCGCCAGCACTACGCCCTCACGCTCCAGGACCGCATTATTCGGCTGGAAGTGCGTCAGCGCTATTTTGAGATTACAGGCCAGAGTCTGCGCCCCCTGGAAGAGCAACTTTCGCTTAGCCAATTGCTGTCGTTGCGCTTTGCCGGCGACGCCGAACTGCCGGGCTTGGTGCAATCCGCTATTCGGGAAAAGCTTTCTCCCAAGGATATTCAGAGCCGTATACAAGACTTTCACTTCGACCCCATGCGGGTTTGATCCTGAAACTCCACGAGCAGAAGTAGCGAAAATGGCGGGCCGATGCCCGAACTTTGTTCCCTGAAAAGTGCTTCTACGCACTACTACTGCGTTTACTGGCGACAATGCCCGTCGTCACTTACCCTTTGCCCCATGATTCTCTACAACGTCACCACCAGCCTCGACCCCGAAATTGCCGATCAGTGGGTGGCCTACATGCGCGATACGCATATGCCTGAGGTGATGGAAACCGGCTTTTTCCTCAAAAGCCAACTCTGCCGTCTCCTCAACGAAGAAGACGATGGCATTACCTACGCTGCCCAATACTACTGCGTGAGCCTGGAGCAACTGGAAGAGTACCAGCGCCTCGCCGCCCCCGCCCTCCGCGACGAGATAGAGAAACACTTTGGCGGCCGCTACGCCTCTTTCCGCACGATGCTGGAAGTAGTGGCCTAGGCGGTAAAGTTGATGTTTTAGTGGCCTAGAACGTGTCATTGCTTCGCTCCGCTCGCAATGACACGTTCTAGGCCACTAAAACATCAACTTCACCATTTCACTAAATCCCTATTTCACCACTTCACATTTGTAGGCCAGTAGCTGCTCGGCGGTGAGGTTACCGTTGTGCCATTCGGGGTCGAGGTTGGCGCCGATTTTCTTGTAGAAGCCGATGGCGGGCTCATTCCACTCCAGCACCTGCCACTTCATGCGGTGCGCCCCGGTGTGGCGGGCTTCGGCCACCACGGCATCGAACAGGCGCTTGCCGATGCCGGTGCCGCGCAGCTTCTCCGTCACTACTAAGTCTTCGAGGTACAGCATGCGGCCTTTCCAAGTAGAATAAGCCGTGTAGTACAGCGCAATGCCCTGTATTTTGCCCTCCTGCTCTGCCACGAAGAATTTAAAGATGGCGTCCGGCCCGAACCCGTCACGTTGCATATCTTCCAGCGTATTCGTGACTTCATCAGGGGCGCGCTCATACACGGCCAGTTCCTGAATCAGGGCTAAGACCTGGGGCAAATCGGCCTCGCGGCCACGGCGGATAGACAGAGTAGACATGGCGCAAAGGTACAGCAAGAATCCGCTGATTTTCGTCAGGCAAGTGGCCTAGGGTGTGTGGAAAACATAAAGCACGTCATACTGAGCGCAGTCGAAGCATCTCGCATGCTGATGTGGCAATAGTAACTCAACGCCAGCACGCGAGATGCGTCGGCTGCGCTCAGCATGACGTTTATTTTTAACGACGTTTTCTTTATCTGTCGTTCAACATAGCCTAGGCCACCTAACGCATCAGCGCCCACCTGCTGGGAGCAAGTGGGCGCTGCGTATATAAAGCCAGGTGGCTGAAATTACATGACGGGCTGCATCTTCTTGATGTCTTCCGTGGCGTTGACGGCGTTAATTTCGCGGTTGGCCGCGTTAGCAGGGGCCGTTTTGCCGCCGGTAGTGTCAGGAGCAGCCGGAATGGGGGGCAGCGGCTGTTCTACAATATCCTCATCCGATTTGTAGTCGGGGTTGTGGCAAGAGGTTACGGACAGCGTCATCGAGGCGGCCAACAGACCGAACAGAAGCGTTTTTTTCATATCTGAAAGCAAAAGAACAGAGGCAATTACGCGAGTTGCGGCCGCGAAGATACGGTAAATGAGTTGTTAGTTACCAGTTGCCAGTTGATAGTTGCTAACCCACTATTGCCCACCGGCAGCCGGCAACTCATTTCTTATACGGGTTCACGCCCATGTTCTGGTAGGCAAACGCCCAGATATCGGCCCATTCCTCAATCTGCAGCTTGGTGCTTTTGCCGGCGCCGTGGCCCGCATTCACATCCACCCGAATGAGCTGTGGCCTAGGGCCTTCGTTGGCGGCCTGCAGCGCGGCAGCAAACTTAAAGGAGTGCGCCGGCACCACGCGGTCGTCGTGGTCGGCGGTGGTAATCATAGTGGCGGGGTAGCTGGTACCGGGCTTCAGGGTGTGCAGCGGCGAAAACCGGTAGAGGTTCTGGAACTGGTTGTAGTTGTCGGAGGTGCCGTACTCGGGGGCCCAGTTCCAGCCGATGGTGAACTTCTGGTAGCGCAGCATATCCATTACGCCCACGGCCGGGAAGGCCACGCCGCAGAGGTCGGGGCGCTGGGTCATGGTGGCGCCCACCAGTAGGCCACCGTTGGAGCCGCCGGCCATGGCCAGCTTCTCGGTGGTGGTGTAACCGGTTACTTTCAGGTACTCGGCGGCAGCAATAAAGTCGTCGAATACGTTCTGCTTGTTGGGCGTCATGCCGGCCTGGTGCCATGCCTCGCCATACTCGCCGCCGCCGCGCAGGTTCGGCACGGCCAGCACGCCGCCGTTTTCCAGCCACAGCATGCGGGCTACCGAGAAGCCCGGCGTCAGCGAGATATTGAAGCCACCGTAGGCGTAGAGGTACGTGGGGTTTTGCCCGTTCAGCTTGATGCCCTTCTTGTGGGTGATGAACATCGGAATCTTCGTGCCGTCCTTGCTGGCGAAGAACACCTGGTTGGTCACGTACTCATCGGGCTTCACATCCACGGTAGGCGCCCGGAACACGGTGCTGGTGTTCGTGGCGAGGTCGTACTTATAGATAGTCGTCGGGTAGGTGAACGAAGTGAAGGCATAGTACACCGACTTCGATTCGCGCTTGCCGCCGAAGCCCGAGGCCGTGCCAATGGCCGGCAGGGCTACATCGTGCTTAAATACACCCTTCTCGGTGTATACTTTCACGAGGCTACTGGCATCTTTCAGGTACGAGGCCACGAGGTAGCCGCCTACCTGGTCAACGCCTTCCAGCTTGTTCTCGGTTTGGGGCAGTATTTCTTTCCAGTTGGCCTCTTGGGGCTTTTTGGGGTCGATGAGCACGACGCGGTAGCGCGGCGCCTTGTAGTTGGTGAGCACCAGCAGCTGCCCGCCCACATTGCCGACTACGGAGTTGTTGTGCTCGTAGCTGCTGATGAGCGGCGTGAAGGAGTTAGCCTGTTTGGGGTCCGTCAGGTCACGTACCGAGAGGCGGTTGCCATCGGCTTTGCCATCGGTGAGGTAGAGCACCAGGAAGCGCTCATCCTCAGTAGTGCCCACGGTGCGGAAACCCAGGGCCATTTTGGCGTCCTCGTACACCAGTTTATCGGTACTCTGGGGTTTGCCGAGCTGGTGGTAGTACACCTTGTGGTACTCGTTTTTGCCGGAAAGCTGGTTTTCGCCTTTCTTCGGCGCGTCGTAGCGGCTATAGAAGAAGCCGTTTTTATACCACGCCGCCCCCGATACTTTCACCCACTGCAACTCATCGGTGAGCGGCTGGCGGGTTTTCAGGTCCATTACCTTCAGCTGCTGCCAGTCGGAGCCGCCGCCGCTGGTGGCGTAGGCCAGGTAGCGGTGGTCATTGGAGAAATAGGTGCCGGCTAGCGCCGTAGTGCCGTCGGCGGAGAACTTGTTGGGGTCGAGCAGTACATCTGGCTGGCCTTCCTGCCCGTTTTGCTGGGTGTAGAGCACGGCTTGATTCTGCAGGCCGTCGTTCTTGCTGAAATACAGCTGATTGCCTTCCTGCTGTGGAATCCCGAACCGCTCATAGTTCCAGATGCTCGTGAGCCGCTCCCGAATTTTGTCCCGAAACTTGATCTGGCCCAGGTAGTCAAACGTGACCTTGTTTTCGGCTTCTACCCACGCCTTGGTTTCCGGCGAGTCGGGGTCTTCGAGCCAGCGGTAAGGGTCGGCCACAGGCGTGCCGAAATAATCGTCCTTGACGGTACCTTTCTTGGTTTCAGGGTATTGCACGGAAGAAGTAGCTGTAGATTTCGTAGCGGCACCAGCTGCCTTGGGCGTGGCAACCGGCTTAGCCGGTGCGCTCGGCTGAGCAGACCGGCACGAGGCCAGCGCTGCCAGGGCTAATACGGGAATTGTGAGTTTTTGCATGAGGGAGAATAGCGAGAGAAGCGCCGAAGTTAAACCACAACTTCAGGAGAGAGAACAGGCCTAGGCGGCAGGTTTGTTAAAGCATCCTACTGCATGCGGCCCACCTTCGGAATCACCTGAATCAGGAAACGCTTGTTGTCGCCCTCGCGGCGGCCCTGGTAGCGGCCGGTGCCGTAGAAGCCGCTGCCCCCAATGATGAGCTCAATGCTGCGGTCCTGACTGAAATTGATGCCGTTTTGCCGCCAGAAGTTCAGCAGGTTCAGGGCGCGGCGGTAGCTGAGCTGGTAGGTGGTTTGCTCCTCGCGGGTGTTGCGCGGGTCGCCCTGGGGGTAGCGGGCGGCCATGCCCTCCACAATCACGAGGTAGCGCACGGGCTGGTCGGTTTTGATGCTTTTGAGGACAGAGCGCAACGTGCGGCCCGCTTGCAGCAGGGCAGGTTTGTAGGCCTCCTGTATCTCGTCGCGGCCGGCTTTGAACTGCACGGGCACTAGCAACTCGTGGCGCTCATTGGCAGGGTCGTACTTAAAGTATTTGCCCTCTAGCTGCTGCAAGGAGCGCCGAATCTTGGTTATCTGCTCCAGCTCAATGGCCTTAGCTTTCAGCTCACCATTGGCCTGCTTCAACTCTCCTTCCCGGTCCTTGAACAGCTTGAAACTATACACAAACAGCACCAGCATCACCACGAACAAGGACGTCATCAGGTCCACGTAGCTGGGCCAGAAGAAGTCGTTGCTTTGGCGTTTGTTAGAGGTGGTGTTGTTCATGGCTTGACCCCACCCCCCGACCCCCTCCCCTCCGGGAGAGGGGGAGCCAGACGAAGAGCGCTCGGGGTAACTTTTCTTTTAAACTAGAAACTAGAGCCCCTCTCCCTGTGGGGAGGGGTTGGGGTGGGGTTACTGCGGCTGCACGCCCCCAAACAGCTTATCCATAAATCGCTGGAAACGGTTTTTGGAGGTGGCCTTCACCAGCACCGTATTCAGGTTGGAAAGCTCGGAGAGCAACTTGGCCTGAATCTGCGAGTCCAGCTCAACTTTTCGTAAGAGCTCACGCTGGGTGGCTGTTACGTCGCGGCTGAGGTCGGCTTGCTGCACATTGAGATTCTGGAATGGCTCCAGCTGTTTCAGCAGCTTCTCGAAGATGTTATCGGCGTTGAGCTTCTCGAAATACTGCTGCCACTTCTCGTAGGCCAGTTGGGCCTGGCGTTCGTTCTGGGACTGGCGCTGGGTCATGATGTCGGCCAGGGATACGCCGGCCTGGTCGATGTGCTGCTCGGCCCGGTCGCGGAGGTTGCGCAGCTCTACTTGGTGCTTCTGGAAGAAATCCAGCATCAGCTGCACAGAGTTGTTGTTGCCGCCCACGTACTGGCCTAGGTCGTTGATGCCCTTCTCGAAACCGCGTAAACGGTCCAGAATGCTGTTCACGCTCTGCGCCGACTGGTAGCCATTGGCCAGCATCTCGTTCAGCTTCTGCTGGTAGCCCGTAAAGGCACCAAACATCTCCGCCGACTCCCGCACTTTCTCAAACACGGCAATATTGGCGGCGGCCATCTTATCGTAGCCAATAGTATCGAGGCGTTCCAGGAAGTCGCTTTGCACCCGGATGTTCTGGGTCACCTTCTCCATGAGCGGGTTGAACAGCTCTACCTGGCCTACAAACTGCTGATTAAACGCATCAAGCACCGATTTCAGGTTGGTGAGTGAGCTGGCCATATCGGCGTGCAGCACCGGCAGCAAGCGCGCCTGCAAAAACGTGTAGTACTGGTTCTGCTGCCGATCCAGCTTCTCGCGGGCCTGGCGCAGCACCCCGTTGCCGAGCAGCGTCAGCAACAGGCCTACGAAGGAGCCCGTCATGGCAATCAGCACGCCGGTGAGGAAGGGCGTCAGGGCATTTTCATCCGATACGCCGTTGCGGGCAATGCCTACTAGGCCCAGAATTACGCCTAGAAACGTACCTAACAGGCCTAGGTAGAGCGGCGTGGCTACATTGGCTTGCACGCTGTTATCGAGCACCTCACTTTGGCGCTCCGAAATGTCTTTCAGAATGCCGAAATCTGCCGCCGCGCCTTTGTTGTGGCGCAGGTAGTCGTTGGTGTCCAGCAGAATTTCCTGGAACTCCGGGGAGGCGTTTTCGGCCTTGATGAGGTTGGAGGCGAAGGATTCCGGTGGGGCGTCGGCGGCGTAATCCGGCAGGTCGCGGCCGTCGGGCAGCACAATGCGGTGCTCCACGCGCAAGGCTTCCTTGGGCGGGTACAACTGACCTAGACGCAGCGCATTGGCCCGCGTCCGCAGAAACGTGCGGATCTGCAGGCCTACCACCACGGCTACTACCAGCACTTCAAGAACAATTTCAAGCATACATCTACGAAGCTACGGCTAAAAACCAGTTCCCTCCCTGGCTCGGAGCAGTTGCAGGAACCAGCCTAATTTGAAACATTGTAAAAGAACGTCATGCTGAGCGGAGCCGAAGCATCTCGCGTGCTGATGTTGAGTTAGTAACCCAATGTCAGCACGCGAGATGCTTCGGCTCCGCTCAGCATGACGCTCTTTGTTGTCTAACAGCTTGTTAAGCAGATCTTTAGTCACTCAAACCGAATGGCGGCCTTCTGCTCTATCTGCCAAGCGCCGGCTATTTTGCGCAAAACACCTTCCTCCTCCGTCACGATGCGCGTGACCGGGCTAGTAGGCTGCTGGTATTTGCAGGCTTCGCGCAAAGAATATTGCGCACTCTGGATGGCGTAGGCGTGTACTGCCTGGTTGGAGGTAACGCTGAATGTGGCCAGCTCCGGCCACTGCGGGTCAAGGTGAATTTCGTAGATGCTGTCGTGCTGGGGCTCGGCGCTGAGGTCGTACTCACTGAAGGCACCGTTCACGGGCACTTTCACGAAGCGGGTTTGCTGCTGAGCGGCGGCAGGCTCTGCCGTTACAACTGGGGCAGGTAATTGCACGGGTGGTACCAGGCTCTCGAATTCGTCGCGGGGCGAGGCAGATGGCGGGCCAGCAGGTATCACGGGCGGCATAGCCGGAACCTCCGTAGGTTGAGTAGGCGCTGAGTACACCACAGCCGCTGGAGCCGCAACCTGCGTAACTGGAGCTGCGGGTTGTGCTACTGGCGCCGGAGCAGGGGCCGGTTTGCCTATTGGCTGCGCCGGCTTAGAAGGTGCCGTGGGTGCATTTCCAGCTACAGAATTGCCTGTTAGCTGCCCACCTAGCTTCTTTATTTCTTCCTCTACTCGCTGCTGCACTAGCTTCTCTACTTCGCGCTGTTGAGCCGGCGTGAGGCGGTCAGTGGCGGGCGAGCCAGTAGGCCTAGGCCCACCGGCAGGAGCATTTTGCAACGCCAGAATCTCGTCGCGCCGCTTATCAATCCGTGCTCCCAATTCCTTCTGGAACCCGTCGATATTCTTCCGTAGTAAGTAGTAAAGCACGAGGCTCAGCAGCGACATAATCAGGGCCAGCGGCCCAAAGAACTTGTTCATCAGGCTTTCTCCTGCTCCACTGCTGGTAGTGGTTGTAGTGGAGGCCACGCCTGCTTCGGCTAGGCCAGCATCACCAGTGGCAGCGCTCATGGTGTCATCAGAAGTGGCGGTAGTGTCCACTACTTCCGTGGCTACTTCCGCGTTGCTGAGGTCGCCGATAGGCGTACCATTCTGCACGTAGTTGTTGAGAGCTGTTTCCAGCGTAGCCAGGCGCTGCATCCGGGCTGAGTTTGCCCGGCGGGCAGGCGAAGCTTTCAACCGGGTAATGATTTCCGTCGTCAGCTTTTGTAACCGCGACGAGTTGGAGCCGAGACCCTTGTACATCGCGCCCTTCCCCTCCAACGGTTGGTACAACGCGCTGTATACCCGCTGGCTATCGGCCTTGATGCTGGCTTCAAACGCATTCAGTGAACTACCACACTGCAACTTACTCTTGAGGTTGGAG
This sequence comes from Hymenobacter gelipurpurascens, assembly GCF_900187375.1. Lineage (NCBI taxonomy): Bacteria > Pseudomonadati > Bacteroidota > Cytophagia > Cytophagales > Hymenobacteraceae > Hymenobacter > Hymenobacter gelipurpurascens. Next base: position 238,912 of record NZ_FYEW01000003.1, on the reverse strand, counting down.
CGTCCGTTATCGTCGTACACGTAGCGCACCGTGGCGCACCAGATTTGTACCTTCTGCTCATCCAGGGTGGGCTGGCCTAGCGGCGTTTGGGCACGGGTGCCCGCCGCCAAAAGCAGTAGGCCAGTAAGCAAAGAAGCAGCGCGACGGGAAAGGGTCATAGGGTGTTAGGTAGGGAGCAGGTAAAGGAGAAAATCTGGAGTTAACACCCAGTTTCTGTCAGGAATAGCTAAACGTACTTAACTATTATATACTCACAAACTGCTGTCATGCTGAGCTGGTCGAAGCATCTCTACCGGAGCTAATCAAATGAAGGTAGCACTGCGGTAGAGATGCTTCGACCAGGTCAGCATGACAACGACTTTTCAATGTAATCTACGCCTGTAGCTCGCGGCTCAGGTTATACAAAGCCTGTTTCAGCGGCAGGAAGAACAATGTCTCCGGCAAGGTTTCGTCGGAGGAAAGCTGGCGCTGGAACTGGTGCAGGCCTAGGCTCAGGCTGTCCTCGATTTCACGCTGCAGAATGTCCTTCACGCGCTGACGGTCCACGTCTACACCTACTTCGCGCAGCAACGGAGCTACTTCGTCGCCTTCCAGCACGAGGGTAAGGTAGTTGCGCACGTTTTCGAGCACCGTGTTTTTCAAGTCAGCATCTACCTGGTTCAGTTTCAAGCGCTGCTGATTGAGTTCGGTGCCTTCCACGGCACCACTGTACTTCACGGGCTTGATGTTGTCGTAGTCCGACGTGTTGGTCTTTTCCTCGAAGAGCACACCGCCGTTGGTGGTGGCCTCCTTGGGGTTGTCGGCCAGGATAACGCGGAAGTTGTGGGGCGGCTCGGTGCCGGTTACGGCCTGGAAGATGGCTTTCGTAATCTTCTCAATAGAAACCAGAGAACTGCCACCGGCCAGCAGACGCAGGTAGAGGCTGCCTTTGCCGGAGAAACAGAGGTAGCGCGGCGTTTTCAAGCCAAGATGCTTGGTGAGCTGCGCCGTATGGTAGATGATGCTGGTGTAGTGCAGATAGAACAGTACCCGCAGCTGCCGACCTTTGCCTAGGCCTAGGGCCTGGGTAAAGCGCAGAGCATCATCGTATTTAAATAGCAAACTGGTCACGTCAGCGGAGCCGAAATCAGTGTTGCTGAGCGCGGCACGCAGGTAGCCTTTGTACTCCTGGTTTTGCTCGGAGTCGGGCAGGCTTTCGGCGTGACCTACGCCGAGGCGGAGCAAACCGTTCTGCTTGGGCGCACCCTGCACGCGGGCATAGCCGTCGCCCCACAGGTCGTCGCCGGCGAAGCGGAACGAGGTGCTGTAGGCCGGCTTCTGATCGGCGAAGAGCAACAAGTCGGTAGTACCACCACCGATGTCGATGTTCACCACGTTTTCGTCGCGGTTGGGCACTACCTGGTTAGTGGCGGTGAGGTAGTAGTACGGCGCCACCGATTCGGTGAGGCAGATGGTAGGCCGCTTGGCCTTGAACACCTGCTGGAATGACTCGTCCCAGACCTGCTGGAACTGGTTGCGCAGGAAGCCATCGAAGCTAAGCGGCGCAAACCACACCACACGAGTATCTTCCAGAATACCGCCGTGTAGCGCCGCTTTGTGGCGGAGCAGCAGCAAGATTTCCTTGAAGAAGGCCTCAATGCGCGACACGCCCTGCGGGTCCAGCTCCGCCGACCACTTCAGGTTGGTGATGAAGCGGTTCTGAGGTAGCTCCGAAGCATTTTCGGTGTTGATGCTGAAGCCGATGTTGATGTTGCTGAGCACCTTGGCGGGCTCATTGGCAAACGACGTTGTTTCGCAAACCGCCGTCCGAATCGGGAATTCATACACCGAGCCACCTTCGCCCACGAACGAAGGCACAAACTCCCGGTTCTGCAGGGTAGCAATGTAGGTCCAGATCTGGCCGGCGCCAGTGCGGTAGCGCTGCGCGGCCGAAAGGCCCGCATCGGCTACGGGCGCGTGCAGCCATTCCACTTGCACATCAGCTTCGCCAATGGTCAGCGGGCGCGGGTGCGCGGTGGGCGAATCGGCGTAGGCAATGTGGGTGTTGGTGGTACCAAAGTCGACCGCGAAGGTGAAGCGGCGGGTGCCCCGGTCCAGCTCGCGCCAGCGCGGTACAAACAGGCCGCGGGCTGGCTCGGCGCCAATGGTGGCGGGTGGGCAGGTCAGCTCCACGAGGTCGAAGTGAGTGCCGGTAACCTCATAATAGGTGCTGCCGGCGGTGGCCATGCTCTTCTGGGTACGCTCGTAGCGAGTGGCCCGACGGGCGGCGCCCTGGTCCGTAATTCGCTCCCCGTTCACGAAGAACTGTAGGTCGTAGCGGCGGCTGAGCATGGTGGGCGAGTTATCGGCGTCCACCAGCATCACCTTATAAAGGTCGTTGTACTCGGGCTGGTAGCGCACCTTGTAGAAGGGGAACACGCCCACGCCTACGGTGGCTTTCACAATGCGGCCCTTCTCCAGAATCTCGCGGCCCTGGGCATCCTTCGGGTTTTGCGGATTAGTGTAGTAGCTGCGCTCAAACGTGATGAAGCGGCCCGCCTGCACCGGCACCCGCAGTTGCACGCGCACGTGGCTCAGGTCAATGGTGAAGGTGAGCAATTCAGCCAGCTCGTTTTCCGTGAAATACTCGAAGAAGGCTTGCTTCAGCGGCAGCAGGTAGGGGAAACGTGCCCGGCCCTGACCATCGGCGCCATACTGGAACGTGACTTTGCCGATGTGGAAGCGCTGGGTATTCAACTCGTAGGGCAGCTCTACCAGCGAATCTTCCAGCAAGTCGCCTACCGTGAGATACGGGTACTTGAAGCCTTTACCGGGCAGCACGCGGCTTTCCAGCGCTACTTCATCATAATAAGGAACCGGCGTGCGGTCGTCCCAGGGCTGGCCGTTGAGGTAGTTGGCGCCGGGCATCGTAAGGTTCGGGCGCAGCACGAGTGGCCTAGGTCGACCAGCAATGGCTTCCCGCGTGGGCTGAATGAACAGGTCGGAGCTAGTTACAGCCGACTGGTCGGCGCGGCCGGGTAGCGGCACGCCTTTCACGCTTACCAGGTTGCCTTGGACATCGGTTAGAGCTGGGTAACGGGTAGCAAACTGCTGCGCGCTCCGGTCGCCCTGCATCTGGAGCTGATTGATTTTTGAGCGGTCAAAGCCAGCATACACGCTGCCGGCAAACTCGCGGCGCTGTAGCTGCGGGTAGGCCAGGAACAACTCGTACACAAACTCCCGAAACTGCGGGTCGCGATCTTCGAGCAGCACCGTTTGCTTGTCGAAGTAATGGCCGCGGGCCTGCGGGCGCTCCAAGTCAAGGGGCGTTACGGCAGGGCCAGTAAAGAGGATGGTTAGCGGCGAGGTACCACCTAGCAGGCGCGTACCGCCCGCTAGCTCCGGCGACTCATAGTACACCAGATACATGTCAGTGAAGTCGCGGAACCGCTCATCCTGCATGTACAGCTGCAAAGTCTCACCCAGCAGGCGCGTGCCCTCATCCTGCCGCATGCGGCGGATTTCTGCCTCCGCATTCCAGCGGCGCAGCGTGATTTTACGACCGGCCTGGGTGTACAGGTGGTAGTTATAGAGCAGCTCCAGTAGGTCCCAGAAGTGTGTTGTCAGCTCGTGGTACACTGAGCCGGGGTTGCGCTGCCCTTCGCGGGCCAGGAAGTCGAAAGCCGTTTCAAACAGGTGCATCCGCGCAAACGGCGTCGGGATGCTCACGGCCAGGTTGCGGGATTTGCCGCCCGCTGGGTCCGTAACGGTATTGATTTCGGTGCTCGTTACCGGCGCCGTTTTCTGCCAGCCTTGAACCTGCTGGGAGCCATTATTATGTAAGCGAAGGACTTTGGCCATGTGCTGCTGAAATCTATTCTAGAAAGCTAGTTCACCCCTCAGATGAGGAGGATTTAGGGGTGGTTGAGTAGCCTAGGCGCTTGCCGAAGCATCTCTACCGCTTTGTTGTTGATGTCTAGGTCAGTAATTAGCCAGAGGTAGAGATGCTTCGACTCTGCTCAACATGACGTTCTACTTTAGAAGTCATACTGGCCTAGCGAAGCAGCTAAACAACATCAGCAACGAGGTCAATCACCCCAGCCACCGCTTTGCGGCGGCGCCCACTCCTCAGCTGAGGAGGGGAGTTTTCGTTCTTCTATTTAAACAACCTTCACCTTCTCCTCAAATGCCTTGTCGGTCACATCATAGAACAGCTCCAGCATCTTGCGGAAGTTGTCGGGTTCCTGGATAGACTTCTCGGTTTTGTTGAGGTTGTCGAGGAGGTAGTTGTGGCTGAGGCCTTTGTTGAAGAAGTCGTTCCACTTCTTTTCCACGGGCTTGCCGAGAATCATGGCGTTGAAATCGTCGGTCTGCAAGTCGAAGGGACGGAAAGAACGACGATTCTGGGCCAACTCCTGCAGCCACTGATCCACGCCGGAGTCGGGGCTGTGCAGGAAGGTGTTCAGCTCCCGGAAGATGGGTTCGTTACGCATGGCGTAGTCCAGCTTCAGGTTGTCGGCGTAGGGCGCCTTATCGGTGGGCAGGTGCTGCTTGTGGTAGCGCGTGAAGTAGAGGAACTGCGTGAGCTGCTTGGCAATAATCTCGCGCGACTCTTCGGGCAGGTGGCTGAACTGGATTTCTGGCGAGTCCGTCTGTAGGCCATACTCGTGGAAGTGCGGACCGCCGGTGCATAGCTCGGCTGGCGAGTAGCGCATAAAGTCCACGATGCTCAGAGCGGCCAGAAGCTCAATTACGTGGGCCTTGTTCTTCTGCTGGGTGCCGCCAGGCTGGTTTTCGTAGGGAGTATCGGGCGTATCGGCGAGGTAGTACAGCGCGTCGAGGCCCTGGAGGTTGTGCTCGTAGTAGCTGAGCGCTGCCTTGGTTTTCGTCAGGAAGTTGTTGGAGTCGATGACGGCGTTGTCTTCGCTCTGGAGGGCGAAGTAGGGCATCACCGTTACGGCGCCAGTAGGCGCGTCGCGCAGGTAGCGGGCGTTGCTGAGGCGCGTGTTGGTGTCCTTCAGGTTCTTAAGCATGAGCGGGAAACCCGCCGCACCCGTGCCACCGAAGATGCTCGATACGAAAAACACCCGGTCGCCATCCTGGAAGTTATCGGCAAAAAACCGCATTTCTGGGCTTTCCACGAGCTTGTTCAGCACGATACTGCCCACGTTCGGGGAGCCACGGAAACCAATGGTTAGCGGGCTTTCCAGGTTGTCCTGCGTGAAGAGCAAATCCACCAACCCTTTCGAGTCAACGGACAGCCCGTCGTAGCTCAGATACTGGCGGAAACTTTGGTTGATGCCGCCGAAGTCAAAGATGAAGGTATCTTTCACTGAGCCGTTTACATCCTGCGAAATGCCGCTCAGCGTGCTGATATCGGTCTTGAAGAAACCTTCTTCGCGGGGGCCGAGGCGCTTATAGATCTGCTGGTAGCTCTGCAGCAGCTGCACCGTGCGGTTCATGTCGCCGTTGTGCGCGTCCGGGTCGATGATGATGGGTACTACCCGGTCACAGTTGGGCAATTCTACGCCCGCGGCCAGCAGCATGGTGAGCGAGCGAATCACGCGGGAGCCCGTGCCGCCAATACCGAATAAAAAGAGTTTAGCCATGAGTTGGAAGGAAGACTGAGAGCTTAGAACGGAGAGCTAGCTGAGGTAACTGCCTCGCAGCAGAACGATTCTCAGTTCTAAGCTCTCAGTTCTCGAAATCTAGAAAGGCGTGGTGCTGGCGTTGGTGGAGCCTTTGCGCAGAATCAGGGAGAAGATGAAGAACCAGAACAGGCCTAGGATGGCGTTCCAGGTAGCCAGCCAGTAGATGTAGCTATGGTCGGTGACCTGCTGGGCATGGGCCTGGCCGATGGCTATTCCGAAAGCAATCAGGGCATTCAGCACCAGGAAAATGGCCCAATGCCGTCCTTTATTGAAGGTGGCCACGCCCATCATCCGGTTGATGACATAGTAGAATATGACTACCAGTGCGAGCGAGATACCAATGTTCAGCAGGCCAATGTTGGGGAATACTACGTCGCGGTACACGGGGGTATCGGCGGGAGGTTGAGGGGCGCCGATGAGTTCGTAGATGGAGCGGAAGAGTGCTTTCATGAAAGGAAGTAGCGCCAACATGCAGCTGGCAACCTGTTGAACGATGAGGGTAGAACGAAATTGTGAGGGCCGCAACCGAGTACGGGAAGCATTTCGGTTCGTTAATGAACTAAAACCATTCCAATTGCACTGAAGTTGCTTGGTCAGCACTGGCCTAGGAGCCACTCAAACCACCTACTCGGCTGGTTGTAAGGTCAATGGCAATTCAAAAATGGGCTTTCTTTCCTCTCCGCCCTGTGCTTCAAGGCCATCGAGCAAGCCACTAAGCGCGAAAGTTTTGGGCGCGGGCGTAGCATCGTTCTTGGTAGTCCACTGGGCAACCCAGGCCGGGCGCTGGTCCTGCAGGCGCAGCACGAGTGGCCTAGCGGCCTTGGGCTGCCGGGTCAGGCGCACTTTGGCGAAGTGAGTGAACTTGCTTTCCGGGCCGCTGCTGGCCTTCGTTTGGGCAGTAGCAGCCGACACATCGAGCAGTTTGGCATCGGTATCAACGCCTTCCAGCTTCAGGTTTTGTTTGAGGTAGGCCACGTCACGGTACTGCCCTGGTAGGCCACTCAGGTCGAGGCCCACCACGAATTCTATAGGCTGCTTTGCGGAGGCTTCGCTCACCGCTATTACGCGGTAGCTTTCGGCGTTGCGCTTGCTGGCGCCGGCGTCGCCGTAGTACCAACTTCCTACGTTCTGGTATTTGCTCAGCAGCGAATAATTTGGTTGCGGATACGTGACGCCGAAGTGGGCCTGTTTAGCGGGCTGCTGCTCCAGCAAGGCCTTATCGAACTGCCGCACAGCATCGGCGGGGCCCACCACCCATATATAATAGGGTATCTCCGTGTCGCAGCAGTTAGTTTTCTTGCCCGAGGCTACCAGAGCTGGGTAATAGGTGCCGCGAAAATCGGAGGTGTAGCCATACACGGAAACCGCCAACTCGGGGTGGCTGCCGCTGCGCGTGAGGGCGTCGGTGATGTCGGTTTTGATGTACGGAATGGCGCCCGTGTTTTTCGGGGAGTAGATAAAGTCCGAAATCAGGACGCTTACCGTGCCGGGCTGGTAGTAATTGGTCATCAGCGTATCCAGCACCGAGGGGATATCGGTGCTCTTGGCGGGCTGCTGAATGCCGCTACGCACGGTGGTGGAAATGCCCTGATAAGAATCCCGATACGGCTTTTCCTTGATGCGATAAAACATCTTCTGCCGCGCCGCGCCTGTGCGGTTTACCTCCGAAAGAAACTGCGCCACGTGTTGCTGAAACTTGGTATTCTCGCCGCCAGCACCGGTTTTGGGCATAAAGCCTTCCATCGAGCCCGATACCTCCAGAAACACATTCACCGCCTTTAGTGGCTGCGTGGTAGCGCCAGCAGTTTCGGCATCGGCGGCTTGCGGTTTGGCCGGTACGGCTCCGGGGGCTTCCTCGGGAGGCACGGAGGCGGGTGTTCCTTTGGCAACGCTATCCTCCGATTTCATGTCGGAGCGGGAATAGCAGCCTGGCAGTAACAAAACGGACAGGCCTAGAACAGGCAGCAGGCGGGAAAAGGAAGAGGAGTGACGCATCGGGCTAAAGTAACGACAATATGGCCGCGCCGGATACATGTGGTAGTTGAGAAATTGCGGGTTCCCTACTTCTACTGCGTCATTCTTTCCTAACTGCTCTGTAGATGCAGAAAAATTATGTGTTCATTTCTACAGTGTCCCATTCATCCTGGTTGCTGTAAATCCATTCTAATGCCTTCCGTCGCTCATACACCAAGGATTCTGACACAGTAGCAGCCCGGCCGTGTATCCGCTCATCTACACAATACCAATGCAGGCGATAATAAAAGTCCAGCATCTGGTACAGTTCAGCCGCTGGTCTCAACGCCTGAACCTTTGCTAGCTTTTCATTCCCCTCCCCTTTCTCTAGGTTGGGCAACAGCGACGCCATATTGTCGCCGCACCACTTCACGGGGTCTAGTTCGTGCACCATCTGCGTGGCCCACATCATAGCCCATAAGCTTTCCAAGTTCCAGCGCAGGTTTGTCAATTCCTGGTCCGTCAGCTGCTCATCCTTTTTTGCCAGTATAGCGGCTTCTTCCGGTGAAACGTGAGCTAACAGATTCTCTGTCGTGAGCCACTCTCTGATGACGGCAACAGGTGCCTGAAAGGAGATATTGATCAGTGCATTCACTACACTTATCCGGCCCCGAATTGCCTCTATGTCCCGCAATTCCGGAATATCTAGCAGCGGTAGCCAGTCGCAGACACGTCCATCAAGGGCCAGTACTTTTGCTTCGGACTGCGCTTTAACACGCTGGCGAAACTCATCCGTTATAGCCTCGCTCTGTGCAGGTGAGGTGGAGTTGCTGGCCGAAGATCCAAACAGTTTTTTCAGGGATTTAAACACTGCGGCTATTAGCTGTAGTCAATCTCCGTGTTGTCGCCGATGTTGAGGCTGTGGCGGGTGCCTTTGAACAGGGCGTCGGAGCCGACGATGCAGTCGTGCATGACGGCGGAGCGCAACTCGGAATAAGAGCCGATGATGGAGTCGCTGAGTATGGTATTCTTGACGATGGTACGGTCGCCGATGGCCACGTTGGGGCCGATAATGGAATTGCTGATCTGGCAATCCTTGCCGATGCTGACGGGCGGAATGATGATGGTATCCGGGAACTGCGGCGACTTGCTCAGGAACTCGGGCACGTTGAGCAGGCGGGCATTGGCTTCGAGGAGGCTCTCTTTGCGGCCGCAGTCAAACCAGTTATCCACTGATACCGTCGTCATGTCGGCGCCGTCCTGAATCATGAGCATGAGCGCATCCGTCAGCTGAAACTCGCCGTGCGTGCGCTGATCCTGGTCGATGATGCGCTCCAGGGCCGACGCCAGCCAGTCGGCGTTGGCAATTTTATAGAGGCCTACGAGGGCGTAGTTCGACTTGGGAATGCGCGGCTTCTCGACCACTTTCGTGACGCGGCCGCCGCTGCCGGTTTCAACCAGACCAAACATGGAGGGCGTTTTCACTTCCTTTACCGCCAGCACGTTGCCGGGCGTGCGCATTACGGCGGGCAGGTCTACATCAACGATTGTGTCGCCGAGCAAAATCAGCATACCATCCTGCTCGTGCCGAAACTGCTCGCGGGCCAGCCACAGGGCGTGCGCAATGCCTTCGCGCGGCTCCTGCACCACAAACGTGCTGCGCAGCTGCGGATATTGGCGGCGCACGTAGCTTTCAATTTTCTCGCCCAGGTAGCCAATGATGAAGACGAACTCCTCAACGCCAGCGGCTACCAGCCGATCAATAATGTGGCCTAAGATGGTATTGCCAGCCACAGGCACCAGCGATTTTGGCTGCGTATGCGTGTGAGGCCGCAGGCGCGACCCGATACCGGCAACAGGAATAACTGCTTTCATGAACAATGAGCACTGCGTAAGCACGCAAAATAGTGAATTGAGACGGGAGCAGCTCACAACACAACCGCTGTGTTCCGAATCCGTACTTTGCAGCGCACCCGCATTCTATTGCGGGAAGCTGCCCCGGCAGTAACCGCCCAACCTGGCCTAGGGTTCGGCCCACTTCACTTCGTTTCTCCTTTTCACTTCTCCCTACCTTTTTCCCTATCATGAAACGTTTCCTCCTCTACTTCGCAGGCCTGATTATTCTGCTCTCGCAATCATCGTGCGGCTACAACGGCATGGTAAGCCGCGACCAGGCCGTAAAATCGCAGTGGGCCAACGTGCAAAGTGCCTACCAGCGCCGCTCCGACCTAATTCCGAACCTCGTGAATACGGTGAAAGGCGCCGCCAACTTCGAGAAATCGACGCTGACGGACGTGATTAATGCCCGCGCTAAAGCCACAAGCGTGCAGCTGAGCGGCGACCAGCTCACCCCCGAAAACATCCAGAAATTCCAGGAGGCCCAGAGCCAATTGAGCAGTGGCCTAGGCCGGTTGCTGGCCGTTTCGGAAAACTATCCGGAGCTGAAAGCCAACGCCAACTTCCAGGAGCTGCAAGCCCAGATTGAAGGCACGGAAAACCGGATCAACGTGGAGCGCAACAAGTTCAACACCACCACGAACGACTACAACGGCTTCGTGAAGTCTTTCCCCAACAACCTGTTTGCCGGTATTTTCGGCTTCAAGGAGAAGCCCTACTTTGAGGCGGATGCCGCTTCGCAGAAAGCCCCCACGGTACAGTTTTAATGGAGTTACTAGTTGCCGGTTGCCAGTTGTTAGTTTGCATAGGTTTGCTGGCGACTGACAATTGGCAACCGGCAACTGATAACTGGCAACTCAATTATGACCAACCCTCTCACCCCAGAGCAGGAAGCCGCCTTGGTGGCAGCCATCAAGCAGGCAGAAATTACTACGTCGGGCGAAATTCGGGTGCATCTGGAAGACACCTGCCCTACCCCTGAGCCGCTTGATAGAGCAGCGCAGGTGTTTGCCGATCTGGCCATGCACAAAACAGCGGAGCGTAATGGCGTGCTGTTCTACATGGCGTGGGAAAGCCGCCAGTTTGCCGTTATCGGCGACATTGCCATCAACTCGGTAGTGCCCGACGACTTCTGGGAAACCACCAAGGAAACCGTATTGCAGCAGTTTCGGGCCGAGCGCTATGCCACTGGCCTAGAGCATGGGGTGCGCATGGTGGGCGAGCAGCTACAGCGCTACTTCCCCTACAATGCCAAGACCGACAAAAACGAACTCGACGACTCCATCTCGTTTGGCGACCCCGCGCCGCCGCGCGTATGATCTATACTCTCTCTCTCACTACTCGTCGCTGGCTACTTGCCCTGGCGCTGTTTCTGGCCTTTGTGCCCGCTTTCAGCCCACAGGCACTAGCGCAGAACATTCCTCCACGTCCTAATCCGCCCCGCCTGGTTAATGACCTGGCCGGCATGATGCGCCCCGAAGAGGTGCAGCGGCTGGAGCAGAAGCTAGTGGCCTACAACGACTCCACGTCGTCGCAGATTGCGGTAGTAACTGTGCCTACCTTAGGCGACTACGAGGTGGCCGACTATGCCCAAAAGCTCTACGAAACGTGGGGCATCGGGCAGAAAAACAACAACAATGGCATTCTGGTGCTGGTAGGCCAGCAGGAGCGTGTGGCGCGCATTCAGACGGGCTATGGCCTGGAAGGTGCCGTGCCCGACGCCTTGGCCAAGCGGATTATCTCCAACACCATTGCGCCGGCTTTTCGGGAAGAGCGCTATTACGAAGGCCTGGATCGGGCCACCGATCAGCTGATTGCGTTAGCAAAAGGCGAGTATAAGGCCGATCCAACCACCATGCCCCAGCAGCGCCGCCGGTCAGACGACAGTGGCTCCGGCTGGACGTTCTGGCTTGTTATTGGCGCCCTGATTCTGTTCATCCTGCTCCGCAACCGAGGCGGCGGAAGCGGCGGACGCCGCAACCGCGGCTTTGGCGGCATGGGCATCCCCCCTATTATCTTCGGCGACTTTAGCGGCGGACGCGGCGTGTTTGGCGGCGGCGGCTTTGGCGGCGGAGGCGGCTTCGGGGGTGGTGGTGGAGGCGGTTTTGGCGGCTTCGGCGGGGGCAGCTCCGGCGGCGGCGGTGCCAGCGGCAACTGGTAAGCCCGTAGGCCTGTTTCGGCAATAGCCTGATTCCTTAAAAGGTACTTCCATACAAAAAGCCCTCTGAAACCTGCTTTCAGAGGGCCTTTTTTGTGCGTTCCAGATACGTACGCGGGCAGTTGGCTATTGGCTCTTTATTGCCGCAGTAGCCCGTATTTGAGAATGCAGTAAATAGCCCGGACCCCATCGCGCCAGCCAATTTTCTTGCCTTCCGCGTAGGTGCGGCCGTAGTAGCTAATGCCTACTTCATAGATGCGCACCCCGGGTACCCGGGCTACTTTCGCCGTCACCTCCGGCTCAAATCCAAAGCGCTTTTCTTCGAGCTTTAATCCTTGCAGAATGTCGCGACGGAACAGCTTGTAGCAGGTTTCCATGTCGGTCAGGTTCAGGTCGGTGCACATGTTCGAGAGGAACGTGAGCACCCCGTTGCCGATGCTATGCCAGAAAAACAGAATCCGGTGTGGGTTGCCACCCATGAAGCGGGAGCCATACACCACATCGGCGGAGCCACGCAGCACGGGCCGCAGCAGCAGGTTGTACTCCTGCGGGTCGTACTCCAGATCGGCATCCTGAATGATGATGTACTCGCCCGTAGCTTCCCGAATTCCGGTATGCAGGGCCGCCCCTTTGCCCTGGTTTACCGCATGACGCAGGAGCCGCAGACCCACCCCGGGGTAGCGGGTTGCGTAGGCCTGTATCACCTCCACAGACGCGTCACTGGAGCAGTCATCTACCAGAATAATCTCCTTGCCGATGCCGTACACCAGCTCCAGCTCCCGCAGCACATCCAGAATCTGGTGCACCGTGCGGGCTTCATTGTAAACCGGAATAACGATAGAAAGCGTGTTGAACGGTACCGTCATGAGTGGGCGAAAGGCGGGGTAGGTAACGTTTAGTAAAGCGCGGACAGCCGCGGGGTACATAAGGTAGTAAGCAGTAGTTGCGTATCAGGCTGCTGGTGCTGGTTCACCGGCCAGGTGAGTAACCAACGTCACTAGTGGTCACTCATAACACCCGCCTTTATTGCAACAGGCAGGCGGTTTTCGATGGGCGGAACCGGGCAGGAGTATTGTGGGCTATAGGCGCAAAAGGGATTGTAGGCCTGATTAAAATCCACTACTACCTGTCCTTGCTGAATCTGGCCTAGGCGCAAATCAATGTAGCGGCCTCCGCCATAGCTGGTGCGCCCGTTGGTTTGGTCAGTGAACGGGACAAACAAGTAATCCTGATACCCTGGCTTCTGCAGCAGGTCGAGGCTTTGATATACTGTGAGTTGGAGACGCTTTCCTTCCAGCGTGAAATGCAGCTCCCCATACTTTTGGTAGAGTGGCCTACGAACTGTGCTGGTGGGCATAGGAAACGGCGCCTGCAATGAGTCTCGCACGAAACGAGCCAGCACACAAGCACTGTAGTTGCTTGGGAAGAAAGCCAAGCCTGTAAACTTCTCCCGCGCCTCGGGCGGCAGCGGCGACTCGGTGGGGTTGCGGTATTCAGTATTGAGCGTCTGCTGAAATGCCACAATGGCCACTTCGAACTCCTGCGCCGTAGGCCGCTTGCTAGCGTGTTGAGCTGTTGCCACTCCTGAAATCAATAGAATAGCGCACAGAAGTACAGAGGCGTAGAGTCGAAGCATAGCGCAAAGTAAACGCTATGCTTCGACTCTACGCTTCTAGTTTTCGCGCACCTGCTGGTACACGGGCAGCGCATAGAACGGACGTAGCAACTGCACCACATCCAGCGCATCGGCCAAGGCCTGGTGGGCTACGGTGTCATCCTCGAAGCCAGCGCGGGCCTTGCAGGTTTGCATGGTGGGCAGGCGGGTGTCTTTGCGCCAATTGAGGTAGAAGGCAGCGGGGTCGAGCATGGCGGGCTCAGCGCGCACCAACTTGCCATAGCCAGGCAGTTCGCGCAGAAAGCCCAAATCGAAGGAGGCAATGTTTTTGCCGGCCATCACTACCGCTACGCAATCGTGCTTATCGGGCCGGAACCCCTGGCCTAGCAAAAACTCCCGCAGCTGAGGCAGCAGTTCATCGGGCGCGCAGAGCTCTGGGTTGGGCTCTTTGCGGGCCAGCTCTTCCAGCAACCCTGCGTTCAGGGCCAGCGCGCCGGCTGTGCCCACGTACTCGGGGTGTCGCACCACGCGCCGGAATGCGGGCAGTTCGGGTAGTGGTAGTAGCGTCTTGGTGTCTTCTACCACGGCGGCCAGCTCCAGTATCTGGTGGCGCTGGGGTTTGCCGCCGGTGGTTTCGAGGTCGAGGGAAATGTAGCGCATCTAGGCCAGTACGGGCGGGGTAGTAGATGCGTTGGGGCCACCTGACGTCACGATGCCTGCTTACTGCACTACCACCCGGCGCGTTACTAGACCCCCATGATAGGTCACTTGCAGCACATATACACCGGCGGGCAAGTGGCCTACGGGCACGGCACTAACAACCGGTGGTGCTGCCCGTTGCCAGACCGTGCGGCCGGTGACATCCTGCAGCGCCATGTGGCGGGCACCGGCCGCCAGTTCTACGTGCAACTGGTCTTGTACGGGGTTCGGGAATGCTTTTACCATATGATGAGCCACGCCGGGGTCGGCTACTTTCAGCACAAAGGGCACTACCAGACGAGCCACACCTGCCAGCTGCCACGTATTAATCTGCTGGAAAGCGCCACCCAGCAGCAAGGCGCCATCTGGCTGCAACAACATGCTTTTTACTGGCCTATCAGGCCCTTGCCCCATGTTGAAGGTCAGGTCGGGGTGGCCGTCGCTTTCTAAGCGCTGCAAATACACCGGCGCGGTAGAGGTGCCCAAGCTGCCCCAGACCAGCAGCCGGCCATTTGGCTGGCACACTAGGCCGCTTACATAGCTTTCTTCGCGCAGACTGGAGCTGAAACCGGCATCCTGGGCCCCGTTGGGCGTCAGGCGCACTACGTGGTAGGTGGCCCGCTGAAACGCGACCAGCAACCGCCCGGCTACTACCAGACGGCCATCGGGCAGCTCCGCAATGCTATTGATGATGCCGCTGGGCGTAGGGTCCGGCTTCAGGTTGGCGAAGGTGGGGTCTTGGCTACCATCAGGGAGCAGGCGGGTGAGTACCTCAGGGCGCGGCCCAAACCACACGCCTCCTACCAAAAGGCCAGCCCCCTGTTGCTTAAGGGCATGCACCTCCCCGCCACCATCGCCCAGCTTGGCAGTGAAGGAAGGGTCCAGGGTGCCGTCGGGCTGTACGCGCAGGATGCCGGAGCGGTAAGTGGTACCGGCAATATGAAACAGGCTGCCGCCGAGTAGAATTTTACCATCGGACAGAAACTCCATGCAGAGCACGCGCTGCCGGGTGCTGGGGCCGTTGTAATACAGGCCCGTGACGTTAAACGTCGGGTCGAAGGTGCCGTCGGCTAGCAGGCGCGCCACGCCCAGGCGCTGCTCCCCGTTCACGGAGTTCAGATCGCCGCCAATCAGAATCCGCCCATCGGGCTGGGCAGCCACGCTCAGCAAAGGTCCCGTGATAGAAGCCGGCCCCCGGAAGGTGGGGTCCACGTCGCCACTCGCCAGAAGCCGGCTTACTTTATTGGCCTCTACACCGTTAATTTCGGAGAAGTCGCCTACTACCAGCACCTTACCATCGGGCTGCAGGGCCAGCGCCTCCACGGTTCCTGGGTTATGAAACTTCGGCACGAAACCGGGGTGCAACTGCCCGTTCGGCCCGAAAGCTGTCAGGCAGCCCGCCCGGTTAGCCAGGGCAGTGAACGAGCCACCCGCCAGTAGCGTGCCATCGGGCCGGAAGGCCATCGTGGTGAGGGAGCCAGCGGCCCGCAGATCTGTAGGCCAGGTAGGGTCAGGCTGTCCGGTGGGCAAGTAGCGCACCAGACGCGGCTGCGGGGTTTGGTCAGGAGCCGTGTAGGGCATTACGGCGGCTACAATGCGACCATCGGGCTGCAGCAGCATATTGTGGGCATCGAAAGCATTCAGAATGTTGTCGCCATTGGCAAAGTTGGGCGCTGCAAACACCGGGTCGCGAGTACCATCGGGCAGTAGCCGGTGTAGGCCACTGATGAGGTAGTTGGTGCCGAAGCTGTTGTTGCTGAGGCCGCCTACTAAAATTTTCCCATCGGGCTGCACCAGCAACTCATTGATGGTTACATAATTGTCGGTGCGCAACGTGAGATCTTGCGTGCCATCGGTGTTGAACCGGGCCAGCCGCCGCCACACCGCGTTGTTCACGTACTCAAAAGACCCACCCACCACAATGCGCCCATCGGGTTGCAGCGCAATAGTCGATATATCACCAATGGAGAGTCCGTTGGGCGCGAAAGACGTGTCGTAGCTGCCATCGAGGTTGAGGCGCACCAAGCCAGAGCGTTGCACGCCGTTGTGGGTAAAGCTAGCGCCGGACAGCAGAATCTTACCATCGGGCTGCACAGCCGTACGTGCGCTACCGGAAAGCGCGTAGCCGGCATATACGTAACTATTAAAGGTAAAATGAGTGTCCGGGGTCCCGTCTGGGTTAAGCACCAGTAGCGTTCTTGACGTGTGCCCGCCAATCGTTAGCTCCTGAATGCCGACCAGCAGCAGCTTGCCGCCCGGCAGTGGCCGGATGTTAGTCAGTAAGTTGGCGGTACCGTCGGTAATATCCGGCCGGAAAGCGGAGTCGTAGTAGCCCTCAGCCGTAAAGCGCACCAAGTTGGGCGCCCTGCCCCCATTCACAAAGGCAAACTTGCCCAACACCACCGTGCTGCCATCCGGGAAAGTAGCTACTGCTTTCACTAGGCCAGTCTGGTACACCTCACCGGGCCGAAACGATGGGTCAGGTGCCTGGGCCAGTACACTGAATGAAGCAGTAAGAACCAAGGTAATCCAGAGTAACAGTTGTTTCATATAACGCTCTAATGAGTGCAGCATATCTATACAATGTTCAAAAATATAGCATATAGGCCAGTCGCTGTCTCTAGAAAGTTCTATTTCCCGCAAGTTTTACTTTTGCCCGTTAAAAATATGGTGTATTCGTAGCTGCCTTGGCTATAATGCGGTTTGCCAATAGGCCTAGCGACGACAAGCGTCACTAGAAAAATCCGAGCGGAGTGGCCTAGGGCTTTATAGAAATTCTAAATCCTTCGTAAGCTAGTAGCAACTCTTCTTTGCTAGACCGGAGCTGCCTTCCGGTTTCCTACCTTCGCCCTTCTATGACGACTGAATCTGCCGACACCCGCCCCCATAAGCTCTTCCTTCTCGACGCGTTTGCCCTGATTTACCGCGCCCACTTTGCCTTTAGCAAGAACCCGCGCGTGAACTCCAAGGGCCTGAATACCGGAGCCATTCTGGGCTTTACCAACACGCTGGTAGAGGTGCTGCAGAAGGAGAAGCCCACCCACATTGGTGTGGCCTTCGATGCCGCCAAAAAGACGTTCCGCCACGAGCAGTTTGCCGATTACAAGGCCCAGCGCCAGGCTATGCCCGAGGATATAGGCCTAGCCATTCCGTATATTAAGAAGATAATCAAGGCTTTCCATATCCCAATTCTGATGGTGGAAGGCTTCGAGGCAGATGACGTAATTGGCACCCTAGCGCAGCGCGCTGAGGCGCAGGGTTTTGGCGAGGTGTACATGATGACACCCGACAAGGACTATTGCCAACTCGTGACCAAGTGCATCAAGATTTACCGGCCGGCCTTTATGGGCAATGCCGCCGAGGTGCTGGATGTGGAGCACGTACTGCAACGCTTCGAGGTAGAACGTGTGGAGCAGGTAATTGACATTTTAGGCCTGCAAGGCGATGCCTCCGACAACATTCCGGGCATTCCGGGCATTGGCGAGAAAACGGCCAAAAAGCTAGTTCAAGAGTTTGGCTCCGTCGAGAACCTGATTGCCAACGTGGATCAGCTCAAGGGCAAGCTCCAGGAAAACGTGCGCAACTTCGCCGAGCAGGGCCTGATGAGCAAGGAGCTAGCAACTATTCACTTAACAGTACCCATTGAGTTTGAAGCCGACAAGCTGGTACTGGATAAGCCCGATGCCGACCAGCTGCGGCAGCTCTTCGATGAGCTGGAATTCCGGCAGCTGGCCGCCCGTGTGCTGGATGGCGGCAGCTCCGCCGGCACCAGCGCTACCCCTACCCCACGCGGCGCGCGGCGGCCTAAAGTAGCCGAAGGCCAGGCCAGCCTGTTTGGCAACTCTTCTGATGCCGCCGTGGCTATTGGTGCCGAAGAAGGCGAAACCGGCTCTTTTGGTGCCCCATCCGGACCGCGCTTGACGCTGGCTGATGTGCCGCACAATTACCACCTGATGGATACGCCGGAGCTGCGCAAGTCTTTGCTCCGATTCCTGCTGCAGCAAACGGAGGTCAGCTTCGACACAGAAACGACTGGCCTAGACACCATGACGGCACGCCTCGTAGGCCTCTCCTTCTGTTGGATGCCCGGCGAGGCCTATTACGTGCCCGTCCCCACCGACGACCAAGCGGCTGCGCAGGCGCTGGTGGATGAGTTCTGCCCTTTTTTCGAGGCTGAAAATATTCTGAAAATTGGGCAGAACATCAAGTACGACCTCACCATTCTGAAGCACTACAAAGTGCAGATCCGAGGGCCACTCTTCGATACTATGCTGGCCCACTACCTGCTGGAGCCCGACATGCGCCACAACATGGATGTGCTGGCCGAAACCTACCTGCACTACACGCCGGTTTCCATCATTTCCCTGATCGGGCCGAAAGGCAAAAATCAGAAAACCATGGCCGATATTCCGCCGGCCGAAGTTTCGGACTACGCCTGCGAAGATGCCGACGTAACCTTGCAACTCAAACACGTGTTCGAGCCGCTGCTGAAAGAAGTAGGCCTCCTGGATTTGCTGAACGAGGTGGAAAACCCGCTGGTGCCCGTGCTGGCCGACATTGAATATGAAGGCGTAAAGATCGACAGCAACGCCATGGGCGAGTACTCGGCGGAGCTGCAGGGCTACATCCAGGAAATGGAAAAACAGATTTTTCAGGAAGCCGGCCAGGAGTTCAACATTGGTTCGCCGAAGCAGCTGGGCGAAGTATTGTTTGATAAGCTAGGCCTGGGCGGCGGCAAAATCAAGAAGACCAAAACCGGCCAGTACGCTACCGGCGAGGAAATCCTGAGCACACTGGCCGCCGACAACCCCATTGCCGGCCTGATTCTGGAGCATCGGCAGCTCACCAAGCTGCGCTCTACCTACGTGGAGGCCTTGCCCCAGCTGGTGTGTGAGTTGGACGGCCGCGTGCATACGTCCTTCAACCAGGCCGTGACGGCTACCGGCCGCTTGAGCAGCACCAACCCCAACCTCCAGAACATCCCCATCAGAACGGAAAAAGGCCGCGAAATCCGGAAAGCCTTTGTGCCACGCGATGAAAACCACGTGCTCGTCGCGGCCGACTACTCGCAGGTGGAGCTGCGCATTATGGCCGACTTCTCGGGCGACAAAACGATGATTGAGTCTTTCCGGCAAGGGCTTGATATTCATACCAGCACGGCCAGCAAGGTTTTCCATGTTGCGCTGGATCAGGTGGACAGCGAGATGCGCCGTAAGGCTAAAACGGTGAACTTCGGTATCATCTACGGCATTTCGGCGTTTGGCTTGGCTCAGCGCATCGGCATCAGCCGCAAAGAGGCCACCGAAATCATTGATACCTATTTCCAGGAGTTTCCGTCGGTGAAGCAGTTCATGGATGACAGCATCAACAAAGCGCGGGAGCTGGAATATGCTACCACGCTGCTGGGCCGCCGCCGCTACCTGCGCGACATCAACTCGCGCAACGCCACGCTGCGCGGCTACACCGAGCGCAACGCCATCAACGCCCCCATCCAGGGCACGGCCGCCGACATCATCAAGAAGGCCATGATCAACATCCACAGCTGGCTGCTTGAGGAAAAACTCGGTACCCGCATGATTCTGCAGGTACACGACGAACTGGTGTTTGATGCTGTGCGGGAAGAGGTAGAGTACATCACGCCCAAAATCAAGGAACTGATGACGCAGGCCCTTCTCCTGCCCCACGGCGTGCCCTTGGAGGTAGAGGTAGGCACTGGCCAGAACTGGCTGCAGGCGCACTAACCCAAACAATTGTCCGCAAGTGCAACCAACGGCCCGGCTTCTTATGCTAGTAAGAAGCCGGGCCGTTGGTTGTAGAATAAGCTCGATTATAACGGAGCAAACACAGTCCGCTCTATCAGAAGGGAATCTTTCTGACGACCTATAATGTGTTTGCTGCTGAGAATCAACGCCGATTTATCTACCTGAATGACCTCATAGGCACCCGATGCGGCATACATCACGGGCAGCATAGAACTGCCGGGCGCCGCAAATTCTGTATCAACCGTCAATTGCGTTTTTGCATCATTTAAGCGCCATTTTCCCCACGTGCTGATGGCTCCTCCCTGCGGATTTTGGCTTATACCTACTGTGCACCCTCCCGCCTCTTGTGTCCAAAGCAATTCTCCACTTGAAGCAAAGGTTAAGGTATTTAGTCCCAAGCATGGCACCGGAGCATACTGGCTGTACGATCTGAAAAAATCATAGATTCTACTTCCCGTTCCTGTGAGCGGCTTAGTCTCAACACTGTAAGCCGTCATGCGCCAAGAAGTACCCTGCAGGGCAATTTTGGAATCTTTAGGAGGGGTGTGGTCTTTTGAGCAGGCACTTAAACCTAGGGTTGTGACCAACAGTAACTTCAGTATACTTTTCATAAAAAAATATGGTAGAGGGTGTGTACAGCCATGACCTGGCAACTAGCCAAAAGGTTGTATCTGGCTCTGCTCTTATCTGCAGGCACCTTCAATCGAAGTATCTGGCTTAGCTAGTTGGGCGTATACTTAGCGGCTGAGCCAATCTCAGTGCACTTGGTATGATAGAAAATGCACACACAACCACGCTACAAAATGTAGCCCGTGGCCTACTAGGCACCTTTATGGTAGTAGCCGGCACGGGTCACCTCACGTTTGCCCGGCAGGAATTTCAGGCCCAGGTACCCGATTTTGTTCCGCTGAGCAAGGATACCGTGGTGCTGCAATCGGGAGTGGTAGAGATAGGTCTGGGCCTAGCGCTACTCACCTTGAAAGGCAAACATCGGGTGCGGATGGGCCTAGGGCTGGCCGTGTTTTACGCGCTGGTTTTTCCGGGCAATGTGCACCAGTACACCCACCACATTTCCGCGTTTGGCCTTGATACCGATGCGAAACGGCTGGGGCGGCTTTTCTTTCAACCGGTGCTCATGGGCTGGGCCTTGTGGTCGACGGGTGCTCTCAGCGCCCTGAAACGCAAGCAGTAACAGCACCACCTGTTCCCGGGCCGACATCAAGGTAAACTCTCGGGCCTTAAGTTGGTCTTACAGCATATGACGACAGATTCTGCTTTTGATGTAGTGGTGATAGGCGCCGGACCGGTAGGCCTAGCGTGTGCCATTGAAGTACAGCGGCGCGGCTTTTCCGTAGTGGCTATGGATAAAGGGGCTTTGGTGAACTCCATCATCGGGTATCCCACTAACATGGAGTTCTTCTCGACGCCCGAGCTGCTGGAAATAGGTGCCCACCCCTTCCCAACCAGCCATTACAAGCCCCTGCGCGAAGATGGCCTGGATTATTACCGTCGGGTAGCCTTCTCGGAGAAGATTCCGTTGCGGCTCTATGAGCGCGTGACTGGCCTAGAAGGTGGCCTAGGCCAGTATGAGGTTATTACGGAGAAAGGCCGCATAGCCTGCCGCTTTGTGGTAGTGGCTACCGGCTTCTACGATATACCCAACTACCTGAACGTACCCGGCGAGGACTTGCCTCATGTAAACCACTACTACAAGGAGCCTTATGCCCATACCGGGCAGCGGGTAGTAGTGGTGGGCGCCAAAAACTCTTCCGCCAAGGCAGCGCTGCAACTCCTGCGCGCTGGCGCGGATGTTACCATGGTCATCCGGGGGGCAGAAATCAGCCAGTCTGTGAAGTACTGGATTCGACCCGATCTGATAAACCGCATTAAAGAAGGCCGCATCAAAGCGCTTTTCGATACTACCATTCAGCGCATTACTCCAGAGGCAGTAGAAATCCAGACCCCGAGTGGCCTAGAAATATTGCCCGCCTCCTACGTATACGCCCTCACCGGCTACCACCCCGACTTCAGCTTCCTGGCTGCCCTGGGCATCACCTGCGAACTGGATGCCGCCCAAACGCCCACGCACGATGCCGAAACCCTGGAAACCAACCGCCCTGGCGTATACCTAGCTGGTACCGTCTGTGGCGGCCTGAACACAAGCCGCTGGTTTATCGAGAATGGCCGCTACCATGCCCAGGTCATTGCCGCCCGCTTAGCCGGCGAGGTAGCCCCGGAACTGCCCCAAGTATTGCAACCAGTCCAGCTTTCCTAGGCCACCTTGCTACTGGCCTACTGGCAATAAAAAAGCCTTCCCATGCTAATGGAAAGGCTTTTTTATTGCGCTAATCAACCAATTAGGGTAGCAGAATAGCATTATACTCGTTAGGGTTCACCAGCGGAACAGATGCTCCGTAGTTCCGATTGATAACCCGAATGAACTCATTGGCAATAACGGCATAGCCACGCGAGGTAGGATGCACACCGTCCAGTGAGAACAAATTGCCGCGGATGAAGCTAGCGTTGTTGGCCACGGCGTTCGTAGCGAAACCATTCATGGCAACTGAGCCAAAGAAGCCGTTCATGTCAGCCAACGCGACTTTGTTGCGAATTGCCGCTCTCGCGATAATTGTATTAAGCTGATTGGTACGCGTAACGATGGCTGTTACTTCTGCTGCATCCAGCACATACTTGCTATCCAAGGGGTTGCTTTGAGTAGCCGAGTACCCTACTCCTACTGGCAAAGGGTTACCAACTGTAGTAGAAGCAGAACCAATAACAGATGAAGCAGGTAACACAAGCAGATCAGTTGCTGTGGCCTCGCGCACTGTACCTGCCCCAGTCCGGATGTACAGGCTAGCATTAGCAGCATTCGGGATAGCCGCATTGCCTTTGATGCCGGCAATGATAGTGGCTACTGGCACCGCCGTGAAGTAAGGCAAGTTTGTTACGTTCGGGATATTAGCTACCACTCCTTTTACCGTCCCCCCCTTAGAAAGAATATTCAGGATATTACGATAGCCACGGCTGAAGCTCGTTGTATCCGTCATATTGCTGAAGGGGTTGGTAGCATCGGCTACTGCCCCGGCCGTAGCATAAGTCAGCACGTCGTTATTACCTAACCAGCAGCTGAAGAACGTGGGGGTTGCCTGGCTGATATACGTTACATAATCCTTAGTACCACGATCAGCAGTTGGCAGCAGACGCTGGTAGAAGTTATTGAGGTTACCATATGCCCGAGCAGCACCTGACACAAGGGGGTTGGTTGAAGCAGTAGCATCTGCACTCAGCACCGAGATGCCCGGAACCGCCAAGTTGTTAGGCAAGGCCCCTGTGTAAGGAGCCAATTCGTTGGCTCCTGAGCCAAAGGGAGGGGCTGGCAGCTGCTTACCAGTATAGGCCAGTTGGTAGGCC
Organism: Hymenobacter gelipurpurascens; assembly: GCF_900187375.1. Taxonomy (NCBI): domain Bacteria; kingdom Pseudomonadati; phylum Bacteroidota; class Cytophagia; order Cytophagales; family Hymenobacteraceae; genus Hymenobacter; species Hymenobacter gelipurpurascens. The sequence continues at coordinate 215,785 of NZ_FYEW01000003.1, read as the reverse complement.
TTTGTGTTGGTTACCACCCGAGGCGTAGTCTCGCCGGCAGGTGTTACAGTTACGCTTTGACCAGGGCTAAGCAGAATAGGGCTACCTGTATTGGTAAACCCCAACAGGTTCAAATAGCCGGAGCCATCTTTTTGAGCATCGGCAAACAGTGGCTGCACAAACTCTCCACCGCCCGCTTTTGCAAATTGCTTAGCGAGAATAGCTGGATAAGAGTTTTGCTGGCCCTCCAACGACAAGCCACCACTTTGGTAACCCGAGGTAAGCGAATTGCCGATAGCTACGTAATTCGTGAAATCAGCCGAGCCACGGTCAACTTTTGGCTCATCAATATCCGGTTGACAGGCAACCATACCTAGCAGACCTAGGGCTGGCAGCACGCGCTTCAAGGAAAAAGTATTCATGCGTAGGGGGAATTTCAATGAACTAGAAAGTGTAATTGAGGCCTACACCGGGCACAACGGCAATCGTCTTGTAAGTACCGGCCACACGGTCCGTAGTGCCGTTGTTGATCAGGTCAGACTGAGTTTCAGTACGCTTCTTCAGGTTAACGTACTGGGCGCTCAGGTCTAGACCGAAATGCTCACCGAACTTGTAAGAAGCACCGATGGTAGCCGTCCGACGGTCAGCATCTGGCGTTTCGGGCGTTACGAAGCCGTCACGCACGGGCGAGTTGTCGTAAGCAGCACCGGCACGTACGGTCAGGCCGCTGGTAACCTGGTATTGGCCACCGAGGCGGAAGGTCAGGGCGTCTTCGTAATAACGCTTCGAGGTGCTGGTGCTAGCGCCGTTTACTGGTGCATCAAACGTGAAGTTCAGCGTCTCGTAAGCGCTCCACTCTACCCAGTTTACATCAAAGCCAAGAGTCAGTTTCTCATTCGGCGTTACGCCGATACCTACGCTGGCTGTAGCAGGCAGTGGCAGCGTAGCCCCGAATTTCTTCGCCTGGAAGCTGGCAGCAGCAGTATTTGAGAGGCCCGAGAACGTTACGTCCCCATCTTTTACCGTGGCGTTGATTTTGGAGCGGTAGCTCAGGCCAACGCTCAACTTATCCGAAGGCTTGTAGAACAGGCCTACGTTGTAGCCAAATTTGGTGTCAGCCTTGCCATCGAGCTCAATGTGGCCAAACTCTCCGGCCGAGTTCTGGGCAGGAATATCGCGCTGCAGGTTTACGGAGCCATGCGCCAGAATCATCAGGCCTGCGCCTACGCTCAGCTGATCGGTAATGGCGTAGCTGGCGGTGGGCTGCACATAAATCGCCTTCAGGTCGATGTCGGTGAGGGCAAAGCGGCCTTCCCAACCATCAGCGTACTTCAGCTGCGAGCCGAAGGGCGTGTATACGGCAATACCAGCCCGGAATTTACCTTCCGTCGGGCCGAAGCCGGCGTAGAGGTTGAAGGGAGTAGAAGTAGTGGTTTGTAGCTCACGCTGCGTGCCGCCAGCCTCGGCCCGGAACGCCTGGCGCGCAATGGTAGCGTTTACGCCCACCTGCACGCCGCGGTCTTTCACCATAGCCAGTGCGCCGGGGTTGTAGAACATAGCGGCCTGATCAAGGGAAAGCCCCACACCTACGCCGCCCATGCCGTTGTTTTTCTGACCGGCCAGCGTCACCTGATAGCCACCCGCCGAGGCCGCCGTACCCGTAAGTAGCGCACCACCCACGAGGAGTAGAGATTTAAAAGTCATAATGTGGAATTGAGTGAGAATTTGGGGTTATGGAGCTAAATGTAGGCAGAAAAAACAATCCGATATTAGGCAAGCCGAGTAAGTTTTTGAGTCATCACTCACCTCCTGCCATTTTCCTTCTGTTTACAGGCCTAATAATACTCATCCGGCGTCAGATATCGGCCAGTATGGCAAGCACAGTGGGTTTTCTCTTCCGCAAGGCCTTGAACGCAGAAACCCAAACGGGCCGTATGCTTCCCCCAGAAAACTACTATGCGCGTGCAGAAGTGGCGGCAGGTGGCCTAGCGCACGTCGGCTTCTTCCTGAAATGTTTGCCCCTCTGCCGAAATCAGCTCCCGGGTTTCGAGGTTGAGGCGCTGCCCGGCTACCAGCAGGTGCACGCGCAGATTCTGGCCGCTTACCGGCTCGCCGCGCCCAATGCGGCCCAGGTTGCTGCCCGTCAGTTGGTGGCCATCCACCACCATCACAATGCCATCACCAAACACTTCTGCCTCCTGGCCGCCCCGGATAATGACGCCGGTTTCTTCCGACAGGCCTAGCCCCAAGCACATGGAGTGCGTAAGCAGAGCGTGGGCCAACCGCCCGAAGCGGCCGCGCTCCACAAAGTGCTGATCAATGAGCACCCGCGGCAACAGGCCTAGGCCAGGCTTCGTCTGGATGCCGCCTTTGCGCAAGGCGCGCCAGCCGTAGCCCGCCACCAGCATTATATCGGGCAGGGCGGCGGCACCGGCACTGGTACCAGCCACTATGAAAGCGGCATCCTGCTGGTACCGTTCGCGCAGAATGGTCAGGAACTCGGTGTGCTGCAGAAAATCGGTGATGCGCTCCTGGTCGCCGCCACTGAAGAACACGAGGCTGGCGCGGCGCAGGCGGCGCAACGTAGCGGGCGCATCGGCGCGGTAATGCTCGTTGATGGTGAGGTGATGGGCGTTGCGGCAACCCAGTTCGCGGAAGGCTTTCTCATAGGCCGAGGCGGTGCGGGAAGCATTGGGCGAGGCTACCGTAACAATTTCCAGCGGCGCATCTGGCGTCGGCAGCATGTCGCTGAGTAGCGCCAGCAGCGCATCATCATCGCCTCCACCCAGGGCGACGAGCGTACCAAGTGGCACAACGGACAGATCAGACATAGAAGGGCGCAAGATGAACGGGCGCTAAAGTACGTACCTACTCGGCTCTGAACTGCCAGCATCAGCGGAAGGTTACGCTCGCCCGCTGCGCAGCCCACTAACCTAAACCAGGTAGCCTAGCGAGACTGTTGAGGTAACTAAAAGTCCGTAGGCCACTTACCTGCGTAGATGGGGCATAGTTGGCCGGGGATTTATTCTGCAGCGCACCCCAGTAATCTGCCCCCGAAAGGCTACTTTTGCGCGCCGGTTCGGCTCTTGTCACCAACACCCTCTGCCTAGCGAGACACACCCCTCTTTGTTTACATGAATCAGCACCCGACTACCGAACACATTACGTCCCTGATTCAGGAGGGCGAGTTTTTCAAGCTCAAGGAACTCCTCAAAAATTTTGAGCCGGCCGAGTTGGTCGAGCTGATTGACGAAGAGGAAGAACGGGAACAGCTGATTATCTTCCGGTTGCTGCCACTAAGTTTGGCCACGCAGGTATTCGAATACCTCGATCTGGATATTCAGAAGCACTTTCTGGCTAACCTCTCGCAGGATAAAATTTCGGACATTCTCAACGAGATGTCGCCGGATGACCGGACGGCCTTGCTGGAATTCCTGCCCGATGACTTCGTAAAAGAGCTGATTCAGACGCTCTCGGAGCCGGAGCGCAAGGTAACGCTGGAGTTGCTGGGCTACCCCGAGTACTCGGTGGGCCGCCTCATGACGCCCGACTACATTGCCATTCGGGAAAGCTGGACGGTGCAGCAGATTCTGGACTACATCCGCCGGCACGGCGGGCAGTCGGAAACCCTGAGCGTGCTCTACGTAACGGACGAGCGGGGCGTGCTGGTAGACGACATCGGTATTCGGGAGGTACTGCTGGCCGACCCGCAGAAGCGCGTGACCGAGCTCATGGACCGCCGCTACGTGTTCCTGAAAGCTATGCAGGACCAGGAAGAAGCTATTGAGGTGTTTCGGCGCAACAACCGCGTGGCCCTGCCCGTTGTGAACGACGACGGTGTGCTGTTCGGCATCGTGACCATCGACGACATCCTCGACATTCGAGAAGAGGAAGACACCGAAGATATCCAGAAACTGGGTGGTTCGGAGGCCCTCGATGAGCCGTACCTCGATACGCCCATTTGGAAGATGGTGAAGAAGCGGGCTGGCTGGCTCGTGATTCTGCTCATCGGTGAGATGCTGACCACCTCGGCCATGCACCACTTCGAGGATGACTTACAGAAGGCGGCCGTACTAGGCCTGTTTATCCCGCTCATTATTTCGGCGGGCGGCAACGCGGGCTCCCAGGCCACTTCGCTCATCATCCGGGCCATGAGCCTTGGCGAGTTTACGCTCAGCGACTGGTGGATTGTAATGCGCCGCGAAATCATTTCGGGGCTGGCGCTGGGTGGTATTCTGGGCGTGGTGGGCGCCTTACGCATCGTACTGTGGGCTAATTACATCGACCCAGGCTACTTTGGGCCGTACTGGCAGCTGATTGCCGTTACGGTAGGCTTCTCGCTGCTGGGCATTGTGCTGTGGGGGGCACTATCTGGCGCCATGCTTCCCATGCTGCTGCGGAAACTAGGCCTCGACCCGGCTACGTCTTCGGCGCCGTTCGTGGCTACGCTGGTAGACGTTACCGGCCTGATTATCTACTTCTCAGTAGCAACGTTCGTGCTAAGCGGCACTTTGCTGTAGATTCAAGCGCTAACTACTGCGCCATGGACCATCGGGCTTTCTATTTGCAGAGAATGGCAGCCCGATGGACGGGTGCCTTAGGAGGTGGTATGCTGGCAGGCTGCGCCGCAGTAGGCCAGCTAGATCAGTTGCCCGAGGGCCAGTATAGAGCCATACAAACCAACGAAGCAACCCTACGACAGGCGCTGCCGCCGGGCCGCCCCCTTTACGCCCGGCAGCAGGGCGACACGCTCTTTTTTCGGGCCGATAGTCTCAGTCCAGCGCAAGCTAAGTGGCCTAGCCTGCCCGCTTTCTACCGCCTTCGCCCTGGCCACCATGTGGTGGTAGCGGCACGGCGGTTTGACTTAGATGTGTTCACAATTCCCTTCAAGATTCGGCCTTCTCGGGGCGGAGTTCCTCTTCAGCTCAACACCAACTTCAACGCGGCGCTTTACCTAGGCCGGCGTCTTGATTTCTATCATCTTACCAGCCACCAGTTGTTGGGTGGGCGCCGCCAGCCAGTGGTGCGCACTACTGGTTTGGGCTACGGCCTGTTTACTGGCCTAGGCTCATCACTCATCACGCCCGACTTTACGCGGCAGCAAGCTGTCACAGAATACGAAGGCTTCGTGGTGCATGCCGGAGCAGCTGCCATTTACGATGCGCACATTTTCAACCTGGGCCTGGCCATCGGGGCCGACCACCTGCTCGGCCCCGATGGCCGTAGCTGGATCTATCAGCATAAGCCTTGGTTTGGCGTGCTGTTCGGCCTAGACCTAAATTAATATACTTATAGCCAGTGCCCTAGAAGTCAACCCGACCACGATTGGCTTTTTTGTCGCCATGCTTTTTCTTGGACTCCAGCCTCTGCCGCACGGCGCCTTTGCTTGGCTTGGTGGCTTTGCGGGCTTTAGGCTTGTGCAGAGCTTTGCGCAGGGTTTCGTAGAACTTCTGCACAGCAATTTCCTTGTTGCGCAGTTGGCTGCGGTCTTCCTGCGCCGAGATAAGTAGCTCGCTCTCCGTGGTCAATTTGGAAGCCAGCTTTTGCAGCAGCGTTTCCTTTTGTTCCTCCGTTAGTAGCTGAGAAGCCGGAATGCTAAACCGCAATTCTACCCTGGACTCTACTTTGTTCACGTTCTGTCCCCCGGGGCCACTGCTACGGCTGGTCTGGAACTGAAGCTCGGGAAGAAAGGCGTCGGCGGGAGGAAGCATGGGATGATGTATGGCAGAAGATAGGTCAGGTGGGATGCTACGCGAGTAGCCAAGCCAGGTTCAGGCCGCAAAATTCAGCATTTTCCACAGGAGCCAGCCCAACAGGCCACTGCGCACCGTCCAGGCCAGGGTCCGGATCCAGTTGGTACGCACCAGGCCATCGATGGCTACGTAGTCGTAGCCCAAGGCCAGGCGGTTGTGGAACGGTACGGAGATGAAAAACGTGGCGGCCCAAATCAGGAGCACCAGCCCGAGCGCCCACCATACGCCCTGGCCTAGCGCCCTCCCCTGCCACGCCAGCCAGATGGCCAGCCCCAGCTCCAGCACCATCGGGGCCAGCACTACCCAACTGATGCGGCTGGAATGCTGCTGATGAAAGGCCGGAAACGTGTCGCGGGCGGCTTGCGCGAAGCTGGGGTAATGCACCAACTGCACCGTCCAGATGACGCCGGTGAGGTACGCGGCCAGGCCAAAGTTGAGGAGCAGCAGGAGCTTAAGCGGCATAGGAAAACGGGTAGAATCAGGCTGGTTACAGGCAGTAACCCAGGGGAGCTTCCAGGCCACTTCTCCGGCACTGTTTAAGATACAGATTACTCAAACAACTGGTTCCGAATACTGGCCTACGACACGCAGCCTTAGCCCAACAGTCTGCGTCCATAGGCCTACGCGAAATGCGAGCTTCCTGCTACATTCGCCGCACACATTTTGTCCCGTTCTCCTCTATGCACTTCCCTTTTACTCTGCGGCCCTGGCTGCTGGCTGCGCCGATGCTCGGTCTGGTGTTCACGGCCTGTCAATCCGGCGGCAAGTCTGGCGCGGCCCAGACCGATCTGCTCCAGGCCAACCTCGACACCACCGTACGCCCCGGCGACGACTTCTTCACGTACGCTAACGGCGCCTGGCTCAAGGCTCACCCTATTCCGGCGTCTGAAAGCTCATGGGGCATTGGGAAGGAAGTGCAGAACGAGGTGTACGCCCGCCTGCGCGCCCTCAACGAGGAAGCCGCCAAAGCCAATGCCAAAGCCGGCAGCAGCCAACAGAAAATCGGCGACTTCTGGGCATCAGGCCTTGATTCCGTGACGATTGACAAGCAAGGCATCGCGCCCCTGAAGCCGGAGCTGGACCGAATTGCGGCCATCAAATCAGTAGCGGATGTGCAGGCGGTTATTGCGCGCCACAAGGTGCTGGGTGTGAACTCGCTGATTGGCGGCTATGTAGGCCAGGATGCCAAGAACAGCGACAAAATGGCCATGCACCTGTACCAGGCTGGCCTGGGTCTGCCCAACCGCGACTACTACTTCAATAAGGACACCCGCACCAGCAACATCCGCAAGGAGTACGTGCGCCACGTAGCGCGCATGTTGCAGCTGCTAGGCCAGGACTCCGTGACGGCCCAGCGCCACAGTGCCCAGATTATGCAGCTGGAAACGGCCTTGGCCGGCTCCTCGCGCAAGCTGGAAGCCCTCCGCGACCCGTACGCCAACTACAACAAAATGCCGGTAGCCGGCCTGAGCAAGCTCACCCCTGGCCTCGATTGGAAACCCTGGCTGGCCCAGATGGAGCTGGGTAAAGTAGATACCGTGATTGTAGGCCAGCCCGAGTTCTACCAGAAGGCCGGGCAGCTGCTGAAGTCTACACCCCTTGAGCAGTGGCAGGCCTATCTGCAGTGGCACCTCGTGCACAGCTTCGCCGGCCAGCTCAGCCACCCGGTTGACAATGAGAACTTCCGTTTCTACGGCACCATTCTGCAGGGCCAGAAAGAGCAGCGTCCCCGCTGGAAGCGCGTGCTGGATGAGGAAGAAGGCGGCATGGGCGAAATCCTGGGTCAGCTTTTCGTGAAGGAATACTTCACCCCCGAAACCAAGGAGCGCTATGCCAAGCTAACGCAGAACGTGGTGGCCGCCTTCCGCGAGCATATTCAAGCGCTGGATTGGATGAGCGACTCCACCAAGCAAAAGGCCCTGGTGAAGCTGACCAAAATCGCCCCGAAAGTAGGCTACCCCGACAAGTGGCGCGACTATTCCTCGCTCAACATCACGCGCGATTCTTACCTCGGGAACGTGATGCGGGCCAACGAGTGGCAGTACCGCTACAACATCAACAAGCTGGGCAAGCCCGTTGACCGCACTGAGTGGGAAATGACGCCCCAGACCTACAATGCCTACTACAACCCCAGCAACAACGAAATCGTGTTGCCGGCCGCCATCTTCTCCGTACCTGGCTTAGCCGACAAAGACGCCGACGACGCCATCATCTACGGCTACGCGGGCGCCAGCACTATCGGCCACGAGCTGACCCACGGCTTCGACGACGAGGGCAGCCAGTTTGATGAGAAAGGCAACCTGCGCAACTGGTGGAGCAAGAAAGACCGCGCCGCCTTCCAGCAGCGCGTAAACAGCATCGTGCGCCAGTTTAATGGCTACACCGTGCTTGATTCTTTGCACATCAATGGCAAGGCCACGGCCGGTGAGAACATTGCCGACTTGGGCGGCATCGTCATTGCCTTCGATGCCTTCAAGAAAACCGACCAGTACAAGAAAGGCGAGAAAATTGGGGGCCTCACCCCTACCCAGCGCTACTTCCTGGGCTACGCCTTGGGCTGGCAGAACCATCAGCGCGATGAGGTGCTGGCCCAGCGCATCCTCACCGATGTACACTCTCCGGCTCAGTACCGCGTAAACGGCCCCTTCGCCGACGTGCCGGCCTTCTATGAAGCTTTCAATGTGAAGCCCGGCCAGAAGCTGTATCTGGCTGATTCTGCGCGTGTAAAAATCTGGTAGAATAAGGCAGGATAACCTTAAAAAAGCCCGGACTGCCAAGTGCAGTCCGGGCTTTTTTATGCTTTCAGCAGCTGTGCTTTGTAGGCCTCCAGCCCTTGGCGGGCAGAAGTGCGGACCTTATTCTTAAGAAACGCCGACCAGCCCAGCAGCCACCCCATCGGGCCCAGCGCCTGCCTCGACCAGCGCCAGAAGTTGAAGTCATCGTGGTGCGTCAGGATGAGGTTATCCCGGAAGGTGAAATGAGCTGGCACATGGTTATGCACCTTTCGGTTAGTTTGTGAAAAGGTGTAGTGCGCATCCCAGTTGGCGTGGCCTACGTGGTCATCGGCGGTTACGCCCGTATAGGTGAGCTGCAGGTCTTTGCCACGCTCACAGAGCATGCGCCACATCAGCCCTATATCAGTTCCCCGGAGGGCGAAGGCCGCATCATCGAAGGTGGCCTCGGGGTGGTAGCACGCGGCCATGGTCGCATACTCACGGCGCTGAAACGCCTGGTAGAAACGATGCAAAAGTTCTTCGTTCGGGTGCATAGCAGAGAGTAGGGAAACTTATAATCAGTCGGTGTATATAAAGCCGCGCAGTGAGACGGCGCCGCCTCTTGGAAGAGTATGTTTCAATGATAACCAGCTGCTAGGCCTATCCTGAAGCCACAGCAGGCCGGATGTGCCTTGGCTTCCCTCAGCCCAGCGGTGGCCTAGGCCTGACTGAAGTAGGCTTGCAGGCTATATAGATAAGACAAAATTCTTTCTGCCTCTCGGGCAACCGTTGTTCAGAGGGTTACATCTATCCTTTTGAAACTCACCTTATTCCTTCTGTCCATGAAAACGCTTCGCTTATTACTGCCGGCCCTGCTGCTTGCCCTGCTCGTTCTACCAGCGTTCCGGCCGCGTGTGGTGGCCACCCGCGAAACGCGCACGGTTTCGGCCTTCACCTCCATTGGCCTGGCCGGCTCGCCCACCGTAATTTTGCGCCAGGGCAGCCCGCAAAAAGTAGAAGTAGAAGGTGATGCGGAAGACCTAGGCCACCTCGAAACGACCGTGAGCAACGGGCGCCTGCGCATCGGCAACAAAAAGGAGAGCGGCACCTCCTGGTACCGCAATAAAGGCAACGTGACGGTGTACATCACCATGCCGACTATCAAGGCCTTATCAGTAGGTGGCTCCGGGAAAATACGGGCCAACGATGCCGTAAAAACAGGAGACCTTGACCTCTCGGTAAGTGGTTCCGGCGGCATTGAGCTGGCCAACCTGACGGCAGACAAGCTTAGCACTTCCCTGGCCGGCTCCGGTACCATTGAGGCGGCGGGCATTGCTCCTTCGCATGATGTAAGCGTGAGCGGCTCCGGCACCGTGAAGGCCACCAAACTACGCAGCGAGGCCTGCCACGTGAGCATCAGCGGCTCTGGCGACTGCCGCCTCATGGCTACCAAGAGCCTGGATGCCAGCATTGTGGGCTCGGGTGATGTGTATGTGATGGGCAGCCCCAAAATCAGCAGCTCAATCATCGGCAGCGGCCGCATCCACCGCGAGTAGCCACTCTGGCTAATTAACTCTCTGACAACAAAAAGCCCCGGCTACCAGGTAGTCGAGGCTTTTTATTTACTAGGTACTAGCCTAGGCCTATTCCACCGCCAGGCGTTCCGTGATGCGGCCTGCGCTGGTGGTCAGGCGCAGCAGATAGAGGCCGGCCGGCAGGTGGCCCGGCTGCACGGTGTACGACTGCGCAGCCTGCCCCAAAATAGTTTCCCGGCGCAATACCCGGCCCTGCATATCCAGCAGTTCTAGCTGCACGGGCTGCTCAGTGGGCTGCTGCACGCGCACCGTAAAGCTGCCCGAGGTAGGGTTCGGGAAGATGGTGGCCGTTAGGTTTTGCGCTAGGTTGCCGTTCCACTTAGCGGCTACCACAGAGGAGAAATGTACGGTACCATCCAGGTCTACCTGGCGCAGGCGGTAGTAGCTCACACCCGCCAACGGAGCGCGGTCGGTGAGGGTGTAGGCCTGTCGCTGGGTAGTGGTGCCAGCGGCTTTGCGGCGCTCCACGGCCTCAAACACTTTCCCGTTAGCCGAACGCTCTACCTCGAAGAAGTCGCTATTGGTTTCCTGCGCCGTTTCCCAGTTGGCTTTGATACCAGCTGCTACGGTTTCGGTGGTGAAGCGCGTCAGAACAACGGGCAATGGCGCCGAGGAACCAGTGGTGCAAAGCGAAGCAATGGGTACTACCTGCAGCGGCACACCCGCGTCAGCACTTTCGTACTCCAGTTTCAGCACATTGAAGGCACTATCGTCGCCATAAATCACGAGCATATCGTGCAGGCCAGCTGCCAGGAATATGGTACCTGTCAGCGTCTCGGCAGGGTGGTAGCCCCGGTTATCAATAAGCACGTTGGTAATTGAAGGTGACGTGGCTAGAGCACCGGCATCCAGCCAGAGCAAAGACCCATCATCGGAGGTAAGGTGGAAAGTGTAGTTGCCGGCCTTCGTTATCAGGATTCGGCCACGAAACTGGGCACTGAACCCGTCGGGGTCCTGCGCCGTGCCGCTGGCTACGCTGGCCAGGTCACCCCAGCTTTCCCCATCAAAGTCCAGCCGATTTTCGGAGCGGGAGAGGCCTACGGGCGTCCGGTCGAAGAAGGTGAGGTCGTAGCCGAAGTAGCCTTTGTAATATTGAGCATAGAGGCCGGAAGTAGCCAGTGTACCATCGGGATTGATGCCCCGGCACCCGGTAGGCGGCGCCGGAATCACGCTTATTTCTACTACATCGTTGAAGATGGCCGTGCTGCCGGCATTGCGGGCGCCAATGTTTAGCTCATAGTCTCCGAGCGGTACGCTGCTGGCTACCAGCACCTGCCCCGTAACGGCATTGAGCGTGATGCCCACTGGCAGGTCGGCGGCATTTTCCAGGATGTACTCTACAATGGCGGAAGCGCTGCTGGCCGTAGGCATACCCGAAACGCCTGCTAGGCCAGTCTGCACCCGCAGCACGCTCGGCGAGTATTGCAGCCTGGTAGCCAGTGGCTGGAGCGGCTGAACCGACGTGCAGAACTGTGCGGCCGGCACTATCTGGCGCGCAATGTTGGCCTCGGCCGACTCAAACTCCAGCACCAGAGCGCTGCCTAGAGTCTCGTCGCCGTAGAGAATCAGGAGGTTGTGCAGGCCGGCTTCCAGGCGAAGCGTGGTGGCCACGGTGCGGGCGGGGTGGTTGCCGCCATTATCGATAACCGCTTCCGATTGCTGCGGGGCTGCTTCCAAAGCAGCGTTATCCAGCCACAAATAGGCGGCATCATCGGAGGTCAGATAGAAGGTGTAACTGCCCGTGGTGGGGATGTACAAGCTGCTGCGCAGCCGCACACTAAAGACGTCGGGGGCATCTACCGGGCCGCTGGCTACGCTGGTAATATTTCCCCAGCTGGCGTCATCCGGGAAGTTTAGCTGGGCATCGGTGCGGGTAAAGCCGGGCTTGTTAGTAGTGAAGAAATTGACGTCGCCGTTGTAATACCCCGAAAAATACTCCGCGAAGAGGCCCGCAGTTACCGGGTTTCCGGCGAGGTCGTTGCCGCCACACCCACCAGTCAGCCCCGGCGTTACCAGAAACTGGTAGGCATTGCGGAAGATAGTGGTGCCATTGGCGTTGATGGCCGCTACATCCAGCGCATACGCGCCGGCTGGCACCGAGGCCGTTACAGCCAGTGCACCCGTAGAGGAGTTGATGCTGATGCCAGCGGGCAGTGGAGTGGTGTTGGCGAGTGCAAAGCCCGTGATGGCCGAACCTCCATCATCCACGACCGGTACTCCTGACGTAACCGCGTTGCCGGCAACCAGCGCCTGGGAGGCAGGCGTGTAGGCCAGGGTACGTGGGCTCAGCGGCCCCGGCTGTTGGGCCGTGCAGAGCACCTCCGAAGGCACCACCTGCCGACTGATACCCGGCCCTTCATATTCCCATACCAGCACGTTGTCGCAGCAGTCATCCCCGTAATGGATCAGGACGTTATGGAGGCCAGCGGTAAGCTCAACAGGCACTGCTACTGTCCTGGTGGAATGGTTGCCGCCATTATCAATCAGCGCGGAAGCGGTTGTAGGAGTTAGGGCCAGGGCCGCCCCATCAAGCCAGAGATAGGCAGCATCATCGGATTTGAGATAGAACGTGTACGTGCCAGCAGTGGCAATGCGCAGGCTGCCGCGCAGGCGCACGCTATAGTTGTCGGCGTCCTGGGCTGTTCCACTGCCGGCAGTTGGCTGCAAGTTGCCCCAGCTTGCTGCCGAAGGAAAATTCACTTGCGCATCTATCCGCCGTAGGCCCGGTGGATTCTGCTTATCGTTGAAGAAAGTCTGGTTATCCTGGAAATAGCCTGTAAAATACTCTGCGTACAAACCATTGGTGGCGGGCTGCCCCCCGGCGTCAGAACCTGTGCAGCCGGTAGGTTGGGCATGAGACACTTTTACAAGCAGCAGAAGCAATAATAACAATATCCATCCGAGCACCCGTCGGGCCAGTGAAGTAGTAAGTGTTTCCATAGGTGGGGATTTTTAACAAATACAGGACAATACTTATATTAAATATACATAACGGTAAACCAATTGCAACATTTTTATTTTATTTAGTATTAATTAATAAAGATAGATTATACTAAATGCATAGGACGAAATACGATTACTATTACAAAGCCCTTTATTTCAAACACTTATGATAAAAAATTTCAAGTTTATATAATTATATCATTGTGTGGGCTCACTTCCAACAATGAGAGCAGCCCCGGACGAACAGAACAAATGTTCTGCCGCCCGGGGCTGATCTCCTATTTAAGCTCAACTTTATCTCCTTATTACTCCTTATTGGTCAAGCACTTACTACGCATCAAGCTAAACAATATCCTAGAAGTCAAACAGTCCTCTCCGATCAGCTGGTTTGGCTTTGCGTTTCGACTTTTGCTTGTCTTTGTCGCTGCCGAAGATGTCGTTGAGTAGGCCAGTCTTTTTCTCTTTTATCAGGATATAGCGCACAGAAAAAGCGGTGGGAAACCGGGCCCAATCGTCGGAGTTGAACTCCACGCTGGGCTTGAAATCCAGAGAAAGCACAAAGGGAGTGAGAGCGACCTTGTACTCGATGCCGGCCAGCGCATCAATGCCCCCAAATGCGCCGGTATCTTTGTTGCGCCCCACGTGGCCGCCAGCACCGAAGTAATAGTTGAGGCTGGGCCCCAGAATCCCGAAGTGGCGCTCGGCCAGCAGAGTAGCCGTTACCTCGCGCGAAGACACCAGGCCTAGGCCCTCCAGAGTTGTTTTGTCGAAGATCTTTTGCTGCACTGTTAGGCCGTAATTACCAGCACCCAGACGGATACCTGCGGCCGTACGATACTTTTGCGCCTGGGCGGCTGGCACCCACAATAGGCCACAGCCCACCACTACCAAGGCCCGGCGAAGGAATTTCAGAAACATCATAATCTTATAAGAGCCGCACCTGAACCTGAGCAAACTACAGGCCGTTGAACGAAGATACGGCGTGCAAAGTACGGGCCATCTGCCGAAATGCCGGCAGAAGTTGCGGTCAGCAGCGTACCTTGTACCGTATTTTGCTTTGCCCTCATTCCTCCCACTACCGCGTGTACATTCATCAGGTGGCGGCTTATTTGCCCGCCGAAATCATCAATAACGAGCATTTCACCCGTTTAAACGGGTTATCCGACGAGTGGATTACGGAACGCACAGGCATTCGGGCACGCCGGAAGGCTTCTGCCGAAGAAAACACCAACACCATGGCGCTGGAAGCTACCCGCCGGGTGCTGGCAGCCGCTCCCGCTTTTGAGGCGGCTGAGGTAGACCTAATTGTGGGGGCTACCTACACGCCCCACGACACCATTTTTACGCTGGCCCATGCGGTGCAACGGGATCTGAACGTGTCGGATATTCCGGTGGTCAGCATTTCCTCGGCCTGCTCTTCGCTGCTCAACGCCATTGAGATTGTGGAAGGCTACTTCGCTATGGGCAAAGCCCGGCGGGCCTTGGTAGTAGTAAGTGAGCACAACACGGCCTACAACAACGAACATGATACCATGGCGGGCCACCTCTGGGGCGATGGCGCGGCGGCGCTGCTCCTGACACCGGAGCGCCTCGCCCCCACCGACCTGCTAGTGCGTACCGTGCTGACAGGCGGCGCCGGCAACATTGGCAAGGCCGATGTATCGGTTACGCTGAAGCCGGTTGAGAAAGGTATTGTAATGCCGTTCGGCAAAGATGTGTTCATCAATGCCTGCCAGTACATGACGCGCGTGACGCAGCAGGTCCTGGAGCGCAACAACCTGGGCGTGCAGGACGTCAGCTACCTGATTCCGCATCAGGCCAACCTGCGCATTACCAAAAACGTGGTGCAGCAGCTCGGGCTGGCTGAAGAGTGCGCGGTATCTAATATCGAGGAGCTTGGCAACACGGGCTGCGCTGGGGCAGCCATTGCCCTCGCCGACACCTGGCCTAGCCTGCAGCCTGGTCAGAATGTCGTCATTACGGTGTTTGGCGGCGGCTACTCCTACGGCGCCATGCTGCTGCAACGATAACCGACTGACCTACAGAACACTTTTCCGTTCTGATACTATACACGCTATACACGAAGCCCGCCCCAGCGCCACATTCGGGTAGCGAGGGCGGGCTTCGTACTGTACTGGCCTAGCGTGCAAACACTAGCCGCACCCGGCCACTGGCGCCGTTGGAGTCGCTCCAGCGGGCAATGTACAGTCCGGCTCGCATCAGCGGCGGCACAATAGGCAAGATATTCAGACCCGGCTCATAGTTGAGCACCGTGCCGCCCTGATAGCGCCCGATGGCATCATAGAAAAGCACCGTGATTTTGCCGGAGCTGGCGCCGCCCTGGTACTGCAGCGTTACGGGCGTACTGGCGCCTATGATGGGGTTTGGATACAGTACCAAGCCCTTGGCTGCCGCTGACGCATCATCGGTTGAGGCCAGCGGCACGGCCGAATCAAGCGAGTTATCGGGGCGGCGCACCCGCAGGCGGTAGTAGCTTAGTCCGGAGCGGGGCTGCGGATCCGTAATGCGGTAAGTTCCGTTTGCGGCGCCGGCCGCTACGGTACCCACGGCCTGCCAACCGGCCGTGGTATCAGAGGAGGCCCGCTCCACCACGTAGCCCGTCACGAAACACTCGTCGCGCGTGATCCACTGGAAGATAGTGCCAGCGCCAGGCACGAACTCTACCAGCTGGCGCGTAACTGGGGCCGGCAGCATAGGATTGCTGCCACTGCTGCATTCGGAGCGTACAAAGCCCCTGGTGCGCAGCACGTAGCGCCCCCCGGCTATGTCGCTGACAGCCGCCAGCCGCCGGCCAACCTGCCCCCGGGCCACGGCATAGTGCATCACGGCGCTGGGCAGAATCAGGTGGGAAAGCTGCTGAGCGTGGCCTAGCTCGTGCAACGCCACCGATTCAAAATCAATCTGGTTTGAGGAAGGGTTTGCGGGCCCATACTGCCAGTTGGTGCCACTATCAAACTGCGTATCAATCTCCTGCACATAGAAGCTTACCCGGTCGTTGGAAAGGTAGCACCCGCGGTAGTAGCTGGTAGTACGGCCCAGCACGTTGGTTGGCAGCTCCGTTCCCGTGTCAAAGCCGACCGCATTCTCGCCGTCTTCGGCCACGCCGCCCTTGGTTCGGGGGTCGCCTACTACCCAGTTCACACCAGTCTGGCACCGCCAGTTGGCCAGGGCGCGCTGCCAGGCAGCATTGGCCAGCGCATTGGAAGCAAAGTTGGGGTCGAAGCGGAAAGAGTAGCCGCCTTCCTTATTCTGGTTGAGAGCCCCGGGCAGCGTACGTAGCTTCAACCGGTCATCCTGCACGTTGGTGGCAGCATATACCACCGTGATAATAGCCGGACTCACGGCCTGCTGCTGATCAGTGGTCGTGACGCGCACGGGGCCGGTGCCTGCCGTATTACCACTGGCACTCAAAGACGGTACCAGCACCTGAATCCGGTTATCAGTCCAGCTGACTATGTCCGCGTCGGTGGCTTTGGTGTAGGTAGCGCCGCCATCGTCGGCGTTGCGGAACTCCACGAACCCGCTGCCCCGGGTGGTTCCGAAGCCGGTGCCCGTGATGGTGAGTACAGTTCCGGTACCGGCCGTTACGGTAAGCGGCCCAATAAACGAGATGACAGGGGCTAGCACTTTTCTGGCCACCGGCGTCAGCCGACGAGCTACTGCCGCTTCCAGCGTAGGGTTTGCCTGCAGCTGCGCTACACGAGTGCCGGGGGCCACTTGCTGGTAGAAGTCAGCATCAACGGACGAGTACGTGCGAAAGGGCTCGGCGGCCGTGAGCGTGCTTACATCGTAACGCACGAAGCCCTGCAAACTGGCGTAGGCCGCGTAGGCCACTCCGGCGGCAGCGGTACCACTGAAAGCGGCCGGCTCCAGAAAGAAAACCCCTTGCTGGCCGGGCACAAGGCTAAGCGTATTGGTCAGGTCTTGGCGGTCTAGGCCTACGGTGCCGCCTTCGGTAAGCAGCGTCAGCTCAGCGGGTGCCTGGCCTTTCAGCAGCTTGTACACGCGTACCCGGTTGCTGGTGTAGATGCGGCCATTGGTGCCCCGAAAGCCCTGGCTTTCCAGTACTTCGCCCTCAATGATGAGAGGTACGGCAGCCGCGCGCTCCTTTACGCCCACTGCCAGCAAGGAGCAGTGCACTTCGGGGGTGGCGGCAGGCAGCGTCTGTGCGCCGGCGCCGGCAGCAAGGAGGAGCGAAAAGGTTGATATCAGAGCAAAAGCCGATGCGTTCATATGGTATAATAGGCCCCAGGTGCGGCGCAGGCTCAAGATACAGGTTTTGCCCCGCCCTTGGATTTACCTGAGACCATTGTGCCCATATTTTATAGATGGCAGGTGGCCAAGCGCTACGCAGAATATTCTAGGCCACTGCCAACCTTTTGCTGGCTCCTTCTCTCCTAGGGGTATCCTCCATTTTTACTTCCTATTTCTATGCGTACTGCTTATCTGAAACTAGCGCTGGCCTTGGCAGTCGGCGCTCCGGCTGCCGTGCTGGCCCAAACTACTACGCCAGCTCCGGCCGCAGCTGTTCAGCTACCAACTCCGGCGCCCGAAATCACGCAGAAGACGCTGTTCAAGGCAGGTACCGGCATCACGCGGGGCTTTGAGCTGGGCGGTTACTCTGGCCTATCGGTGCCGCTGGTGTTGGGCGTAGAGCGCCACCTTACCCCAGCCGTATCGGTGTATAGCAACGCGTTTGGGGGCCTGAACATTGGGCGGCGTAGTGACTTTGACCGTTCCTTCCTCCGGTCTTTCGGTGCCGATGCCGGCGTGCGCTACTATTACAATCAGCAAAAACGCAAAGAGAAAGGCCGCGCTACCGGCCCCTTCGTTGGCAACTATTTCGCGCTCCAAACTACCTCTTCCTTTTACTCCAACCATCCCCAAAACTCCTACAACGAAGCGTATCGCTACCAGTATGACAACTCCAGCCTGAGCCTGCTGTGGGGCGCGCAGCGGCGCATAGGCAAGCATGGGCTGCTAGATGCTTACGTGGGCGCCGGTATTGAGAACCCCATGATGTCATCTTACCGAAACGGCTACCCGGAGTACAAGCGGCAACTCGGCATAAACGCCGAAATAGGTATCAAGATCAGCCTGATTCCTTAAGGATATTTTATCTTATGCAGGCATACCAGGACGTAGCACCTCCAAAAAAGTCTGCCGCGTTAGTTAATCATATACTATACTGCATACTTCTATAGTTACTATCCCGAATCCATTTCTATTTATTCTAGTTTGCCTATGTGCACCTCCTATTTCAAGGTAATTCTGGCCTTAGTAGCCACCACTCCGATTATCGCGCGGGCCCAATCTCCTTCCCACCCTCCTACCGAGGCTATAGCTCCAGCAGCACCTGAGCCAGCTCCCACCAAAAACACGCTGTTTAAGCTGGGCACTGGCCTAACGCGCGGTGCCGGACTTGGATTTGGGGACTTCCGGGGGGTGAGTGTTCCCGTAGTGCTAGGCGTAGAGCACCACCTGAGTCCGGCAGTATCTATCTACGGAAACTTATCTACAGGCCTTCATCTCACGCGACGTCGCTACTACAGCTATAATGCTCCCTTACTAATAGACCCTGGCTCCGATGCCGGGGTGCGTTACTACTACAACCAGGAAAAGCGTAAATCGAAGGGTCGGGCTACTGGCCCCTTCGTGGGGAATTATTTAGCACTACATTCTTCCTCCGCCTTCTACACCTACCAACGACAGAGCTCTACTGAACGTCTCCACATCGGCTACGGCTATTCTTCGCTTAACCTGATTTGGGGTATGCAACGTCGGATTGGTCGCCACGGATTGTTTGATGGTTACGCAGGCGCTGGTGTTTCCAATCAGTACACTATGGGCCCTGGCAACTTCCCTGATTACAAGCGCCGGCCCAACCTGAACCTTGAGGGAGTTGTGAAAATCAGCCTCGTTCCTTAGAGCATTTAAAACTCAAGTAAACAAAGTGGCCTAGCAACTTCATAGTGAGGTGCTAGGCCACTTTCGGTTTAGAACAAGCTGCCCTGCACCGGTTGCGGAATCACGCGGGGCGGCTGTACGTGTAGGCCAGTTAGCTCGTGGAGGCGGCGCAGGAAGTGCTCGGCCCAGAGCGGGGAGTGCATGATGTCCTTCTGATGAATGAAGACATAGGCAGTATGTAGGCCACTCTCCAGCCAGCTCGCAATACGCGCGGCCCAATCATCGGCGCGGCGGAAGTCGGAGTCGATGAGGCCGTGGCCGTTGAGGCGCACGAAGGCCGTGGGCGTAGTCAGGCGCATGTGCAGCACATCGCGGCGGCCCGCCACATCACTCAGCACCAGCACTTTGCCCAGCGCCTCCAGCATGGCCGTCACGGAGGAGAGCAGCTCCCGGTCAGCATACCAGGCAGGGTGGCGCAGCTCTACGGCCAGCGGCACGTAGTCCGGAAAATCGAGCAGGTAGCGCTCTAGGCGGCGCAGGTGCTCGGGGCCAAACGTGGGCGGCAGCTGCAAGAACGCGTGGCCTAGCGTTTCGCCTAGCCCTTCAATGGCGCGGCAAAAGCTGCTCGTGAGGTCATCGGCGTTGTACAGGGCCCGGTCGTGGCTGATGATTTGTGGAATTTTGGGGCAAAACCGGAACGTGGCGGGCACCGCCTCGCGCCACTTGCGCACCGTAGTAGCATCCGGAATGCGGTAGTGCGTGGTATTCAGCTCGATGCTGTTGAACTGCCGGGCGTAGTGGTGCAGGTATTCGGTATCCTTAATACCGGCCGGAAAATAGTTGCCCAGCCAGGCCTTATTCGTCCAGATGGGGCAACCCACATACACCTGCGGCGGGGCGCCCTGGGTAGGCAGCGCCCGGGCCAGCACGGCGGCGGTTTCGGGGTGGTCGGCGGGGAGCCGGAAATCAACGTAGCGCAGGTCGGAAAGGCGGCCAAAATCCATGGCCAAAGATACGGCGAAACCGGCCGGCGTGGGTAGCGTCCATTTACCAGAATCTTGTCAATCCTGCAAGTGTCCTAGCCTATATCCCTTATAAAATTTCCGAGACTTTTGCAACCTACCTCCAGACATAGACGTAGCGCCGAAGCCAAAATTTTTTCAGCAGCGCATAGTCTTATTTTTCAGTTGCCCCGGAATAAGTCTAATTAGAATACAAAATCACTCTTAGGGAAACACAATCCACTATTTCTTATTCCTATACTTGATTATTTAAATGCAAATTTTCTTAGAAAAGGTAAATTAATAGGCTTTCTCTAGTCAAGTGAGAGTGGCAGGTATGGCAATGGTTTGGCGGACACTTATAGATTTGTCTTACTCACCAACCAAGAGAATAGATGAAGTTGACTCTACGACTGCATGTCTCGGGCTTGATGATGGCCATGCTCCTCGTGCTGCTGACGGCCTTCTCGGTCTCGGCCCGTACGCTGCGGGTAAGTGATGATGAAAAAGCCCCGGCCGCCTCGGCCAAAAAGTCCGCTGTGTTGCGCGGCCGTGCCTCCTGGTACGGAAAGGAACACCAAGGTCTCCGCACCAGCAGCGGCGAGCGGTTCGACCGCAACAAGTACACCTGCGCGCACAAAACCCTGCCCTTTGGCACTCGGTTGCGCGTAACCAACCCCGAAACCGGCAAAGCTGTAGTAGTACGCGTTTCTGACCGCGGCCCGTTCCGCCACCAGCGCATCCTCGATCTATCAGAAGTAGCGGCCCGCCCGCTCGGTATCGTGACGCACGGTGCCGTATCGGTAGTGGCCGAGGTAATGCCCCAAGACACTCCGCTGGGCCCCGTTGACGCTCCTGAGAATCTGGCGGCACTGCTTCAGGATGAAGCCGCCGTGGCAGAAGTCAGCGTCCTGACCGATATCCGGGCCGGCGAAACGGAAGCCGCCGATGTAGCGCTACGCCCCGAGCCTGTTGCCACGTATGTTATTCAGGCGGGCACCTTCGGCGAATTGCGCAACGCGCAGGCCGTGATGGAAAAAATTCAGGGCCTGGAGCCTAAGTTGCTTGTTACGTCGGTAGCCACCAGCACTGCATCGGGCAAAACGCTCAACCGTATTGTAGTAGGCCGCTTCGCCTCGCAAGCCGAGGCCGATGCAGTGCGCCTGCGCCTTCAGCGCATTGGCATTGCCGGGCTGGTTCGGCAGGGCGAGAACCTCTAGGCCACCTTCTAGCAACACAAAAGGCCGCTTCCCCAGAGGGAAAGCGGCCTTTTTGCTTTAATCAGCGCTTTTTTGATTAAATATAGAGAATTGGTATACTTAGGCTGGGTGCATCGGAGTTGATACAGCATTTTTGTATCACTCTAATTTTTATCACTTCGCTACATGCACAAACCCTTTTATCTCGTGGCACTTTTCGCAGCCACGCTATCCATCACTAAGGCCCAGGCTCAAACCACGAAAGGCACCCGCGTACTGGGCCTGAGCGCCGGAGATATCAGTTATCAGAAAACAGATTACTACAAGCGAATCAGTGCTACACTGGCTCCTTCAATAGGCACGTTTGTGGCAGATAATGTGGCTTTAGGGGTAAGCCTGCCCATTGGCTACTCGTTTGTAAAGTATCAGGATTCCTTCAGCAGCCGGACAAAACAACGAGGTCTGGCAATAGGACTTCTGCCTTGGCTACGGTATTATCTACCTTCCACTAGCCGGCACCGCTTTTTTGGGGAGCTTAGCGTAGGTGGCGTCCTGAACAGCAATCGTGTAAAACCAGTAGGCTTCGCTGCTATCAGCAGCAATAATGTGAACCTGCAAGCCAGCGCCGGACTTGGCTACACGTATTTCCTGGCGCCCAACGTAGGCCTAGAGACCCTACTGGCCTACAGCCATAACTCAGGCACCTCCGAAGGGTTCGGCCGGGGCTCTCTTGGCCTCAACCTGGGCTTCCGGATATATCTGCCTCAAGGCGGCGCTACTGCGGCCTCGACTGAGTAAAGCATAGCGGCCATACTGAACCGTAGAATACGAAGCATTTACTACCTTCCGGGCTCTGGCTTTCTGGTAGTCTATGCTTCGTATTCTGAAGGCCTTGCTGGCCGTTGTTATCACGCTCACCCTCACGTGGGTTCTGAACGCTAAACAGGGCGACGTGCCGCCCATGGGCAAGCTCTTGAGCCCCTACCGCGGCATCTGGCAGAACGGCGAAGATGCCCAAGCGTTGGAGGAGCCCCAAACCCTGCAGCTACCTGGCCTACGCCAGCCCGTCCGCGTCCGTTTCGACGACCGGCGCGTGCCCCACATTTTTGCCGAGAACGAGCACGACCTCTACTACGCCCAAGGCTACCTAACGGCCCACGACCGACTCTGGCAGATGGAGTTTATGACCCGCGTGGCGGCCGGCCGCATCTCGGAAGTGGTGGGCTCGAAGGCGCTGGAGTACGACCGGTTTCAGCGGCGCATGGGACTGGCCTACGGCGCCGAAAACTCCCTGCGCGAGATGCTGAAAGACCCTACCACGCGCGTGGTGCTGGAGTCGTACTCCGAGGGCGTGAATGCCTACATCAACACCCTTGCCCCCAAAGACTATCCGTTTGAATACAAGCTTCTGGACTATGCTCCCGAGCCCTGGCAGCCGCTGAAATGCGCGCTGCTACTTAAGCTCATGGCCTGGGACCTGAGCGGCCGCTCCGACGATCTGCGCCTGAGCAACATTCTGCGCAAATATGGCCCCAAAGTGGTGCAGGACCTGTTTCCCGACTACCCTAACCGCCAGGATGCTATTGTGCCCACCGGCTCGCCGCTGGCGTTTAAGCCCGTGCCGGTACCCGTGGCGCCGCCCTCCTTCGCGGCAGCTATTTCCGATAAAGTGCCGGCCCGGGAACCGGATGCGGAGCTGGGTTCCAACAACTTTGCGGTGGCGGGCAGCCGCTCGGCCTCGGGCCTACCCATTCTGGCCAACGACCCGCACCTGCAGCTCAACCTGCCCAGCATCTGGTACCAGGTACAGATGACCGCGCCTGGCCTGAACGTGTACGGCGTGACCATTCCGGGGGCGCCGGCCGTGATTATCGGCTTCAATGAGAATGTGGCCTGGGGCGTGACCAACGTGGGCGGCGACGTGCTCGACTGGTATCAGCTCAAGTTTAAGAACAAGGCCATGCGCGAGTACTGGCACGAGGGTCGCTGGAAACCGGTGCGCCGCGTGGTAGAGCGGGTGGTAGTGCGTGGCCAGCCCGACCTTCTCGATACGGTGCTCTACACCCACCACGGCCCCATCGTGTATGACCGGGAAGAAAAGGTGTTCAACAAGCAGACGCCCATCCGGCACGCCATGCGCTGGACCGCCCACGATGGCGCCAACGAGGTGCTGGCCTTCTACCGCCTCAACCGGGCCCGCTCCTACCAGGATTACTCGGCGGCGCTGAAAACGTACGGCTCACCGGCCCAGAACTTCATTTTTGCCAGCAACCAGAATGATATTGCCATCCGACCCAACGGCCGCTTCCCGCTGAAGTGGCAGGACCAGGGCAAATTTATCCTGGATGGCTCTGATGTGGCCTACGACTGGCACGGCTGGATTCCGATGGAGCAGAACCCGCACGTAGAAAACCCAGCGCGCGGCTTCGTATCCTCAGCCAACCAGCCCTCCGCTGGCCTCGACTACCCCTATTACCTGGGCTGGGACTATGCCCCTGCTGACCGCGCCCACCGCATTAATGAGCAGCTGGCCAAAATGCGGCGCGCCACTCCCGATAGTCTGCGCCAACTCCAGAACGACAACTTGGGTGTGAATGCCCGCCTGATGCTGCCAGCCATGCTGCGCGCGCTCAGCAAAGAAGCCCCATTGTCACCCAACTCTCCTGCTTACAGCGCGCAGGAGGCGCTACAACGCTGGGATTATCACTACAATGCCGATGCTGTAGGCGCTACCGTTTTTGAGTTGTGGTATAATAATCTGGTTGACCGCTTGTGGGAGGATGACTTTAGCTCGAAAGCCACTGGCCTAGAGATGCGCTACCCATCCCGCGACCGTACGAATAGGTTGCTGCTGGCAGAAACCGAAGCGCCCAAGCGCAGCACGACGTCTCCATGGATTGACGACCGGCGCACGGCTAAGCAGGAAAACGTGCACGATCTACTGCTAGCGTCGCTAAACTTCGCCGTCGATTCTCTGACGCGCAAATTTGGGCCGCTGGGACCGAAGTGGGCCTGGGCCAATCAGAAAAGCACCGACATCAACCACTTGGCCAACTTGCCCGGCTTCGGCCGCGCGGATATCGATTGCGCCGGCAGCCCCGGCAGCGTGAATGCTACCGGCCCGCGCAACGGCCCGTCGTGGCGCATGGTGGTAGCGCTGGGCCCGAAGGTGCAGGCCTACGGTATCTTCCCCGGCGGGCAAAGCGGCAACCCGGCCTCGGCGTATTATGATGATATGATTGAGCCCTGGCGCGTAGGCCACCTCGATGAGCTGGTGTTCCTGCGCGCCGCCGACGAAAACCACCCACGCCTCCAGTCCGCCTGGCGCTTGGAAGCCTCTCAGTAACCCCTAGGCCACTAGTTGCCGCTCGTTATTCTCTCCTTTGTTTCCTGATACATCCTCAATGACCTCTCCGGTTTCCTCTCAACCGAAGCCCCGATTTCTCTGGCTTCTGCTCCTGATACTGGTGTTTTGTGCTGTATTCCAGCTTTTTCTACCCTGGTGGAGCATCGTGCCGGTGTGTTTCCTGTTGGCGTTGTGGCGCGGCAGCCCTGGCGGGCAAGCGTTTCTGGCGGGCCTCTTGGGCGCGGGACTGAGCTGGTGGATTCCGGCCACCTGGCTGAACCTGCACGGAGTAGAGCGCCTGGCCCAGCGGCTGGCTACGCTACTTCCCCTCGGCGGCAGCTCCTGGGTACTTGTACTGGTGGCCGGGCTGCTGGCCGGGCTGGTAGGTGGCCTAGCGGCGCTTAGTGGTGCCT
Source organism: Hymenobacter gelipurpurascens (assembly GCF_900187375.1). Classification (NCBI taxonomy): domain Bacteria; kingdom Pseudomonadati; phylum Bacteroidota; class Cytophagia; order Cytophagales; family Hymenobacteraceae; genus Hymenobacter; species Hymenobacter gelipurpurascens. The sequence continues at coordinate 190,914 of NZ_FYEW01000003.1, read as the reverse complement.
GGGTACGGCAGGCATTGGCTCCTAGGCCAGTTACATCAGCTTCGCAGCCAACCTAAAACATGTCATTCCGAGCGGAGGCGAGGAATCTGGAATGCTGGCCTAGCGCCTAACCAAGATTCCTCACCTCCGCTCGGAATGACCCGTTACTGGAACTTAGTACTGCGAGATGAACGCGTAGGCGGCCAGCGTATACGTAGCCACCGACGTGAAGTGGTTGCCGCCCTGGATGGGACGAAGCTGCACCTGCGTAGCGCCCCGGGCCCGCATGGCCGTGTAGGCATCCTGGGAGTTGAAGTAGGGCACGTAGTCATCGGCGGTGCCGTGAAAGAGCGCTAAGGGCGCCTTGGGCTTCCAGTCGAAGATATCATTATCTCGCAGGGCAGCGAGCAGCGCCGCATCGGCATCGGCCTGTACACGTTGGCGGAAAGCGCTGGTGAAGAGCTGGCTGGGCAGACTGGGCACCGAGCCAAACGGGTTGGCTTGCAGCTGGGTAGCGTAGGGCTCCTGATAGTAGGCCGTCGTCGGCTGGTTGAGCTTATACACGCGGTTGTAAGTATCCAGCACCCACACATAGGTACTCAGGAAGCTCAGCGGCTGGTCGGAGCCAATGATGTACTTAGCGAAGGCCGACTTGTGGTAGGCCCCCGCGCCGGGTGCGCTGGCCGCTACGGGCAGCTCCGTGGCATACTTTTCTTCCAGGAGCTTGTGCAGCGCCAGGGTAGCATAGCCCCCTTCAGAATACCCCAACAGGAAGTTTTTCTCGTTCAGCTTCACGTTCTGCTGCTTACAGAACTCGCGGGTGGCGCGCAGCATATCTGCCGAGGCGGAGGCCAGCGAGGCCGCGTGCTCGTAAGGGTGGGGCAAAGCCTTGGAGGCACCATACCCAATGTAGTCGGGGGCCGACACCACGTAGCCGGTGGAGGCCAGCACCGATACCGCCGACCACAACTCACTATTGGCGCTGTAGTAGGAAGGGGCACGGTCCTCGTCATCGGGCCGGATGGTGCCGTGCTGGTAACTGATTACAGGCAGCGCCTGCGTACTCACCGGAACCAGGACGGCCCCGGAGGCCGTGATGCGCTGCCCATCGGTGTTCTGAGTGGTGTAGGTGAGCTTATATACTTTGATGGGCAAGCGCGCCAATGCGCCTACCAGGGGCACATCCCCCACACGCCCCGCCAGGGTGGCCTGACTATACTCGCCAATTAACGTGCTATTAATAAGGGCAGTAGGAGCCGATGGCGTAGGCTCAGTTGTTACGTTGGGCTCGGGCGCGTCGCTCTTACAGCTTGGGCCAATCAGGAGAAAGGCGAAGAGCCAGGCCAGCGCCGTAGCAGGCAGCCGGGTACCCCGACGAGGAAAAATAGGATGCTTCACAGGAAAATTTTTCTGGCCTTATGATTCTAGGCTTTAGAACACGAAACCCGCCAAAAGATTCACCCAGAGTGGCCTAGGCCCAATTCATATCCAACACACAGCAGTTCAGCCAAAGGCAGTGCATTCTCTCCCAATAATTAACTATAAAATTAGTTGTACAACTTGAACACTAGTTCTATCTTCATCAGGCTCAACTTACCCTCCTATGTCACAAGCATTTCCCGAACTAACGCGCGCCGAAGAACAAGTGATGCAGGTGCTCTGGCGCCTTGGTCCTGCTTATGTAAAGGACGTGCTACCTGAGCTACCCGCGCCTACGCCGGCCTACAACACCGTGTCCACCATCATCCGGATTCTGGAGCAGAAGGGTTTTGTAGGTCATGAGGCGTTCGGGCGCACGCACCGCTACCATGCCCTGGTAGGCCAGGATGAGTATCGGCGGTTCTCGCTGCGCAAGCTGCTGGGCGGGTATTTCGGGGGCTCCTTCTCACGGCTGGTTTCCTTTTTCGCCAAGGAAGAAGACCTCGATGCCGCGCAGCTGGAAGAGCTGCTCCGCCACGCCCAACAAGATACTTCCTCTACCCCACCCACCGATGAGCCTCTCCCCCCTTCTTCCGAGCCCCACCGGCCTGCTTAGCTGGATGCTGCTGAGCACCGTGCTGCTGGGCGCCTGCTGGTTGTTCTATCGCGTGCTATTGCGCCAGGAGCGGTGTTTTCAGTTTAATAGCCGGTTTTTGCTCTACACGCCGTGGCTAGTACTGGCGCTGCCGCCGCTGCTAGGCCTAGCCGGCCCCTGGCTAGCGAGCTTGCTGCTTACCTGGCAGACGCTGGTGCCCGGCACCTCGGGGTTGCTTTCGGGTGGGGTGCTCCCGGCCGTTACCATCAGCGCCACCGGGGCACCCGGCCCTGCGAGCTTGGATATGCACTGGCTACTGCTGGTGTATGGCGCTGGCGTACTGGCCCTGATGAGCGGCAAAGCCTGGCAGTTGCTTCTGCTATGGCAAACGGCGCGCTCCTGGCCTACCGAAGCCCGCCAAGGGTATACCCTGGCCTACACCGGCGGCCAACGGCCCGTCAGCTCGTTTGGGCACCGCATTTTCTGGGATGAGACGCTAGGGCTTTCTGCCGACGAGGCCGCCCAGATACTGCGCCACGAAGAAGCCCACATAAAGCTAGGCCACTCCCGGGAGCGGTTGATGCTGGAGCTGGCGCGGACTCTGCTCTGGTTCAACCCTTTCGTGCATTTTTACCCCGCCGCTCTGGAGCTTACGCATGAGCTGCTGGCCGATGAGGCTGCGCTAGGCCACTCAGAAGGTACTGGCGCGGCCGAGTCTTACACCACGCTGCTAGCGCGGGTGGCGCTGCGCCAGCTGCATCTGGAACTACCACTTACCCATTCGTTTACGCAATCCTTCACCCTTACGCGTATCCGTATGCTTACCTCCCAGTCCCCCGTGCGCCGCTGGAAGCAGTGGCTGCTGTTGCCGCTGAGCACTGCGCTGGTGCTGCTGGTGGCCTGCGAAAAGGCTACTGACCCGGCCAGCGTCATCACCAAATCCGATGCTTCCCTCAGCGAGCCTCCACTCCCACCACCTCCGGCACAAGAAGCCGAAGACACCCCTCCGCCCCCACCACCACCGGTTTATTTTTTTGTTGAGCACATGCCCGAATATGTCGGAGGCCAGGAGAAGCTTCTTGCAGATATTGGTAAGCAGGTGAAATACCCGGCTAGTGCCTTAGCCGAGAAGCTGGAGGGCCGCGTGTTTATCAGGTTTATTGTAGCCGCTGATGGCAGCTTACAGGCCGCTCAACTGCAAAAAGGTATCGATTACGAGGTAAAATACCCTGGCGCCGATGGGCAGCAGCAGACCACCCGAATTACCACGCCAGCCGCGCAGGCTATGAACGAAGCCGCTCTCAACGCCGTGCGCAACCTGCCCGGCCAGTGGAAACCCGGCACACAGAATGGCCAGCCCGTGGCGGTTTTTTTCACGGTGCCCATTACGTTTTCGCTCAAATAGCTTCAGCGGCAGTTAGGGAGGCCCGATTTTATCCTCCACTCTAGTATCACTTATTGACCCCCAATGAAATTACTGATTTTTTCAGGCGCCCTCTGGAGCATAGGCATCCTCACTGCTGCCGCGCAAACCAAGCCCGTAGCCTATCCTAAGCTTAGCAAAACGCTCGACAGCCTGGCCTACGTGGACCAGTGGCCGATGCAGCAACTTTTTAAGCAGCTGCCCGACAGTGCCGGCCGAAACCTGGTGCAGGTAGAAACCGACAACTTTGCGCGCCACCAGCCTATCCTCGAAAAGATAGTGCGCCAAGTGGGGTACCCTGGCTTCCGGCAGGTAGGCGAAAAAAGCTCCAACAACTTCTGGCTTCTGGTGCAGCACGCCGATGCTTACCCAGCCTTTCAGCGCCAGATACTACAGCTGATGCTCCCCGAGGTGAAAAGGAAGAATGCCAGCCCCATCAACTACGCTTACCTCACCGACCGCGTGGCCATCAACTCCGGTCAACCAGAAGAATACGGCACTCAAGTAGTGTACGAGGGTCCTGGCATCGGTAAAGCAGTGCCTAAGTCGCTCCGCGACCCCAAGAGCGTGGATAAGCGCCGCGCCGCCATCGGAATGGAACCCCTCCAGAAATACCTCGACATGATGAGCAACATGCACAAGGAAATGAACACCCCAAAGCCGGCAGCGCTATAGCTCAAAAACTATCAGGAGTATCCTTAGGAAAAAAGACGTCATGCTGAGCACCGCGAACCGAATATTGGTGTAGCCAAGCATCTTCTAGGCCAGTCGGGCAGCTACTCTGGTTCTTCTGTTGCGGCTCCAACACCAATTTACGTCGGCACTTCACCAACACGGAGCAGCGAGGCTGTACTAGTGGCCTAGCGCATTAAAAACAGATTAAAACCATGTAATACCGGGGCGAGGCCGACCAGAGCATTCCGATTTTCCCCGGAAAACCGGCTACCTTAGAGGCACCATTCGTCTTTAATACGTTTCTTTTCAGTGTCTTATTCTCGGACCTTCACCCGCCTGACGGCCCCTGCTCTGGCCACGCTTGGCCTCGCATTTTCTCTAGTTACGCTTCCCGGCTGCGGCTCCCGTGCCGGCACCGAAGCCGAAACGCCTGCGGCCGTAGCCGACACCGCTAAGCCAGTAGTAGTAGACAGCGCCTCGCTGAAAATGGCCGCCATGCGCCGTGATTCGCTCAAGGCCGACTCTATCGTGAAGAAAAGCGGGCAGCTGCCCGGCGCTATTCTGCCCGGTCACCGCATTATTGCATTCTACGGCAACATCCGCTCGAAAGGCATGGGCATTTTGGGCCGCGAGCCTAAGGAGCAGATGTTCCGCAAGTTTGAGGGGGTACTGAAGGAGTGGCAGGCTGCCGACCCATCTATTCCGGTGCAGGCCGCGCTGCACAACGTAACCATCACGGCCCAGGGCACGCCCGGCAAGGATGGCAAGTGGCGCCTGATGAACTCCAAAGCTACCATTGAGGAAGTACTCAGCTGGGCCAAAGAGCACAACTGCCTGCTGTTTCTGGACGTGCAGCCGGGCCACAGCACCCTGGAGGCAGAGCTGCCCAAGCTGGAGCAATACCTGAAAGACCCTATCGTGCACCTCGGCATCGACCCCGAGTTCTCGCTGTCGACCATGCCCGGCGTGCGCCCCAATCAGAAAATCGGCACCCTGGATGCCAAGGACGTGAACTTCACGGTAAACTTCTTGGCTCGCATTGTGAGCGAAAACAAGCTTCCACCCAAGGTTCTGACGGTGCACCGCTTCACGCGGAAGATGATTACCAACTACAAAAACATCAAGCTTGACCCCCGCGTGCAGATTGTGATGCACATGGACGGCCACGGCGAGCCGACCCTGAAAAAGGACTCGTACCACGACTACATTCAGACCGAGCCCGTGCAGTACACTGGCTTCAAGCTGTTCTATGAGTACGACGCCCGTCCCAAGCCTCACCACATCATGACGGCCAAAGAAGTGCTGGCGGAGCTTACGCCCAAGCCGCTCTACATCCAGTATCAGTAGTCTGCTGCTCTGGCCGCTACTCCCAAAAAGCCTCGCCCAACCGGCGGGGCTTTTTGCTGCTTTCTTATTTCAATTTACAGGCCTAGACGATTGACAGGCCCATTGTTGAGCTTGCCGGGAAAGCAGATATAAGCAAGATCTGTCGCAAAAAAACTAAGACAGTGGAGCCCGCCTTTGGTTAGTACCTTTAAGAGATGGAAACCGGAGCACTTAGCCTCGGGATGCGCATTGCTCACTCCATTGTATGCTGCTGGTATGGCCCCAGGTATTTCCCCGTCCGATTATCTTACCCTGTTCCGGCACCTGCCGGGCAACTATCTGCTGCTGGCGCCCGATGCAGATTTCACCATTCTCGATAACTCCGATGGGCATGTAGCCGTGTCGTTGAAAAGCCGGGCTGATATAGTAGGGCGCCCGTTGTTTGAGGCCTTTCCGCCCTCCGACAAGCACAACTACCTGATTCTGCAGCACTCCCTGGCCTACGTGCGCCAGCATCAGCAAACCCACATTATGCCCCTCATTCGGTATGACTTGGAGCGGACCACGGAGCAGGGAGGTGGCCTACAGGAGCTATACTGGCAGGCCACGCACTATCCTATTCTGAACGAGCAGGGCGAGCTGCACTTTATCCTGCAGCAAACCGAAGATGTAACCAGCCAGCATCTGGCAGAGCAGCAGCGGCGGCAAACTGAGCACGAGCTGGCGGAGAGCCAGAACCAGGCGCGTTTCCTGCTGGAAGCCTTGCCCATCATGCTGTGGACCACCAACGCTGACGGTTCCGGGGACTACCAAAACCCGCGCTGGCTGGAGTTTACGGGCCGTCAACTGGAGGACATAGCCGGCCGAAGCTGGCTGGAAGACATGCACCCCGATGATCGGGTGCGCGCCCAGGAAGTCTGGGATAAAGCCCAGGCCAGTGGCAGCCTCTACGAGGTGGAGTACCAACTGCGCCGCCATGATGGGCAGTACCGCTGGATGCTGAGCCGAGGCATCCCCCGGCGCAATGAAACCGGCGAAATAGTGGCCTGGGTGGGCACCGGCACCGACATTCAGGAGCTGAAGCAGGTGCAGCAGCAGCTAGCCGCCAAGGACCGGCAGCTGCGCCAGATTCTGCAGCAGATTCCGGCGCATATTGCCACCCTCAGTGGCCCCGAGCACATCTATACCTTCATGAATGAGCGCAGCGAGCAGCTGTTTGGCGGCGCCGTAGAGCTAGGCGTGCCGGCAGCTGTTGCGCGGCCCGAGTTCGTCACGAATGGCTATCTGCACCTGATTGATGAAGTGTACCGAACCGCGAAGCCCTTCCTGCTCAGTGAGATGCCCATGGCCCAGCCGCCCGCGCCCAATGGCTCGGTGAGTACGCTGTACTTTGATGGCACCCTGCAGCCCCTCACCGATGAGCAGGGCCAGACCCAGGGCATTCTGGTGTTTGGCATTGATGTGACCGAGCGCGTGGTAGCGCGCCAGCGCACCGCTGAGCTGATGGAGGAGATACGCCAGCAGGATGCCCAATTCCGGACGCTGGTTGAGTCGTTGCCGCTGTTTATCTTCATCACCGACGCCGAGGGCAACGTGCTTTACTTTAACCCCCAGCGCCAGGCATATACGGGCCAACCCTCCTCTACCGATAACTGGGAGGACGCCATCCACCCCGATGATGTGCTGCGCATGCGGGAAATTTTTGCCGAGGGGCGCCGCACCACCTCGCCCTGGTCGGGCGAGTTTCGTTTGCGCCGCCACGATGGACAGTACCGCTGGCATCTGAAGCAAGCCGTGCCGCTGTTGCAGCCCGATGGCACGGTAGAGCGCTGGTACGGCTCTACCATTGATATCCACGACGCCAAACTATTTCAGCAGCAGTTGGAGGCGAAGGACCAGCAGCTGATGCTGATTCTGAGCCAGGTGCCCGCCTACATTGCTACCGTGGCCGGCCCGGAGCACCGGTTCACCTTCGCTACCCCCAACTACCAGGCGCTCATGAGTGGGCGGGTGCAGCTAGGCCAGCCCGCCGCCGATCTGCTGCCCGAAGTAGCCGCCCAGGGGTTTGTGGAGTTGCTCAATACCGTCTACCGCACTAAACAACCCTACCTCGGCCACGAAACTCCGCTTCAGGTTCTGGATGCCAGCACGGGCGGCCAGCGGAACTACTACCTGAACTTCGTGTACCAGCCCCTGTATGACACTGAAGGCCAGGCACAAGGCGTGCTGTGCTTTGGGGTAGATGTTACCGAGCAGGTACTGGGCCGGCAGCGGGCCGAAACCCTGACCGCAGAGGTACGCCGCAGCGACGAACGCCTCCGGCGCATGACGGAAGCGCTGCCCAACATGACCTTCATTAATGAAGCGGCGGGCGTAGGCCACTACGTGAGCCCGCAGTGGTACACCTATACTGGCCTAGCAGAAGGCTCCAGCATCGCCAACCATTGGCGCAGTGTGGTGCACCCCGAGGATATAGTACGGGTAGAAGCGGCGTATCAACGGGCGCGCCACAAAGCCTGCGGATGGAGCTTTGAGGTACGCTTCCGGCGCTACGATGGCTCCTACCGCTGGTTTCTGAATAAGGCGCAGCCGGAGCTGGATGCACAAGGTCAGTTGCTGCGCTGGTACGGCTCGAACACGGACATCCATGAACAAAAGGAGCTAACGGAGGCGTTGCGGCAGAGCGAAGAATACTTCCGCTTTCTCTCCGAAAGTGTGCCACAGATTATCTGGACGGCCGAGGCCGACGGGCAGGTCGACTACTTCAATGAGCGCTTATTTGAAGTAACTGGCCTACGCCCCGCCGACTGCCTGGGCCCCTCGGCCTGGGCCAACATTTTGCACCCCGATGACCAGCAGCGCAGCTTGGCTATCTGGCAGGCCGCTGCCAGTACGGGCAGCCAGTACGAGATTGAGTACCGGTTTGCGTCGCGCACGGGGGGCTACCGCTGGTTTCTGGGCCGAGCCGAGCCCTTGCGCAACGAAGAGGGCGAAGTGCTCCGCTGGTTTGGCTCCTGCACCGATATCGATGACGTGAAGCAGACCCAGCAGCTAATGCAGCAGCAGAATACCCAGCTCACCCAAATCAACCAGGCCCTCGACAACTTCGTGTACACCGCCTCCCACGACCTGAAGCAGCCCATTACGAACATGGCCGGCATCTTCGAGGAGCTGAAGCGCACCGCTACCTTCCACGATGAAGCCGCCACGGAGCTAGTGGGCATGTTTGAAGGAGCCCTGCAGCAGATCAATACCACCATCCGGGACCTTTCCGATGTGGTGCAAGTGCAGCGCCAGCAGGAACTGCTTCCGCTGGAGCAAATCCAGCTACTCCCGTTTACGCAGGAAATCGTCCATAGCCTGCAAGACCAGATGGAGGAGCTGCACGCCCGCATAGAGCTGGATTTCGCGGCGTCTCCTACCCTGCTCTTCGTGCGGCCCAACCTGCAGAGCATTCTCTACAACCTGCTCAGCAATGCTCTGAAATACGCCGCGCCGGAGCGGGTGCCGGTTATTCGGGTAGCTACTGCATGGCCCGATGAGCAGACCCTGCTCCTGACGGTGCAGGACAACGGGCTGGGCATTGATCTGGAACGCCACGGCCCCCAGCTCTTTCAGCTGTTTCGGCGTTTCCATCACCATGTACCGGGCTCCGGCATGGGCCTATACCTCGTGAATCGGCTGGTGCAGCAGATGGGCGGCCGCCTCGAGCTGGAAAGTGAGGTCGATAAAGGCACACTGTTCCGCCTGTTTCTGCCGGTTTCCAAACCCTAAACCACAACGCCGCCGACCTTTTGGGCCGGCGGCGTTGTGCTATGCTACAAGAGCTACCTAGTATTAGTGGGCAGCGTTCAGGTCTACCTTCTCGCCCGGCTTGGGGCGCTGCACCAACAGAATCAGGGGCAGGCAAAGCAGGAAGAAGGTACCGATCATCAGGAACGTCTGGCCGTACGTAACGATGGAGGTCTGCTTCATGATCATGCCGCTGAGGGCGGCGTAGGCCTGTTTCTGGGCATCGAAGAAGCTGGCGCCTTTGCTCATGAAGCTGGCCGTGAGACCCTGCAGACGCTGCTGCGTTTCGGGGTCGTACAGAGATACGTTGGAGGCAATACCTACGCGGTTTTGCGCAATGGAACGCTCCAGGTACGTACCCACCAGCGCCACCCCGAAGGAGCCGCCCAACTGACGAATCATACCGGTGAGACCAGCAGCCTGGCCCGCATCCTTGCCACTTATGCCGGAGAGCGACATGGTGGTGATGGGCAGGAACAGCAGCGCCAGCCCGAAGCCCCGCAGAATGAGCGGCCAGAAGAAGTCGCTCTCGCCGGCCGTGGGCGAAATCTGGGTGCTCATCCAGTAAGAGAACACGAAGAAGGTAGCGAAGCCCACGGGCAGAATGTACTTCTGCGGCACCCCCCCCTGAATCATCTTACCGACTACCGGCATCATAAAGCCCGAAAGCAATGCCCCCGGCAGCAGCAGGTAGCCCGTTTGGGCCGCCGTGAAGCCGAGAATCCGCTGGCAGAAAATTGGGAATACGAACACCGAGGCAAACAGCCCGAAGCCCAGAATAAACGACAGGAACGCGCCAATAGCCAGGTTCCGGCTCTTGGTAAGTACCCGCAGATCCACAATCGGGTGCTTGGCCGTCAGCTCGCGCCAGATGAAGCCAACTACGCCGACCACGGCCATCAGGGTGAAGAAGTTGATGTAAAGGCTGTCGAACCAATCCTCGGTTTCGCCCTGCTCCAGCACTAGCTGTAACGAGCCCACACCCAGAATCAGCAGGAAAATACCCGTCCAATCAATCTCCCGGAGTGGCCTAGGAATGGCGTTCTTGATGCGCTCGGGGTCCCGGATGAACAGCACCGTGAAGATGGAGGCCAGAATGCCCACCGGTACGTTCACGTAGAAAATCCAGGGCCAGTCGTAGTTATCTACGATGTAGCCCCCAAGCGTAGGGCCGATGGTAGGCCCGATAATTACGCCCATCCCGAACAGTGCCTGGCCTAGCGGCAGTTGCTTGGGCGGGAAGGTGTCAATGAGGATAGCCTGCGAGGTAGCCATGAGGGCACCGCCGCCTACACCCTGAATAAAGCGGAAGGCTACCAGCTCCCAGATGTTGGTGCTCTGCCCGCACAGCATGGAGGCAATGGTGAACAGCACCACCGAGAACAGGTAGTAGTTTTTGCGGCCGAACTGCTCGGCCAGGAAGCCCGTCATCGGAATCACGATAACGTTGGCAATGCCGTAGGAGGCCACTACCCAGCTTACTTCCTGCTGCGTGGCCGAGAGGTTACCCATCATCTGGGTGAGGGCCACGTTTACTATACTGGTATCAATGAGCTCCAGCAAGCAGCACATCACCACCGTAACGACGATGATCCACTTGGTAAATCCGGTTTCCATGAGGTGAAATTGTGAAGTTGTGAAGTTGTGAAATGACCAGCTTTCGTAGCTTGACAGTCTATTTCTTCCTTACACTATATTATGGATAACGAGCCGCTACAATCCTCTAACTATCTATCTTTTAATGAAGATATTCGACTGCGAACGAAGCAGGCTTCGCTACGTATTATTCGGCTATTTCAGCAATTGACTCGCACAGGTGAGGCTAGTGTCCTTGGTAAGCAGCTCTTGCGCTCGGCTACTTCCGTAGCTGCTAATTTTCGGGCAGCTTGCAGAGGCCGCTCACCAGCCGAGTGGTACGCTAAACTCTGCATCTGCGTGGAGGAAGCTGATGAAACTCTATTTTGGCTTGAGCTCCTTGGCGATGCAGATATTATAGCAAAACCCCGTTTATCTGACTTAGAAAAAGAATACAAAGAGATCGTATCAATTCTCGCTTCTATCCGCAAAAAGGCAAAGTCTAAATTGTGAAAAGTGAAGCTGCTTTGTTTCACAACTTCACCTTTCACAATTTCACTACTTGGTTTTCACCGTGGCGGTTACACTCATGCCGGCGCGGAGCGGATGCTCGGGGTCTACTTTATCGAGTACAATTTTCACGGGCACGCGCTGGGTTACTTTCACAAAGTTACCGCTGGCGTTATCGGGGGGCAGCAGGGCGAAACGAGCACCAGTAGCCGCCGAGAGCGATTCAATTTTGCCCGTGAATTCCTCGTTCGGGTAAGCGTCTACCTCAATGGTCACGGGCTGGCCTACACGCATGTTTTCCAGTTGGGTTTCCTTGAAGTTGGCTACCACCCAGGTGCGGTCAGAGGCCACAATACCCATCAGCTGCTGGTTGGGGCTTACTACCTGGCCAGGCTGCACGCCCTTCTTGCTAATGATGCCGTTGCCGGGCGCCGTGATGGTGGCGTAGCTGAGTTGCAGCTTGGCATTGTCGAGGTCGGCCTGGCGCTGTTTTACTACGGCTTCAGCTACTGCAATTTGCTGACGGGCAGCAGTTACCTGCTGCTGAGCCACGCGCACTTGCTGTTGGGCCGTAGCCCGTTGGGCCGAAGTAGACTTCAGGTTAGCCTGCACCGCATCGTACTCGCTCTGCGGAATGATATCCTCTTTACGCAGAAACTCGCTGCGCTTCAGGTCTTTCTGCAGACGGGCACGGTTTGCATCACTAACACCAATGGCCGATTGGGCACTGCTCACGTTAGCCGAAGCCGTACCGACGCCGGCACGAGCGGCTACTACGTTTGCCTGGGCGGCCGCCAATGCTGCTTCAGCGGCGTTTACGCGCTGCTGATAATCGGCGGGGTCTACGGTTACCAGTACGTCGCCTTTTTTAACGGGCTGGTTGTCTTCTACTTTCACTTCCAGCACTGGGCCAGATACGCGCGGTAGAATAGGATATACGTCGCCTTCTACCTGCGCATCGTCGGTTTCCTCGTGGGCTTGGCCGAACTGGTAGCGCTGCCAGCCGAAGTAGCCGCCAACCAGCAGCACCAGGGCCAGGATAATCAGGATAATCGGACGCTTGGAACGACCTTCAGCTTGTTCTTCGACTTCCGGCGTGTAGGCGGGCGCCGTAGAATGATGAGGTGCTACGGCCGGATCTTGTTGAACGGGGGTTGCCATGTACGGTATGAAATTATGCGTGTTTCGATGGTTGAAGAGAGCCTGCCACTTGTACGGAAGCACAGATTAACAGGAGGTTAGCCGACACAAAAACGGTGGCAGCTGAAAGAAAAGAGTGGCCTAGGCCGATTCGCGGTACGATACGGGCGCCGGCGGCGACTTCACCAGCAGTGTCACGCACGGAGCCGTGCGAACTACTACTTCGGCAGTGTTGCCCATCAGGAAGCGCTTCAGGCCGGTGCGGCCGTGCGCCCCAATAACAATCATGTCGGCCGACAGGCGCTTGGCATCGGCCACAATTTCGGTGGCGGCATCGGCGCCCGGCACAATAGCCGTGCTGACCGTAGCGCCGGCCTGCGTGGCGGCCGCATGGTAATGCGCCAACTTCTGAGCCAAATCCAGATCAGAGGGTCCGTTCAGGGTGGGCTGAGGTTCCAGCACGTGCAGAATGCGCAACTCAGCGCCCGTACCTGCCGCCAAAGCCGCCGCGTAGGCCACCAATGGCTCCGTCGCTTCCGAGAAGTCAATAGGACACAAAATGGTGGAAAGAATCATGCGGGGAGATGATGAAGTAATAAGGTGGTAAAGTGGTGAAATAGTGTGTTGGACGTGCTGCTGGTACTGATTGCGCCGCGTAGGCCAGTCAAACAGCAACTCACCACTTCACCACTACCAGATTTGCTCGCCAGTGGCCCGGCGGAGCTGGTACTGGCCTAGCGTATAGTTATAGATGGACTGCAGGCGCGAGAGGCGCGACTGGGCCAGCTGCGTTTCGGCATCCAGCACATCGAGGTTAGAGCCTACGCCATAGCGGTAGCGGGCCTTGGCGCGGGTAAGCGCGTCGGAAGCCTGCGTAATCTGCACCTGCGAGTTGTCGTAGCGGGCAGTGCTGGTCTGCATGTTGTTTACTGCCTGCAACACATCGGCGCGCACTTGCTCCTGGGTGTCCTGCGAGCGGGCCTGAGCACCTTTAATAGCCGATTGGGCCTCCAGGCGCTGCAGCTTGTTGCGGCCAGCATCGTAAATCGGGATGGAGAGCTGTGCGCCGGCTACCGTATTGAAGCGCACGCGCTCCAGATTAGGTACGATATAGCCGTTTTTGCCACCCGCCTGCGCTAATAGGCCTAGCGAAGGTTTATTGCCAACTTCGGCCACCCGCAGCAGCGCCGTGGCGGTCTGCTCGGCATCTTTAGCCAGCTTCACTTCGGGCCGGTTTTCCGAGCCTTTCGCGAGGGCTTCCTGCACGTTCACGGCCTGGGGCTGGTACTCGAAGCGGCCGCGCACAACTGCGGCTTCGCCCTCGGGGCGGTGCAACAGGCGCGCCAGCTGAATTTCCTGGTTACGGAGCTGGTTCTGGAGGTCTATTTTGCGGTCCTGAGCCTGGGCAATGCGCACTTGCGTGGTCGTCACGTCGAATTGCGTGCTCACGCCGCCTTCTACGCGCTTTTCCATTTCGCGCTGGTGCTGGCGCAACGATACAATCTGGGCATCCTGCACCCGAATAGCTTCCCGGGCAAACAGGATGCCGTAGTAAGTTTGCGCGGCGGCGTAGGCCAGGTCGCGGCGGGTTACGTTGATATTGTCGGCGGCTGTGAGGCTGCGGCTGCGGGCTGCTTCAATGGCCGCGTTGGCACGCCCAAAGTCCAGCAGCGTATAGCGCGCCGTTACGTGGCCATCGTAGTTGTTAGCGGGAGCCAGCTGAAACGTTTCGCCCGCCAGCGGAATCTTCACTACGGGGTCAACCCGCGTGAAACTCACCGTACCGTCTACGATGGGGCGCAACGACGTGCGGCTCTGATCGAGGCGGCTTTGCGCCTGGTTTACTTCTTCTTGGAGGGCATTGATGGCCGGGTTGGCATCCAACACCGAGCGGATGGTGGTTTCCAGCGACAAGGAGTCACCACCTGTCGCAGCGGAAATCGGCACCTGAGCGTGTGCAGCACTACCCACCAGCAACCCAAGAGTTACCAGAAATGGTGTAGCGTATTGTGGTCGGGAAAGCATCGTAAAAACAGCTTGTTGGTGCCGCTCCCCTACCTAACCTTGTGCCAAGCCATTAAAAACAGATTAATTTCCAATAAAATCTGCTTCTATTCTCTTTAAACGCAGAAAAATAATTTTTAGTGGCCTAGCATAACCTTGTAGCACACTCACCTGTTTTCCTATTATATCAGGACTTCCTCAAATTTACTCCTGATATATCAGGAAATATTGACTCCCGTGATGCACAACCAAGACGACTCCTTACTGCTTTATCTCAATGATGCCATTGCTACTACGCGCAGTAAGGAGAAGCTTTTTCGCAACATCACGGAGAAGTTGCGGCTGATATTTCCCTTTGATGCCATCACTATCATCACCTTCGATGCCGAACACCAGTACCGCCGGGTATTTCTGCGCGATTATTTAGGCGAGGTTCTTTTGCCCGATGGCGAGTTGCAGAAGCCTGAGCATTCCCCAATCAAAGGCTCTCCGGTTGAAACCTTCATTAAAGAGCCGCACCTGCACCTCTACGATCTGCAGGATATGCTATCGGAGCGCGCAGAATTTCAACCATTTCGCGTGTTACTAGAGCGCGGCATGCGGTACATGGCGGTGGTTCCCCTTCGTACGGGTGGCCAACTGATCGGGCTGATGTCATTGGTGGCCCGGCGCCGGCCAGAGTTTTCCGATAGCGACGCCGATCTACTGGAAAAAATCGGTAGTCTAGTGGCAGTAGCTGTCACAAACACCTTGGCGTTCGAGGATATTGCGCGGCGGGAGCAGCAGAAAACCATGCAGTTGGCGCTCAATAATGCGCTACTAAGTATTAAAGAACGGGGCGAGCTGTTTCGGAGCATTGCAACGGAAATTAACCGCGTGGCTCCCTTCGATTACTTCGGGGTGCGGGTGCGGCAGCCCGACTCGCCGGTTCGCTCCTTCGCCGAGTTCAGCAAGCAGCCTGACGGCACGTTTAGTCCGCTGGATGAGAACCGCTACGACGACCTGCCGCAGTCGGAGAAGAGCAAGTTGGCGGCCATTGAGCTGTTTGCCCATCCCAGCGTGTACGTAGGAGCCGATTTTGAGAATCTGGCCCAGCGCTACGACATCCTGCGTTATATCCGGGAGCAGCGCGGCACCCAGTCGATTTTGTGCACGCCACTTGATGTAGGCAACGAACAAACCGCCGCGCTGATTCTGGCCAGCCATCAGCCCATGGCGTTTACAGCCGCCACCCTGGAGCTGATCCAGAGCCTGGTTCCGCAGATTCGGCTGGCCATCCAAAACGTGTTTGCCTTCGAGCAGATTGACGCCCTGCGCACCCAACTGGAGCGGGAGCGGACCTACCTCATCGACGAAATCAATACCACTGCTGCGGCCCGCCTCGATGACTTTGTGGGCGGCAGCGCCGTGATGCAGCAGGTGTACACCCGCCTAGCCCAGGTAGCTCCCACCGATACCACCGTGCTCATTCAGGGCGAAACCGGAACGGGCAAAGAGCTGGTGGCCCGCGCTCTGCATAATCTTTCACCGCGCGCCGAGCGGGCGCTGATTAAGCTGAACTGCGCTGCGCTGCCCGCTCAACTCATCGAGAGTGAGTTGTTTGGGCATGAGAAAGGCGCCTTTACCGGGGCGCATGATCGGCGCATCGGCAAGTTTGAGCTGGCTGATGGCGGCACCATTTTTCTGGACGAAGTAGGCGAACTGCCCCTGGACTTACAGGCCAAGCTGCTGCGGGTGCTGCAGGAAAAGGAATTCGAGCGCATTGGCGGTCGGCGCGTCATTCAGGCCGATGTGCGCGTAATTGCGGCTACCAACCGAGTGCTGGAAGACGAGGTAGCGGCCGGCCGCTTCCGGGCCGATTTGTATTACCGCCTCAATGTATTTCCCCTGCTGGTGCCCCCGCTCCGAGAGCGGCCCGAAGATATTGAGCCTCTCATGCGCCACTTCCTGGAGCGTTTCACCAAGCAGATGGGCAAGCCCGTACGTGGCCTACGCGAGCGGGATTTGCGCTCTATGCAGCAGTATAGCTGGCCGGGCAATGTGCGCGAGCTGGAACACGTGCTGGAGCAGGCCGTTATCGTGAGCCAGGGCCCGTTTCTGGAGTTTGCGGGGTTCTCGGCCGTGGCACAAGCGGCGCAGGCCAGTCAGGCGACACCGGAAGTGGGTGGGCCCATCAAAACGCTGAAAGACCAGGAGCGCGACCATATTCTGGCGGCCCTGCGGCGCACTGGCGGCCGGGTAAGCGGGCCTACTGGGGCCGCTATCTTGCTCGATATCAATCCCAAGACCCTGGAGGCCCGCATGAAGAAGCTCGGGATTCAGCGCACCATCACGGCGGGGTAAGCGGCACGCCCTAGGCCAGCTTAGTAGTGGCCTAGAGGGTGCCGTTCTTGATTTTGCGTAGTACTTCCTTATATCCTTCGGTTGCCTTGCCTTCTTTTTTGGCTAGCGCTACGGCTTTTTGTTGCGTGGCCTCTGCTTCAGCATGAAGGCGCAGATTATACAGGAGGTGGGCCAGCGTATCGTAGTAGCCGGCTTGCGGGTCAAGCTCGATGGAACGTTGGCTCCAGCGCATGGCTTGCAGGAGGTATGTTGCGCGCTTGGTGCCGGAGATATAGAGCGCCCATGCCCCATTATTCAGGTCGAGGGCGTAGGTGTCAATGGGCTTGGTTCTCGATTCGACCCACACCTTTTTCACCGAAGAATCAGGCAGGGACAAGTTGGGATAGGGCCGGGGGTTCTGGAAGCTGTTCTGCAACGCCCGTCGCATAGCCTGCCGGCGCCGGAGGGTGTCGGCGGGCACGGCCATGTAGTGACGCTCGTAGAAATTCACCAACAACGGCAGGTATCGCGCGGTATCTCGCACACCCTGGTAGTAGCGCATCATGTTCTGGTCAAAGGTGCGCGAGCCATTCAGGTAGTCGGTGCTAGGCCACGTGCCGCGCGCAAAACTAGCGCCTTGCATGGCTAGGTTTTGGTCGCGGCGGGCAATGGCCTCCTGGATGGTGTTGCTGATAATCAGATTGTTGAATGTGATGCGTCGGGCCAAGGGCAGCGTGGCATACATGCTGTCGGTCAGGCGTTTGTTGAAGCGAGCCAGCTTATAGGCGCGGCTATCCACCAGCGGGCCGCATTCGTGCACAAACACCACCTCCAAAAAGTCATCGAAGGCCTTAACTGGCAATTCGCGCACGTAGGCATCGAGCAGGGCGGGCCGGATGGGGGCGCCCACACTCTGGCGCGTCTTGATGTACTGCCGCAGAAATTCTACGCCTCGCTCACCCTGGGCATAGCGCTGTTCCAACTGGCTGAGGTTGTTGGGGCTGGCTAGCTTCTGCCGAAACGTTTCGATGTCGCGGAGGTAGCGCTGGGGATCTTGCGAGCTAGAGTAGCTCCGGTGCAGCACGGTGCCATCGGGGTGGAGGTAGAGATACGTGGGGTACGTATTGACGTAGTAGCGCCGCGAGATGCGCTGTGCCTCGGGGGTACCAAACGGCACTTTTACCAGCAGAAAGTCGCGCTCTAGCTCTTTGGCAACAATGCCATAATCTAGGCCAGTCCCGTAGACTTGGTCTAGCTGGGCTTTGGTGAGGCCTGCCGCCTCTGGCCGCGGGCCCAAGGTCAGAAGCAGAAAAACGGGCTTTTGCTGTTGGCGCGCCCGTTGCAGCACCTGGCCTAGCGAGTCTTTTTCGAAGTGAAGCTGCTGGGCAACTGCCGAGTTAGTCAACAGGCACCATAAAACGGCCACCAGGGGCCAGAAATAACGTTTTTTCATGTTGGCCAAGAGCAATAGAGCAGCGGTAGCATAGTTGTGGGGCGAATGTACACCGCACAGCGAGATAAGCGCCTCTGCACACACTTACTTCCCGAATCTGACATAAGACTTCGGCTTTTATCACCGTGCCCGCAACTTCATCGTAGACAGGCTATCTATTCATCATACTTCCCGACATCATGGCCCAGCCTACCACCACGCCCCAGCATACCGATCCTGCCACCAAGAACCAGGAGAAAAAGAACGAAGAAACCATCAAGGACAAGCCCGATGGTAAAAAGAAGACTACGCAGAAAGGGTAGTCCTATATATTTCAAAAAAGCCCGGTTGCCTATCAGCAGCCGGGCTTTTTTAGTGGCCTAGCGCGTAACCAGGGAGCTAAAAGTAGCGCCACCGGTGTTTTGACCGTACTTTAGAACCGAATGCCAGCTCCTCCCTTCGACCCCACCCACCTCACCCGCGACCATGTGCTGCGCGCCCTGCGCCAGCTAGACCGTGAGGGCCCGCGCATGCCGCTCAGCACCGTCTACGACCTGGTGTATAAGGGCCGGCGCTACGCCCCGCGCACGGTGGCCCGCGCCGCCTGGCGCCTGGCGCTGCATGAGCCCGAAGCCGTCTGGCCATTGGCGGCCGGGGGGCCTACCAACCGCGTGCTGGAGCAGCTCGATTTCACTATTGCCACCAAGCGGCCTACCCTCGAAAACTCCGCACTGGATGGCGACGTAGCGGCCCAGGAAGCCATGCAGGAGCTGTACGCGCCCCAATCAACCAAAGCCCCTACTGGCCCCGACAAAGCAGCTACTGCGGCAGCGGCCGAAACGCTGGCCCAGGAGCCCGCACTGGCCTACGAGCTTCCCGCGCCCGTACCGTACAGCCGCGAGCAGGCCCTACAGGAATTATTTATTACTGAGGATAAGCTGAATGCGGTGCTGGCGGCACTCAACCGCCGCCGCAACGTAGTGCTGCAGGGCCCACCCGGTACGGGCAAAACGTTTCTGGCGCGCCGCCTGGCCTGGCTGCAGCTGGGCCAGACGGATGCCCGCCGCGTGGAGCTGGTGCAGTTCCACCCCAGCTATAGCTACGAGGACTTTGTGCAGGGCTTCCGGCCGAATGCCCACGGCACATTTCAGCTTCAGGAAGGCATACTGCTGGATTTTTGCCGCCGCGCCGCCCAGGAGCCGGAGCGGCCGTATTTTCTGCTGATTGATGAGCTGAACCGCGGCAACCTGAGCCGGATATTTGGGGAGCTGTTGCTGCTCCTGGAAGCCGACAAGCGCGGCCCCGAGCACGCCGTGCGCCTGCCCTACTCCCCCGCCGATGCGCCTCATTTTTACGTGCCGGCCAATGTGCATTTCATCGGGACCATGAACCTGGCCGACCGCAGCCTGGCGCCCCTGGATTATGCCCTGCGTCGCCGCTTTGCGTTCGTGGAGATGGAGCCGGAGTTTGGGCCGCCGCTGCAGGAACTGCTGGCACAGCACGGAGTACCGGCCCAGGTTGTGCAGCGCCTTGTAGCGCGCCTCACGGAGCTTAACCAAGCCATTGCCGATGATCCGGAATTAGGCCCCGAGTTTCGCATCGGCCATAGTTACTTCTGCCAGCCGCCTGCCCAGCCCACCGAGGCAGAACAGTGGCTTACGCTGATTCTGGAACAGGAAATTGCGCCGCTCCTAGATGACTATTGGCTGGATCAGCCCGCAAAAGCCGCCGCCCACAAGAAGAAGCTGCTGCGGAAGTAACGCTGCCTGCTCTGCTTAATCTTATGTGCGGCCGCGGGCCCCCACCCCAACCCCTCCCCTCGGGGAGAGGGGCTCACGTTGGTACCACAATGACTTCCGTAGCTGAATTTGCAATAGTACTCTAAGCCCCTCTCCCCGAAGGGAGGGGCTGGGGTGGGGGCCCACGAGATGGGCTTTCATTGACGTTCTTGTATGTTGTTCTAGGCCAATCCCCGCTCAATGATTCCCATTCAGAACCTCTATTATCTGCTATGCTACGCCTGGAATCGGCTGCCGGAACGTGAGGAGCTGCTGGCGACGGACGCCGCGGCGTTTCATCGGCCGCTGGAGTTGTTGGCGCATGTGCTGCTCACGGGTACGCGGCGCCTGTTGCGCCAGGGATTAGGAATGGCCTACAGCACCCATGAGGAGGAGCTGACGGAAATAAGGGGGCGAGTGCAATTGGCACCCACTGTGGCACGCAACCTGCTGCGCCGGGGCCGGGCCGTGTGTGAGTTTGATGAGCTAGGTCCCGATACGCCCTTCAACCAGCTGCTGCTGGGCACGCTAGGCCACCTCAGCCGCTCGCGCAGCTTGCCCACCACTTTGCGCCAGGAAATTCGTCTGGCTGTGCGGCGCTTTCCGGCCGCAATATCTGCTAGGCCACTCACCTCCGAAAACCTGCGTGCTGTTCGTCGGCTGCGCCCGACCGGAGCCAGCGGGTTTCTGCTGAATGTGTGCGAGCTGATTTACCATAGTGCGCTGCCCGCGCCAAACGCGGAAGGCCCTGCCCGTTTCCGCGACTTCCGGCGCGATGAGGTGCTGATGGCGCGGTTGTTTGAGCAGTTCGTGCGCAACTTCTACCGTCTGGAGCAGCGCCGGTTTCGGGTGCTGTCCGAAACCATTGCCTGGCAGGCCGAAGCCGCAGATGAAGCCGCCATAGGCCTGTTGCCGGCCATGATTACGGACACCACGCTAGAAGCCTCCGACCGCAAAATCATCCTCGACACCAAGTACTACGCTGCCGCGCTGCGCACCCGCTACGATCAGCAAAAGCTGATTTCGCCCCACCTCTACCAGCTCTACGCCTACCTGCAAAACCAGCCCACGCTTCCGGGCCAACAGTTGGAGGGCATTCTGCTGTATCCGGCCGCCGCGCAAACCACCGATCTGCGCTACACCTTGCTAGGCCACCCCGTCCGGGTCGTTACGATTAATCTGGAGCAGCCCTGGGAAGGTATTGCGCAGGATTTGCTGCAGTTGGTGAAGTAACAAAAGCGCTACTTGGCTGGGTAAATCAGCAATACTTCAGCCTGTTTGTTGAAAAAATGCAGCCCACTTACGCCATTTGCGTCGTTTGGTTGCAATTGGCCGGGCTTCTGGCTAAACTTCACCACGCTTTCCTTCTCTATCACCAAACTTACTACCTCTTGAAACGACGCGACTTCGTGGGCCTCACTGGCCTGGCGACCGGGGCGCTGTGGCTGCCTTCTCTTCCAGGCTTCGCCGAATCTACGCCCGTAGATCCGGCCCGCCTGCTCGAAACGGTAGACGCTGCCCTGAATAAACGGATGGCCGATGCGGCCTTGAATGCGGCAAAATCGGCCGGCGCCACCTACGCCGACGTTCGGATCGGACGCTACCTCAACCAAAGCATTTTCACCCGCGAAAAGCAGGTGCAAAACATTGCCAGTGGGGAAAGCTACGGCGCCGGTGTGCGGGTTATTGCCAACGGCACTTGGGGCTTTGCGGCTACCAATATTGTAACCGAAGCCGGCCTAGCCAAAGCTTCCCAGCTGGCTGTGGAAATTGCCAAGGCCAACTCCAAGGTGCAAAAGCAGCCCGTGCAGCTGGCACCCCAAAAGGGCTATGGTGAGGTATCCTGGAAAACGCCTATCCAGCGCAACGCCTTTGAGGTGCCGGTGAAAGAGAAGGTAGAGCTGCTGCTGGCGGCCAACGCCAAGGCCATGGACAACGGCGCCAACTTCGTCAATTCCAGCCTATTCCAGATCAACGAGCAGAAGTACTTTGCCTCTACCGACGGCTCCTACATCGATCAGGATGTGCACCGCATCTGGCCCACGTTCAGCGTAACGGCCATTGATAAGGCCTCGGGCAAGTTCCGCTCCCGCGATGCGCTCAGCTCCCCCATGGGCCTCGGCTACGAGTACCTGACGCCCAAAGCCGAAGACAAAATTGCCGGTCCGCAGGGCACAGGCCTCATCGGCTACAAGCAGAGCTACGATATTCTGGAAGATGCGACTCTGGCGGCGCAGCAGGCCAAAGCCAAGCTTACAGCCAAGAGTGTAACGGCGGGCAAATATGACTTAGTACTCGACCCGAACCACTTGGGCCTGACCATTCACGAATCGGTAGGCCACCCCTTGGAGCTGGACCGCGTGCTGGGCTACGAAGCCAACTATGCTGGCACCTCCTTCGCTACGCTGGAATGGAAAGCCAAGAACATTCCGTATGGCTCGAAGTACGTGAACATTGTGGCCGATAAGCTGCAGCCTGGCTCGCTGGGCGCAGTGGGTTACGACGACGAAGGCGTGAAAACCAAGGAGTGGGACCTCATCAAAGAAGGCAAGCTCGTGGATTACCAGAAGATTCGGGACCAGGCGGCCATCGTCGGGCAGAAAGAATCGGACGGATGCTGCTACGCCGACTCCTGGAGCACGGTGCAGTTCCAGCGCATGCCCAACGTGAGCCTAAAGCCTAGCGCCACCAAAATGAGCGTGGACGAAATGATTAAGGGCGTGGATAAGGGCATCTACATTGCTGGCCGCGGTTCCTTCTCTATTGACCAGCAGCGCTACAATTTCCAGTTCGGCGGTACCGTATTCTACGCCATCGAGAAAGGCAAAATTGCCGGTCAGCTGGAAGATGTGGCCTACCAGGCGAATACACAGGAATTCTGGAACAGCTGCGCCGGTAGCTGCGACCAGTCGGACTACCGCTTGTTCGGCTCCTTCTTCGACGGCAAGGGCCAGCCTTCGCAGGTTTCGGCCGTGAGCCACGGCTCGGCCACCACGCGCTTCAACGCCGTGAACGTCATCAACACCGCCCGCAAGATTAGCTAACCTTCTTCCGCATCAACTCTAGTAATGGCAATACTTTCCAAAGACGAATCCCAGGCCATCCTGAAGAAGGTCCTGAGCTTTAGCACCGCCGATGAGTGCGAGGCAACCCTTACCGGCAATACGGGCGGCAACGTGCGCTCGGCGCGCAATGCCATCAGCACCAGCGGCGGTGTTGATAACGTAGCCTTGGCCGTAGAAGCCCGCTTCGGCAAGCGCAGTGGCGTGGCCACCTGCAACGAGTTTGACGATGCTACCCTGCGCCGGTGCGTGCAGCGGGCCGAAGAAATTGCCCGCCTCGCCCCCGAAAGCCCTGAGTACATGCCCCTGCTCGGCCCCCAGAAATACCTGGAGTCGCCGAAGTCGTTTGCCAAGAGCACGGCCGACATCACGCCCGCATACCGCGCGGAGCAGGTAGGTGCCAGCATGAAAATCTGCGACGAAAAGAAGCTCACATCAGCTGCCTTCCTTAACGACGGGGCTGGGTTTGTGGCCAAGCGCAACAACAAAGGCCTAGAGGCTTACCAGCAGCGCAGTGGCCTAGAGTTCAGCATCACGGTGCGCACGCCCGATGGCACTGGCTCCGGCTATGCTACCGCCGACTACAACGATGCCAGCAAGTTCGACGCAGCCCTGCTGACGCGCATTGCCGCCGATAAAGCCTCCGGCTCGCGCAATGCCAAGGCCCTGGAGCCCGGTAAATACACCGTCATTCTGGAGCCGGCCGCCCTGGTTGCCAATACCGATGCCTCGCTGATGCAGGCCCTGATGGGTGCACTGGACGCCCGCAACGCCGACGAAGGCCGTTCCTTCCTGAGCAAAAAAGGTGGTGGAAACCGCAAAGGCGAAAAGCTCTTTGATGAGCGTGTAACTATCTACTCTGACCCCACCAACCCAGAAATTGCTGACCTCACCTTCTCCGGCGACGGCCGGCCTTTGCAGAAGGTAACCTGGATTGAGAAAGGCGTAGTAAAGAACCTGTACTCTACGCGCTACTGGGCCCAGAAAAACAATATTCCGGACTTGGCGCGCCCCGGTGGCTGGATTATGGAAGGCGGCACCCAAAGCACCGCCGACCTCATCAAAGGCACGGCCCGCGGTATTCTGGTTACGCGCCTGTGGTACATTCGTCCCGTTGACCCCCAGACGCTGCTCTACACCGGCCTGACCCGCGACGGAACGTTCTTCATCGAAAACGGCAAAATCAAGCATCCCGTGAAGAACTTCCGCTTCAACGAGTCGCCGATTATTATGCTCAACAACCTGGAAGCCATCGGTAAGCCGGTGCGGGTAGGTGGCAACCTGGTGCCCCCGCTCAAAATCCGGGACTTCACCTTTACCAGCCTCTCCGACGCGGTGTAGGCCACTGCTTGTCTGTAGTTCCAGGCCCGTGCTGGCTGCTTGTAGCAGTGCTGCGCGGGCCTGGAACCAGGCAGTTGGGCTCTGTAAAGGGCGGAGTATGAGAAGAGCAGATTTACTAGCTGAGTTATTTAGGCAACCGATTCATTACTTACCTGCATGAGAGCACTCTACCCCTACGCTTGCGCGAGTATGCTCACGCTGCTTAGCCTCTCCGCTCAGGCCCAACGGCTAAGCGGCAAGGTGGTAGATGCGGAAACAGGCCTACCGGTGCCCTACGCCAGCGTGTCGGTGCTCCATAGCCGGGTAGGTACTACCAGCAATGCTGAGGGCGAGTTCGAGCTCAGGCAGGCGGTATTACCGGGCAAGCTGGTGGTTTCGGAGCTAAGCCACCGGACCGATACGGTGGCGGTAGCAAGTGCTAGCGCGGTTCTGCAGGTTCGGCTGAAGCCAACGGCGGTGGTGCTTCCGGAGGTGAAGATGGGCAGCTACACGGCTGAGCTGATAAAGAAGGCATACCGCCAGCTAGAACGAACAAATGCGCAGCAAGCCTACAGCGCCGCCTTTTACCGGCAGGTTACACGCCTGGATAATGAGCCGACGGAGATTCAGGAAATGATCTGGCACGCCAAATCAGGCAATACTGGCCTAGCCGGCACGGCCATGGCGCAGGGCCGCTACGCCAAGAAAAAAACGGTGCTGAACTTCAAAAACTTCTCTCTTTACACCAAGAAGAACCAGATCAGCCTGTTCAAGTCCGATACGGCTTTACTGAAAACGCTGCTCGGCCCCAACCCAACGGAGCTGAATACGCTGCGCCTACTTGGCGTAACGCAGGACGGCACGCATCAGCTGGTGGAAATAGGTTTCGCCAAGAAAGCAGCCCCCAATACAGAATATGGAAGCTTGTTGATTGATGAAACCACTCTGCAGGTACTGCGCTACCGCACCGTAACGCAGGCGCTGAATGTAAGAATCAATAACCCAGCTTTTAAGCTCACCAACCAGGCCACTACTCTCGAATGGGTGTTTCGGCCAACCCCGACCGGCGGCGCGGCCTTGCTCGACCATATCAAGGTAGACTACCAAGCCACGCTCCACCGACCGCTAAGGTCCGACATGAAGGTACAGGCTTCGTCCTTCACGCTACTCTACGACGGCCAGACTAAGGCCCCCGCGGATGTAACGTATGCTGCAGCTCAATCAGGCGAGTCTGATTTGCAAGTTATTGAGGCTATGGCCTACAACGCTGCCTTCTGGCAGAATAACTCTGCCGTGAAGCGGACGCCTCTGGAAGAGGCCATCATTAAAGCATTTGAGCAGAAAGGCGCTTTTGGCACCATGCTCACTCCCTAAATCTGAGGCAACGGCCCGCTGTTGCTTTCACCCTCCATTCTCCACTACCTAACCTGTACTCCTTTGAAAAGACGTGATTTTGTGGGCCTGACTGGCCTAGCGACCGGAGCGCTGTGGCTGCCTTCCATTCCGGGTTTCAGCGGAACGCTGGTTGATCCGGCCCAACTGTTAGAGCAAGGTGTGGACGTAGCCGTGAAAAAGCGCCTCGCCGATGCCGCCCTAAACGCCGCCAAAGCTGCCGGCGCCACTTATACCGATGTGCGCATTGGCCGCTACCTAAACCAAGGAATTTTCACCCGCGAAAAGCAGGTGCAGAACATTGCCAGCACGGAAAGCTACGGCGCCGGTATTCGCGTTATTGCCAACGGTACTTGGGGCTTTGCTTCTACCAACATCGTAACCGAGGCAGGCCTAGCCAAGGCCGCCCAGCTGGCTGTGGAAATTGCCAAGGCCAACTCCAAAGTGCAGAAGGAGAAAGTGCAGCTGGCCCCGCAGAAAGGTTACGGTGAAGTTTCCTGGAAGGCACCTATCAAGCAGAACGCCTTTGAGGTACCCATCAAGGACAAAGTGGATTTGCTGCTGGCCGCTAATGCCAAAGCACTGGAAAACGGCGCGAGCTTCGTAAACTCGGTGCTGTTTCAGGTAAACGAGCAGAAGTACTTTGCCTCTACCGATGGCTCCTACATCGACCAGGATATTCACCGCATTTACCCCACGTTTGGCGTGACGGTGGTAGACCGCGCTTCAGGCAAGTTCCGCAGCCGCCAGTCACTCAGCTCGCCGATGGGCCTAGGCTACGAGTACCTGACGCCGAAAGCCGAAGACAAAGTAGCGGGCCCCGCTGGCTCCGGCGTTATCGGCTATAAGAACAGCTACGACATGCTGGAAGATGCCGCCCTGGCTGCTCGCCAAGCAAAAGAAAAGCTCACAGCCAAGAGCGTAACGGCGGGTAAGTACGACCTCATACTCGATCCGCATCACTTGGGCCTGACCATTCACGAGTCCGTAGGCCACCCCTTAGAGCTGGACCGCGTGCTGGGCTACGAGGCCAACTACGCTGGCACTTCCTTCGCGACGCTGGAGTGGAAGGCCAAAGGCCAGCCCTATGGCTCAAAGTACGTGAACATTGTGGCCGACAAACTGCAGCCGGGCTCATTGGGCGCGGTGGGCTACGACGACGAAGGCGTGAAAACCAAGGAGTGGAACCTCATTGAGCAAGGCAAGCTCGTGAACTACGAGAAGATCCGGGACCAGGCCCACATTGTAGGCCAGACCGAGTCGGATGGGTGCTGCTACGCGCAGTCGTGGAGTGATGTGCAGTTTCAGCGCATGCCCAACGTGAGCCTGAAACCCAGCGCCACCAAAATGAGTGTCGATGATCTGGTAAAAGGCGTGGATAAAGGCATTTACATTGCCGGCAACGGTTCCTTCTCCATCGACCAGCAGCGCTACAACTCGCAGTTCGGCGGACAGGTATTCTACGCCATCGAGAAAGGCAAAATCACGGGCATGCTGGAAGATGTGGCCTACCAGACCAACACGCTGGAGTTCTGGAACAGCTGCGCCGGTAGCTGCGACCAGTCGGACTACCGGTTTGCGGGCTTCTTCAACGATGGCAAAGGCCAGCCTTCGCAAAGCTCTGCCGTGAGCCACGGCTCGGCTACCACGCGCTTCAACGCCGTGAACGTCATCAACACGGCCCGCAAGATCAGCTAGGCCACTATCTTAATCGGACCGTCATGCTGAGCTTGCCGAAGCATCTCTACCTCTGTCTAGTCAACTGGCCTAGACCTATTGCACCGAAGCGGTAGAGATGCTTCGACTCCGCTCAGCATGACGTTCTGTTTAAGCACCAAAGCACCAACATATTCGCCCATTCCCACTTCAGATTATCAACTATATGGCGATACTTTCCAAAGACGAATCTCAGGCTATCCTGAAGAAAGTGCTAAGCTTTAGTACTGCTGATGAATGCCAGGCCAACCTGAATGGGCGCACGGTGGGCAACATCCGCTATGCCCGCAACAATGTGAGTACCGCGGGCCTGTCGGATAATATCTCGCTGGTGGTAGAAGCCCGCTTCGGCAAGCGCAGCGGCGTGGCCACTTGCAACCAGTTTGACGATGCCACGCTGCGCCGCTGCGTGCAGCGGGCCGAGGAAATTGCCCGTCTCGCTCCCGAAGACCCGGAGTATATGCCCATGCTGGGGCCGCAGCAGTACCTCACCCCGGTAAGCTACGCCGCCAGCACCGCCGCCATTAAGCCCGACTTCCGGTCGCAGGTGGCCGCCGATAGCATTGGCTTGGCAGTAGGCAAGCAGCTCACTGCCGCTGGCTACCTCGAAGATGGCGCCTACTTCCAGGCCATGCGTAACAACAAGGGTCTGGAGGCCTACCAGCAAAGCACTGGCCTAGACTTCTCCGTGACCGTGCGCACGCCCGATGGAACCGGCTCCGGCTACGCCGTAGCCGACTTCACCGACGTATCGAAGTTCAATGCCAAGACGCTCACGCAGATTGCAGTAGACAAAGCCGCCGGCTCGCGCAACGCCAAGGCCCTGGAACCCGGCAAGTACACCGTCATTCTGGAGCCCGCCGCCCTGGTGTCGGATGAGGGGTTGCTCAACAACCTGATCTACTCCTTCGGGGCCCGCGAGGCTGATGAAGGCCGCTCGTTTTTGAGCAAAAAAGGGGGTGGCAACCGCAAAGGCGAGAAGCTTTTCGACTCACGCATCAGCATCTATTCTGACCCGCTCAATGCCCAGGCGCCGAGCTCCGTGTTCGATGGCGAAGGCCTGCCCGTGAAGCGCATCAACTGGGTGGAAAAGGGTGTGGTGAAAAACCTGTATTACTCCCGCTACTGGGCCGAGAAAAGCAAAGCCGAGCCCACGGCCTTCTCCGGTAACTTCATTATGGAAGGCGGCACCCAGAGCGTGCAGGACTTGATCAAGAGCACCGCAAAAGGCATCTTGGTGACGCGCCTATGGTACATCCGCGACGTGGACCCGCAGACGCTGCTGTTCACGGGCCTCACGCGGGACGGAACATTCTACATCGAAAACGGCAAGATCAAGTTCCCCATCAAGAACTTCCGCTTCAACGAGAGCCCCGTGATTATGCTCAATAACATTGAGGCCATAGGGAAGCCCGTGCGGTTGGGCGGCAACCTGGTGCCCCCGCTCAAAATCCGGGACTTCACCTTCACCAGCCTCTCCGACGCGGTATAAGCAAAACGGACCTTCCGAGCAGCCGCTTGGAAGGTCCGTTTTTATTTCTGACTGGCCTAAGCCACTATTTGCCGAACTGGTAGGCCAGGTAGCCCTGAATTACGCGGTTGCGGAGGCGCGGGTCGTTGGTGCCGCTTAGGTTTCTCACGTCGTTGATATCATTGACGCCGGCATTGAAGCGGGCGCCCAGCAATATGTTGCCCAGTTTGAGGCCGCCGCCAGCGCACAAGCTCAGGTCGCCGCGCTTGTAGCTGCTGTAGGGGCCGTTGCCGGAGGCGGAAAGGCTCACTTCGCCGTTCTGCTCTTTAGTCAGTAGCACACCAAGTTGCGGCCCGGCCTCCACGAACACTGGCCCAATGGTAACTTTGGCCAGAATAGGGAGGTTGAGGTAGTGCAGCTTGGTGTCGTAGTTGCCTAGGGCATCTTTAAAGGAGCTACCCTGCAAGGAATACAGCAGTTCCGGCTGAATGGACACGGGCCCGATAAGCGTGGCATTGTAGAAAATGCCGGCGTGGTAATAGGTCTTGTATTTGGTGGAAGTCGAGCCCAAATCCTGGCCATCGAGCACGGCGGCATTGATGCCGGCCTTGATGCCAAACTGCGCTTGGGCAGTGGTAACCGTCAGTAGCAGAGCCAGTAGGAAAAGCAGGAGTTGTTTCATTGCACAGGTAGCAGTAGAGGGGCGGTTGAACAAGAATTACCTGGAGCTAACGAAAAATGCGTGCGGCGGTATATGTTTGTGCCTCAGGCGGAAAGAGATTTTTATTACG
This sequence comes from Hymenobacter gelipurpurascens, assembly GCF_900187375.1. Classification (NCBI taxonomy): domain Bacteria; kingdom Pseudomonadati; phylum Bacteroidota; class Cytophagia; order Cytophagales; family Hymenobacteraceae; genus Hymenobacter; species Hymenobacter gelipurpurascens. Next base: position 161,192 of record NZ_FYEW01000003.1, on the reverse strand, counting down.
CTTGAGCCTAATTTTTTGGTTTCCGAAGCCACTCTAGGCCACCTTACGGTTCGGTTCCGCGTCCTTTCCCGGTCTCTACTCCTCTTCTGTGCCCGCTTCGTTTACTTTCGTGCGTCTGCAATACCACTCCGGCGACTGGGACGCCGTGGATGAGCGGATGCCCGCCAACCTGCTGCATTCGTTGGTGCAATACACCAAGGTTCCGGTGAACCCCAAGGAAAAAGTAGTGGCGCTGGATTCGCCGGAGCTGTTCCGCTATCCGTTCTGCTACCTCTCGGGGCACCGGCTGGTGCAGTTTTCGGCCGCTGAGCGCAAAAACTTCGAGCAGTACGTGCGCGGCGGCGGCTTTGTATTCGTGGACGACTGCAACCACGACATTGATGGGCTGTTTGCGCGCAGCTTCGAGGAACAGATGCGCGTGTGCTTCGGGGCTTCGGCCCTGAAAAAGCTTCCCAGGACTCACCCCATCTACTCGCAGTTTTTCAAGTTTCCGGAAGGCCCGCCCAACACTGGTTTTGAGCTCAACGGCTGGGGCGACGACCTCGTGCACGACTATCTGAAGGGCATCGAAATCAACGGCCGCCTACGGGTGCTGTACTCCAACAAAGACTATGGCTGCGAGTGGGACTACGACTTCCGCAACAAGCGCTTTCTGGCCGAAGACAACACCAAGTTTGGCGTGAATATTCTGCTCTACGCCCTCACCACCTGATCTAACCGACTCACTTCTTTTCCTTCTGGGCATTCCTCCGCGGGTCTCCGCGAGAACCACCGACCACATGACCGAACAAGACGTAAATAAGCTTCTCGCGAAGCTGCCGCAGCTCAAACAGGAAATTGGAAAAGTGATTGTAGGCCAGCAGGAGGTGCTGGATGAGGTGCTGGTGGCGCTGCTGGCTGGCGGCCATGCCCTACTGGAAGGCGTACCGGGCCTAGCCAAAACCCTGCTGGTACGTACCCTGGCACAAGCCACCGATTTGCCTTTCCGCCGCATCCAGTTCACGCCCGACCTGATGCCCACCGACATTCTGGGTACGGAGGTACTGGAGGAAGACCATGGCACCGGCCACCGCTCCTTCAAGTTCAACGAGGGCCCCATTTTCGCCAGCCTCGTGCTAGCCGACGAAATCAACCGGACACCGCCCAAAACCCAGGCGGCCTTACTGGAGGCCATGCAGGAAGGCCACGTGACATACGCCGGCCAGGAACACGCATTGCCCAAGCCGTTTTTTCTGTTGGCCACCCAGAACCCCATTGAGCAATCGGGCACGTACCCGCTGCCGGAAGCCCAGCTCGACCGGTTCCTGCTCTACGTACGCATCGGCTACCCCACGGAACAGGAGGAAATGGCCGTGCTGAGCGGCACCACCGGCTCGGCACGCCCCGTGGTAAATCCCGTGCTGGGCGGCGAGGATGTGCGGCAGCTGCAACAGCTTACGCGCCAGGTCAGCATCAGCCAGGAGCTGCTGAGCTTCGTGAACCGGTTGGTGCGCGCTACCCGTCCTGCTACTTCTGAGGTGCCCTTTATCAAAGAGTATGGCCGCTGGGGCGCTGGTCCGCGCGCTGGTCAGGCCCTGATTCTGTGTGCTAAGGCTCGGGCATTGTTGCAAGGCCGGTTTGCCGCCACGCTGGAAGATATCCGGACGCTGGCCCCGGCCGTGTTGCGCCACCGCGTGCTGCTCAACTTCAATGCGGAAGCCGAAAACCTAACGCCCGATGATGCCGTGACGGCTCTATTGAAAGCTATTCAGGTGTAAAGTACTACTACGGATATGCTGACTCCTGAACACTTACATGCGCTGCACAACCTGCCGCTGGCTGCTCGCCAAGCGGCCGAAGGGCTGCTGCACGGCCACCACCTGAGTCGGCGCAAGGGTGCGGGCATGGAGTTCAGCCAGTACCGACCCTACCAGCCCGGCGACGACCTGCGACGCCTCGACTGGCGCCTGGCGGCCCGTTCCGACCGCTACTATATTCGCGAATCGGAAGTAGAAACCAGCCTGACGGTGCACTTGGTGCTGGATGCCACCGCTAGCATGAACCACCGTGACGACAACGGCCTCAGCAAGCTCGACTATAGCCGCCTGCTGTGCGCGGCACTGGCCTACGTGGCCACCCAGCAAGGCGATGCCGTAGCCCTGACCATTCTGCACCCGAGTGGCCTACAGCACCTACCGCCCCGTGCCGATGCCCGCCAGCTCTCCCGTCTGTATCATGCCCTGGAAAATGTGCAGGCCGCTGGCAAGTTTCCGGATACGACCACCCTGGCTCCACTCACGGCGCGCCGCCAGCCGGCGTTGCTGATCTGCGTGAGTGATTTGTATGAGGAAGATGAGGAAATTGGGCGACTCCTGACGCGCCTGCGGGCGGCGGGCGGCGAGGTGCTGATATTGCACCTGCTGGCCCGTAACGAGGTCGAATTCACCTACCGCGGCGCCGTAACCTTCGAGGACCTCGAGACTGGCCACACCCTGCAGCTCGATGCCGACCAGCAGCGCCAAGCGTGGCAACAGCAGATGCAGGACTGGCTCCGCACTACGGCCTCCCAGGCCCGCCGCCAGGGTTTCGATTATTACCAGATGAATACTGCTGCCCCCTTAGACCAGGCCATGCGGGAGTTTCTGCGGCTGCGCACGAAGATGGTCTGAGTTTGCTATTAAACCACCTGCTTATTTCTTACTACTACTCTCTCTCCAGAACTTAGAATGAAGAATATTCTATGGGTTTTATTGCTGAGTCTGGCGGTACAGGCCCGGGGCCAGGCGCCGGTCCGTCGGGCAGCGTTGGGTCTGCCGCTTGATAGCGTTACGCACCGGGTTTCGTACCACGGCACTCTGCTGGTGCCGGGTGTGCCGGCTGCGGAGCTGTATGGGCGCGCGCAGGAATGGGTAGCGCGCGAGTTTGAAGATTCGCGGCAGGTGCTTCACCTTACCGACCCCGCCCGAGGCGTCCTGATTGGGCGAGCCATGACGATGGCCCACGGCCCCCTGGTAGAAAACGCCTCGCCCCGCGACTTTCAACTAAGCTTCTTGTTCTGCCTGCGCTTCACCGATGGCCGCTGCACCTATGAGTTTACGGACCTGAGCTACCCGAGCAACTTGGTTACGAGTGCTACTTCTAGCAGTTCCGGCGGACAGGTTGCCGACGCTCTGGCCGAGTGGACCAACAAGAACCTGAACTCCCGCATAAGTACGGCAGAAGCGCAAACAGCGCGCGCCCGAATTGAACCTGATCTGGAATCCGATACAAACTATGACAGCAAAGGCCGTCCGCGCCCGCGGCTCCTGCGCGACGTCAGGGGCATTGATACGGCCATGCGTGCGGTCTTGGCATCCTTCAGCCAAACCACTGCCACCAAACCCTAGAGCTAGCCGAACCCGAACTCAACAAGTTGGATTTCTTAAGCCGGATTCCGGGGTTCTCGGCAACGGCAGCAGCTCATTCGGTGTCTGTGGGTTTGGCTGACTGGTCTATTAGTATCTAGTAGCCCTTAATGCCATAGAAAATTCAGCTTGCCTTATCAGCTAGGCCACCTTCGGTCTTTTCACTTCTTACGCCTTACAGCTTGCCCGCTTTCTACTTCCAACACCCAACCGCCGGATTGCTGGCCCTGCTAGGGCTGGCTGTGCCGGTGGCTATTTACCTCTGGAACCGGAAGCCAGGGCGGGTGGTGCAGGTGGGCAGCTTACGGTGGCTGGAAGCCGCCGCCAACCGCCGCCTGCGCAGTCTCAAGCCCGAAGGCCTGTTGCTGCTGCTGGTTCGGGTGGCCATTCTGAGCCTGCTGGCGGTGGCCTTGGCGGGCCCGAGCTGGCTAGGCCAGGTGCCTCCCCGGCGCGGCCAGATTCTGCTGAGTTCGGAAGCATCAGCCGAGGCATTGCGCAGCCTGCGCCCTACGCTGGATTCCCTGCTGCGCCGTGGCTATGAGTTGCGGGAATTGAAGGCCGGCCTGCCGCTGGTTGCACCTGATTCTCAGAACACGTGGCTTACCGGGCAACGCTCTGAGCCCGCAACCTTCTCCGGCGCATCTATAGGCCAGGCTGCCGATAACAGGTGGACGCAGTTGCAGCAAGCCGCCGACTCTTTCCCCCATCGGCCTTTGGTGGTGGTGGCGCCACTTTCGTTGCGCCGTTTTCAGGGCACACGCCCTATGCTGCCCGCTGCGGTACGCTGGCTCCCCACCCCCGCTACCCCAGACTCGGTGGTGCAGCTGGTGGCCGCCTGGCAGCCCCGCCCCGATAGTCTTTTACTGCTGATGGCCTACAGCACCGAAACCGGCGTCAGCTTTCGGCGCGTGCGGCTAGGCCACCCGGCGCCCGGTGCAGTGTTGCGCGTGCTACCTGCACCAGACAAGGTGCGCTATCAGGTGGTGGCCGGCAAAGCGGAGTTGGAAGTAAAAACCGCAACTTCTACCACAACCATTCCGGTACAAACTGCCCAATCGCGCCTCTGGATCAGTTATGATGCGGAACATACCGCTGATGCGCGAGTGCTGAGTGCTGCTCTAAAAGCGGCAGGTTCTGTAGCCCCTGTTCCGCCCCAGGTAACGGCCACCACAGCCCTGCCCGCTGAGGCTGATTCTTTGACAGGTCTGTTCTGGCTGCGGTCGGCTCCGGTACCGGCTGGCTGGCAGCGGCGCGTGCGCCGAGGGCTTCGGGTGTGGCAGGAAGCGGCGGGCCCCGGAACTCCTGCGGCCACCAGCGTTTCCTTCTCGGCCAGCGCTCCGGTACGCATCCTGCGCCACGATACGCTGGGGGTGCTGCCAGCTGGTTGGGTGTTGTGGCGGGATGCGCAGGGTGGCCCATTGCTCTCTGTTCAACAACAAGGCCAGGGCCGACTTTATCAACTCCATACCCGCCTCACGCAGCCCTGGAGTGAGCTAGCCGATTCCCCGGAGCTACCCGCGCAGTTGCTGCCTTACCTGTGGCCTACAGTAGAATTAGAATCTGGCGTGGCTGATTTACGAGTACTCGACCCGGGCCAAGTAGTTGTTCAGCGCCCTGGTTCTTCCTCAACGCCCGATTCCGTCGGCACCAAAAAAACCTCCGTACTTGCCTCCTCTTCTGACCGGGGCTTGGTGCGTGACTACACGCCCTGGCTGGTGCTGGCGGCTGGGGCACTGTTTGGGCTGGAGCGCTGGCTGGCGGCTCGGCGTAGTGCTCATTCTTTACCCGTGTCTGCATGAACGCCGTAGCTACTTTCCCAGCCGCTGAAGCTCCTGCCTTGCTCCGCGACCTCCGCCGCAGTTGGGTAACGCGGCGCGCCCTAGCCCTGCTCCTGCCAACTAGTGCTGCCCTACTTGCCCTCGGGTTGGTCGCTACCTACTGGCCTAGCCTCCGCTGGCTGGCTATAAGTGGCCTAGCCCTGGTTTTGGGTTGGATGGTCTGGAAGCTGTTTCGCCTGTTCCAAACCGATGTAGCAGCCCTCACCCGCCACCTCGACCGCCAGTTCCCGGAACTGGAAGATAGCACGGGCCTGCTCCTGCACCCTTCTTCTGAGGAGCTTACCCTATTGGCTGGTTTTCAGCAGCAACGCGTAGCCAACCGCCTGCACACCCTGCACGCCACCACCGAGGCGCCGCTGCTACCCGTGAGCTTTCAGCGGCCGGCACTGTTGGCGGCTGGTTTGCTGCTGGTGGCGGCTGGTATCTGGTGGTTTCGGCCAGCGGCGCGGGCTGCCGCTGTGGCCGCGCCCGCGTTGCAGCTCCACTTTGAAGAAACTCCTGCTGCTCCGGGCCAGCCAGTGCCGGCGCGAGTCTTGGACACCCGCATCCGGGTGACGCCCCCAGCCTACACACGCAGGGTGGCCTACGCGGCCGCCCAGCCCTCCTTCCAATGCCCACAGGGTAGCCGGGTGCGGTGGGAAGTGCGCGTGAATCATGCAGCCGATGCGCCGCCCGTGCTGGAACTGGGGGCGCGGCGTGTACCGTTGCAAGCCGTAGCGGGCAGGCCTACGGAGTTCTTTACAGAGCTGATCGTTCAGACTTCCGTCTTGTACCGGATCCGTTTTGCCGGCCGCCCTTCCGATGATTATGCCATTGAGGTGCAGCCAGATCAGGTTCCGGTGCTCCGCATTGTTTCGCCGAAGGCCTACACGCTGGTAGAATTTGGTCGCCCGCCGCAAGTAGCCGTGGAGGTAGATGCCCGCGACGATTACGGCCTGACCCGCGCCCGCCTGGTGGCTACCGTAGCCCAGGGCCAGGGCGAAGCCGTGAAATTCAAGGAGGTCGTCACGGACCTCAGCAGTGGCCTAGCGGGGCAGCCCACCCAGGCTACCCTGCGCCATCAGCTTCGGCTGCCCGCCCTCGGCCTCACCTACGGCGACGAGGTATATTTCTACGTGCAGGCCTGGGATAATCAGCAGCACATGACGCGCTCCGACACCTACCTCGTGCAGTGGGAAGACACTACCGTGCAGGAAAGCACCTTGGATGTGTCGCTGGGTGTGAAAACGGCCCCGGCCTACTTCCGCAGTCAGCGCCAGATTATTATCGACACGGAAAAGCTACTGGCCGAACAGTCGCGCCTTTCGGCCGCCACTTTGCTGGAGCGGAGCAACGCCATTGGCTTCGACCAGAAAATACTGCGCATGCGCTATGGCAAGTTTCTGGGCGAAGAAGCCGAAGGCAACATCGGCGAAACGGCGCACGCCCCCGCGGCGGAGCCAGAGGAAGACCCCGGAATGGGTTCGGTAGTAGCTGAAGACCACGTCACACCGGACAAGCCCGCCACAACCGAAGAACACCACGACCAGGACGGGCACGACCATGCGCCAGCCCCCAGCAATCCCAACGCAACGGCTGGCGAAGCCCGCACTGCCGAGCTAATGGAGCCGTACATCCACCGCCACGACGACTCCGAAACCGCCGACTTTCTGGAGCCTGCCGTGAAGGCCAAGCTGCAAGCCGTGCTGGCCCAAATGTGGGACGCCGAGCTGCGCCTGCGCACGGGCCGCCCCAAAGAAGCCTTGCCCTACGAGTACCGGGCGTTGCGTTTGCTCAAGCAGGTGCAGCAGCAAACCAGGGCCTATGTGAAGAAAGCCGGTTTTACCCCGCCCCCGATGCCGGAAGCCACCACCCGCCTCACCGGCGAGCTAAAGGGCGCCGGCGCGCCCCGCCGTCAGGAACAGCTAGCGACGCCAGCCACTCAGCCGGCCGTACGCGAAGCGCTGCGTATCCTGGGGCAGCTCCGCGTAGGCCAGTCGGTGGGGCCGGGCGCGGCGGCAGCGCTGGACCTAGCCGGCGGGGAGCTGGCCCGGGCCGCTTTGCAACAGCCGGGCCACTACCTGGCAGCGCTGCGTGCTGTGCGTCAAACCAGCTCGGCGCTGCGAGCGAAGCGGGCGTTGCCCTTAGCAGCGTTGCCAGTAGCCGAGCGGGCCCTTACGGATTTGCTTCCTCCCTCTCCCCCAGCTCCTCAGCGCCCGGTCGGCACTAGTCGGTTGGCCCGCCGCTATTTTCAGGAACTCAGCCGATAAGCCTTCTTTTTCCGCATGACTTATTCGCTCCCTAATCCGTTGCTGCCTTTTCTGCTGCTATTGGCGATGTGCCTGCTACTGGTAGTAGGCCTCAGCCTCGTGGCAGTGCGCCGCGCTAACCGCACACGCCTCACCTGGCGTCTGGGAGCGGGCCTGGTAGCTGTGGCAGGCCTGTGGCTGTTGGCTTATCCGCCCAGCAAACAGCTGCGCAGCTCTACCTCGGAGGTTCTGTTGCTTACTGATGGCTATTCCGCTGATACCCTGCGCCACCTGCTCCGGCAACTTGGCCCTGGCACCCGGTACTGGCGCTACGCGGCGCCCACCTCATCGCCCGATACACTTACGCTCAGCAACCTGGCGGCTCTGCGCCAGCGCATGCCGGATCTGCAGCGTGTGCACGTGCTAGGCCAGGGGTTGCCTTCCGCCGACCTTCCTGGGCTGGGTCCGGTGGAAGTAGTTGCGCATGCCTCAGCTCCCAAAGCAGGTTTTCGGATGGCCAATTGGGCCCGTAGCACGGAGGTAGGCCACTCCTGGACGGTGGAAGGATACCTGGAGAACCCAGCTGGCACAGGCCCCGTGTGGGTGCGCCTGCGGGCAGCGGGGGCCGTCCGCGATTCGGTACAGCTCCCGGCTGGGCACGGGCCGTTTCGGTTGGTATTTGCTCCCAAAACCGAAGGCCGCACAGTGTACCAATTAGAGGCTCGTACTACCGGCCGTGGTGGCCTACGCGTACCAGCGGAGCCACTGCCGCTGGAAATAGTGCCGGCGCGCCCGTTGCGGGTGCTGCTGCTGGCGGGCACTCCTTCTTTTGAGTTTCGCTTCTTGAAAGAATATCTGGGTCGAAAAGGCCACTCCGTAGCCGTGCGAATAGGCTTGAGCCGGGGCCTTACTCAAACAGAATTCCTTAATCAGCCCGCGTCTGAAGTGGGCCGCCTTACCCCTGCTCTGCTGAGCCGCACTGATATTGTTCTAACGGATGCAGCTATCCTGGCCTCGCTTTCCGGAGCTGAAACAACCGCTTTACAGGGAGCCCTGCGCAACGGCCAAAGTGGTTTGGTGCTGCTGGCAGAACCCGCCGCTGCGTTGCCGCGCTCCTTGCCGGCTCGCTCAGATTTCCGGGTAGAGCCCCAGCCTACGGTAGCCGCGCAGGAGCCGCAAAAGCTTCAGTGGCCTAGCGCCTCTGCAACCACCCTGGCAATAGTCCCGGCAACGTTTCGGTCCAGCCCAGCGCTCCGCACGCTGGTCACAACGCAGCGCCGCCAGCCGGTAGCGGCGGCCCGCCGGATAGGCCTAGGCCAGGTAGTAGTGACAACCATCGCCGAAACGTTCCCTTGGGTTCTACAAGGCCAGACAGTGGCCTACGCGGCCTATTGGAGCCACTTACTTTCTGCCGCCGCGCCCCCGCAAGCCGCTGGGGCCAGCATAATGCCGCAGGCACCGTGGCCGCGACCAGATGCGCCAGTGGCAATACAAACCACCAATCTTCCCGACGGTCCTATTACCATTCGGGCAGTGGGTGGTAACAGCACCAAAGTAGCCTTGCGGCAAGATGCCCGCGTGGCAGAATGGGCCCAGGGCATGTACTGGCCCAGCACCGACGGCTGGCACCAGGCCTCCCAGGGCAAAACTACCTCGTGGTTCTATGTTTTCTCGAAGCAGCACTGGCAAGGCCCCGAAACCCAGCTCCGGCAGCAGGCCGCGGCTACATGGATGGCGCAGCCAAGGTCCGCCTCGGGCACACGGGTAACGGCCGCTACTTCGCAGCCGTGGTCACGGTGGTGGGGATTTGGGTTGTTTTTGCTGGGTGCCGGATTGCTCTGGCTCGAAGAAAAGCTCTAGGCCACTTTTCTCCAGTAACGCTAGTACCGGATATCAGGATGGCCGCTTAGCTGTTCGCAGCCAGCATCGCCGATAATATACTCTCCCACCGCAAGGGTAGGCAGCTCGGCCGTAGGTAACGTAGTAGCGCCGGAAATAGAGTGGGATACCGCGGGGGTACCGTCTGCTTCTGGAACTGGGATAGTAGATGACAAGGCTAAAGCGAAATGAAACCGTAGAATAATACTAGTAAGAAAGCAGAGGCAAAGTTGGCGCCAAAATCCGGGCTTCTACCAGATTTTGGAGAATTCTTACTTAGCAGAACGTTTTAATGGTTGGGCTTGTCCAACAAAAAAAGCCCGAATAGTGCCAGGCAGCTATTCGGGCTTTTTGCAAAATAATTTAGCTACTGGCCTAGGCCAGTCCGTAATTACTTCTGCTCGGTGGTAGTAGTGGTGGTAGTTGCTTCCGTAGTGGTAGCAGCCTCCGTGGTAGCAGGAGCAGCGGTGGTAGCAGCAGCAGTCGTGTCAGTAGTAACAGCGGTAGCCGTAGTGTCCGTAGTAGCTTCTACCGTGCTGGTTTCAGTAGCGGTAGTAGTTTCAGCAGTCTTGTTCTCGCCGCAAGAAACGAGGGTAGCAGCGAAAACAACGGCAAGAGCGGATACCTTCAGGAGGTTCTTCATTTTGGTAGTAGGTTTGGAAAATTTAGTCCGAAAAACGCCCTTTATCCCGTCCATGACGAAAGGTAACCCAGGTATAGAAAATATTTATTCGCTGGGTTACCAAGAAGGGTATCATGTATTAATCAACAAAGCGAATGGGTAAGGGACAACCTGCCTACACCGACGAGGAGTTCGTGGCGGCTATCCGCCACGGCGACGACCGGGCGCTGGCACAGCTCTACCGGCTGCATTTTCCGATGGTTTCGCATTACGTGCTGCAAAACAGCGGCACCGACGATGAAGCCCAGGATGTGTATCAGGAAGGGGTGATGGTATTTTATGAGAAGGTTCGTGATGGTTCTCTGGAACTTAGCTGCCAGATCAAGACGTACCTCTATGCCGTGTGCCGCCGTTTGTGGCTCAAACGGCTCACCGAGAAAACCCGCTTCGGCGGCCGTCTCGATGACCATGAGCCTTACCTCGAAACCGGGGCCGAAGCCGACCTGGAGCTGGCCGAGGAGCGCGACCGGCGCTTTGCCACCATGGCCGAAGCACTGGAGCGCATTGGGGAGCCTTGCCGCTCGCTTTTAGAAGGATTTTATCTGCTCGATAAATCGATGCAGCAGCTTACGGCTGAGTTTGGCTATACCAACGCCGACAACGCCAAAAATCAGAAATACAAGTGCCTGGTCAGACTGAAAAAGCTTTTTTTCAATCAGTATCAGGAATTTGAGACATAACAACTGAGTTATAAGGCCGAGGAGTTGAGGAAGCCACAACCGTTTTCTACCTTCTCCTAACTTTCTAGTTCTCAGTCGACGAGATACGCGGGACCACCCACCCGCCTCCACGAAATGAAAACCGAAGCTGATTACTACGCTTTATTTGATGCCTACCGCTCCGGCGAGATGGCAGCTTCTGAGCGGGCCGAACTGGAGCATCGCTTAGCCGCTGATCCGGACTTGGCGCGCCGGCTGGCCGATTATGAATCCCTGACCAATACGCTGACCGCTTACGGCCAGCGCCTGGCTACGCGCCGCAAGCTGCGCGCCATTCAGGCGGATATGAACGCCGAGCGGGCCGTGCGCCTCTCCCCCGAAGACTCCCCGGCGGGTATTTTCTCTACCGACGAGGTGCCGCGCCCTATGCTGCGCATTTCGCGGACGGAGGAGAAGCTGCGCCAGTTCTGGGGTGCTCACCGCGCCACCATGATGGTAGCGGCCTCAGTAGCCATCATGGCCGTATTTGCTACGCTGCTGGGCCTGGAGTGGTGGAAAGCTCGTCAGCAGCCTTCTGTGTACGGTTATGCTACGCTGCGCCGTGAGGTGGACCGCATCAAACGCACCCAGCGCGTGATGAACAAGGCTATCAATCAGATAGGTGCGCCCAACACGCCTTCCGCTAACCAAGGTAAGTTCAGCGGAACGGGCTTCGCCCTGACCGCCGACGGCTATTTGGTTACAAGCTACCACGTTATTCAGGGTGCTGATTCTCTGCTGATTGAAGGCCACGACCGGCAGCGGTACCGGGCCGAGCCAGTCTTCACCGACGTAGCCCACGATCTGGCAATTCTGCACATCAAAGACGCTTCCTTTAAGGGTTTTGGCCGCCTGCCGTATTCGTTTAAGCGCGGCCAATCGGACCTGGGCGAGAAAGTGTACACGCTGGGCTACCCCCGCGAAGACTTGGTGTTCAATGATGGCTCACTGAGTGCGCGCTCTGGCTTTGAAGGCGACACGGGCTTCTACCAGATCAGCATTCCGGTGAACCCCGGCAACTCGGGCGGCCCGCTTCTTGATGACCGGGGTAACCTGATTGGCATCATCAGTGGCCGGCAGATGGATGTGCAAAGCGCCGCTTTCGCCACTAAATCGTCGTACCTGATGCGTTTGGTTGACTCCTTGAGTGCGGCTGGTACCGCGCAGCCCTACAACATGCCCCGCAACAACCAGCTTGCCGGCACCTCACGCCCTCAGCAAATCCGCAAGCTGCGCGATTATATATTCGTAGTGAAAGTGTACGAATAAACCAACTTCGCTCTCTCGAAAAAGCCCTTCAGTTATCCTGAAGGGCTTTTTTTTGTTAGGGGCGGCCCTAGGCCTGTCGGCATAAAGTCTGAAGTTCTGTCTGATTAAGGGCAAGTAACTCTGGGGTTACCTAAGTCGACTATATCAAAATTGGAGGAGTTTGCGTACATGGTTTCCGGCGGCAGACCCGCCATTATTCCTGACTCCATTCATCTGCACTTTCCACCTCTGTTATGAGCAACCCGAGCACTCAACTGGAAAAAAACATCGAGAAAATCCTTCCTGAAGATATCATCAATACACTGCAAAGCGGCTACAAAGTGTTCAGCGGCGAAGCAGAGCAACTGGATGAGTTCTTAAAGCACGGCGGACAGCTGATCCGTAAGGCTTCTCAGCGTTTCAGTACTACGCAGCTCATCATCGGTATTGCCGTTCTCGCCAGCATTGCCGTTTTCGCGGCGGCCAAAGCAGCTGAGCACGATACAGATGAGTCGCACGCCTAGTCTGGCTAATTCTTATTTACCCAACGGCCTCTTTCCACTAGCTGGAAAGAGGCCGTTGGTTTTTGTGCTTGGTTTGCTTCTGGAGTGGTAGAGTAAGCATAAAAGTAGTGAAGTGCATCAGACCATATTATATAAATAATATTATATATAATTTAAACAAAAACTATACATATACTTACTCGCATATCCTTCCACACACCTCATCCTCAATGAAACGAGTTGTTACCCTGCTGCTGCTGGGAGCCTTCCTCGCTCCTTACCAGCATAGTTCCGCTACAGCCACCACCGCAACCGCAACCGTCAGCCCGAGCGTCAAATCCTCAGAAAGCATTTTAAAGCGCAAGAAAAAGCGCCGGACGAATGTAGCTTATAAGCAAAACCGGAAACGCAAGCTGCATTCCCGTTTCTAACATTTCTCTTTCCCTGTCGGGTTTTTAGCAGCCCTAGGCCACTTAATCGTTCATACAAAAGCCCGACCTACGCCAGTGTAGGTTGGGCTTTTGTATGAACGATTTCTGAGTATACCTGACAAGTAAAGTGTAGCTCGACACAGGCCTAGGCAGCTGGTGCCATCACCTCCGGGGAGTTGTGGGCGGGCGAGTTTACGAGGGTACTAATGGCGTAGGCCTGCATTGCCTCGGCAGGATAAGGCTGCAACAGGTGCTGGTACTCCTCTAGGCCTAGGCCATCATCGAGCCAGGCCAGCTCAGACTCCCGGCTTGGCAGAATGACGGGCATCCGGTTATGGATGGGAGCCATCAGCTCGTTGGGTTCCGTAGTGATGATGGTGAAAGTAGGCAGTACCTCTCCCGTCTGCCGGTCAACCCACTCGTCCCAGAGGCCGGCGAAAGCAAAGGGCTGCTGATCTTTGAGTAGGATCCGGTAGGGCGTTTTGCCGTGGGTACTGGCTTGCCACTCGTAGAAACTGTCGGCAAGCACCAAGGCGCGGCGCCGCTGCAGCAGCGTCCGGAATGACGGCTTTTCCGTGAGGGTTTCAGCGCGCGCATTAATGGGTTTCGGCGCGGCCTTCAGGTCTTTCACCCAGCCTGGCACTAGGCCCCAGCGCATCAGTTGTATGCGACCGGGCTCGGTGTTGAGAATAACGGGGAGCGACTGGGAAGGCGCCGCGTTGTAGGTAGGGCCCGGTAAACTTGCCGCAAAGGCAGCATCAAACCGGTCTTCTAAAATACCTGGGGCAGGTGTAAGAGTATAGCGGCCACACATAGCAGGAAGGAGTTTTGGGTTTCCGTTTTTTACGTAAATCCGGGGCATCCGACTACTTCAGTCATTTAGTAACCCAATAAAAAAGTCCCAGCCGCATACACGGCCAGGCTTTTCAGAAAGCTAATGATTCGGTGCTATAGGCCTAGTGCTGCACGCTTCCAGTAGGCCACTCTTAGGAAGTAGAACGAAGCTAGCTAGGCCAGATGGCTACTGATTGGCGTCGGGATACCGATTGAGTAATTGCAGCAGCACGCCATTGGTCCAGCCGAAACCGTCTTGCAGCGGGTACTCGCCGCCGCCCCCCAGTGCGCCAGTCTGCTCCACATTATATTTTTCCATCAGCTTGCCCGTTTGCTGAAACACGCCTCGGTTGAGGTCAATCCAGCGCAGGGCAATGGTGCGCGCCAGTTCATCTTGCTTGTAGTGGCGCAACCCTTCAATGGCCATCCATTGCAAGGGCGCCCAGGCGTTGGGAGCATCCCACTGCTGGCCGGTGCTTGCCAGCGTGGTCACCAATCCACCAGGCTTCAGGAAGTCGCGGCGGAGGCCTTCGGCTACTTTACGGGCCTGCGCTGGCGTAGCTAGGCCACTCTCCAACGGAAATACGCCCGCCAGCGTCCGGATCAGGGAAGGCTTGCGCTTCTCCCAGTCATAATCCACGAACCAGCCGGCATTTTGGTCCCAACAGTAGCGCTGCAGAGCTTTGCTGCGAGCCGCCGCTTTGGCCCGGAAATCCTTAGCCGCGGCGGTCTGGCCCTGCAGTTGGCTACTGCGGGCCAGCGTCATTTCCAACTGATACAGCAAGCTATTCAGATCGACGGGCACCAGACTGGTGGTGCGGATGGACTCCAGGCCGGCGCCGGGCACAAACCAGCGGCTGCTAAAGTCCCAGCCGGAAGCGGCGGCCGCGCGCACATCGCGGTAGAACTGGGCCGCTGGGCGGGTGCTGCGTTTGGCCGCCTGCACATCTTTCTCATACGACTCTTCTCGGGGCTCGGCACTTTGGTCCCAGTAGCGGTTAAGCAGTTCGCCGCCAGGCATACGCACCACGGAGCGGCGGGCGGCCCCCGGGCTTACAGAATCGGAGCCGGCCATCCAGAACTGGTACTCGCGGAGCAAAGGCCCGTGGTAGCGCCGCAGCACACTGTCGCCTTGCTCGCGGGCCAGCAGTTCCACCATGCGGCTAAAAAACGGCGGCTGCGAGCGGGTGAGGTAGTAGGTGCGGTTGCCGTTTGGGATGAAGCCGTAGCGGTTAATCAGGAAGGCGAAGTTATCCAGCATGCCCCGGATCAGATCGGGCCGGTGGCTGACCTGCAGGCCGAGCATGGTGAAGTAGGAATCCCAGTAGTACACTTCCCGGAAACGCCCGCCGGGCACCACGTAGGGCCGGGGCAGCGGCAGCAACGACGAGTACCGTGCCACCGTATCGGTAGGCGGGCGCTGCAGTACCGTCCAGAGCGTATCGAGGTGGCGGCGTAGGCCACCGGCAATATTGGTGTGGTAGGCGGTGGCAGCAGAAGCAGGCAGCCGGAAATAGGCCAGCACAAACCGGTTCAGATCGAAGCCGGGCAGGCTCCGCTGCTGTTCGTAGGCCGCCAGAATAACCGCCGGTGCCTCCTTAGGCACGGCATCCACAAAGGTCTTATTGTCGGGGAAAATGCGCTGCAGCTGTACTTGCTCAAACAGCCCGGGAAAAAGCTGCCGGGGAGTGCGCAGGTTGGTGGTCTGGGCCGAAACGGTCAGTGCCAGGAAGCAGAAGCAGGCAAGTAGGGCGTTCTTCATGCGGGGTGTTGCGGTTAAGGAGCGGATGATATGGCTACTCAGGCAGGCAGCTCCCACCTACCCAAGGGCGGTGGTAGATTGGAAGTGGCCTAGGCCACTCGCGTCACTAGCCCAACTTGTCCAGCGGCAGCGAGATAAAGAAGGTGCTACCCTCGCCTTCCTTGCTTTCCAACCAAATGTGGCCCTGATGCAGTTCCACAATGGTTTTGATGATGGACATGCCCAGGCCGGTGGTTTTTTCGCCGCGTAGGCCAGGTCGGCGAGCCGGAGTAAACCGCTCAAAGATAACCGGTTGCATGACTTCCGGAATGCCAATGCCGGTATCGGCCACCGAAAGCAGTAGCTGATTGGGCTGTTGCTCCAAGGTAACGGTAATGCGGCCCCCATCCGGCGTGAACTTCATGGAGTTGCTGAGCAGGTTATTGAATACCTGCATAAACTTGTTGTAGTCGAGGGAGTAATACAGCTGTTCCGGTCCTTCATAGGCGAAGTACTTTTCCAGGTTGGTCTCTGATTTCTGAAACTGGCCGATCAAATCGCTAAGCTCATGCGCCAGATTGATCCGCTCGGTTTTCATGTCCACGTTCACCGATTCCAGAAACTCGTTGTCCACGAAGTCCCGAATCAGGTTGATGCTATCCTGGCAGGTGGTCTTCATCACGCTCAACAGCTCATTGAGCTTGTCATCCTTTAGCCCTTCCACCTTCTCGCTCACGTAGCCGGCCACCTGCTGAATCATGGTGAAGGGGCCAGCCAGATCGTGCGATAGAATCTCCAGCGTTGTGTTCTTTTTCTTGTTGAAGCGGTCGGCATTCTCCATGTACTGGCGAGTGCTGGTATTGTCCTGCAGCGTACCACTGAGGTAGGTGTGGCCCGGCGCATACTCTACGCGCGCCGCGGTGCAACACAGCCACTGCACCTGCTCTTCGGGGTCGAGGGCGGGGCGCAGGCGCAACTCAATGTCTTCCACAAACTTACCCTGCAGTAGGTGCTTCATGCGGGTGCTGGCATACTCCAGATCGTCGGGGTGCAAGCGGGCCAGCAGGCTGGGCAGGTCCTCGTTCACAGTTTCCGGAGAGCGGCCCACAATGCCTTCGTAGGCAGAGCTTACAAATACTACCCGCTGCGCTTCCAGATGGTAGACAAAGTACAGGAGCTGCCCGCGCTCAAGAAATGGACGAAACAAAACTGCAAAATCCAACATGGCCTTAACTATATATTGTGCTGTGCATACGCGCCTGCAAGCGGGGCGTTGCGCATTTCGGTGTTACGGCCGGAAGCAAACCGCGGAAAAGTACCTTTCCGTGGCGGCCTGGCCACGACAAATTACACAGTTAAATTATTGACAATTTTATATTTACATAAATCACTGGCAGCTTCTAGGCCACTGTCTGATGCTACCCAGCCCATCCGGCTTGCATCCCGAAGGCTGCCATTCTACTTGAGCCTGCGTATGTCTGTGAAAGCTGTTCACTCGTTCTCTTCTCTCAGATCTTGCCTATGAAAACCCGTCACTTTCTCTATTTCAGCCTCCTGACTGCCGCCGTGGCCGCCAGTGCCTACCAGGCCTTTGCAACCAGAGCCCCGCTACCTACTGGCCTACAGAGTAGTTCGGTGGTGGCTGGGCAGGCGAAGCCGAAGCTCGTGGCAAGGCAGTTCAAATTCACGGAAGGACCGGCTGTAGATAAGGCGGGGAATGTGTTTTTCACGGACCAGCCCAACGACAAGATCTGGAAGTACGGCACCGACGGTAAGCTTTCCGTATTTATGGAAAAAGCCGGACGGTCTAATGGCCTGTACTTCGACCAGAAGGGCAACCTGCTGGCCTGCGCCGATGAGCAGAACCAGCTGTGGTCTGTTGACAGAAAGGGCCAGCCCACCGTACTGCTCTCCCACGTAGAAGGCCACCAGCTCAATGGCCCCAACGACGTGTGGGTGAACCCCAGGAATGAGGGTATTTACTTCACGGACCCCTACTATCAGCGCGACTACTGGACGCGCCAGGCCCCCGACCCTGGCCTTGGGGGCCAGAAACTGTACTACCTGGCTCCCGGAAAGAAAACGGCCCAGGTGGTAGACGACCAACTAAAAAAGCCCAACGGCCTCGTGGGCACTCCCGATGGCAAGGTGCTGTACGTGGCTGATATTGAGGCTAACAAAACCTACCAGTACCAGATTGCACCCGACGGTACGCTCACCAACCGCCGGCTCTTTGTAGGCCAGGGCTCCGATGGCATGACCATCGACAACCAGGGCAACATTTACCTGACCGGCAAGGGCGTTACGGTGTACAACGCCGCCGGCCAGCAGATAGAGCACATTGATGTTCCGGAGGAGTGGACGGCCAACCTCTGCTTCGGAGGCAAAGACCGCAAAACCCTGTTTATAACGGCCTCTGAGGCGGTATATGTGCTCCCGATGCGGGTAAAAGGTGTGCAGTAGGCCACTGGTCCAGGAGGCTTGGCTACACCTTCTGGCCTTGCTTCTGTAGCCACAGATAAGCCGTAGCCACATCATCGAAGCTTACTACCACTGGCTTCTGAATTAGAAGCAACGTAGCCTCTGTAGCCTGGCGGGCCTCAAAATTGCGCGGATACACCCAGGCTACATACTCCAGGCCGGCGCGCATCATTTCTTCCAGCCACCACGCGCCCCAAACTGACAGTTGCACGGTAGTTCTGGTGATGCTAGAATTATCGTTCAGGATCTTGTGGCAGGGATGTTTCCGCAGGCACTCCAGAATCAGGAGACGCCCCTGCTGCGACGATTCCTGATCATGCTCTCCTTTCCAATCGGTATAAAGCCACTGGTTATCTGAGTCGTAGCCGATAGCAATGGCGGGAGTATCAAGAATAGGATGCAGCTGCATAGTAGGTAACCGGGCCTGATGGGCAAAGAGAAAGCAGCCTCTAATGTATAGGAAGGCAGGGACACCTTGCGCTAAAAATACTCCTGTCAGGTCGCTCTGTTTTTATCAGCCTGCTGGCAATTGGCTAGCCACTCCATAGCATGGTGTTCATCCGTGAAGCGCTTCACGTGGTAGGGGCGGTCATCGAAGTACGCGAGGGCCGGCACCGTGGTATCGGCCTCTATATCAGCCAAATGCTGAGGCGAGAACAAATACGCCAGATACGCGGGCGGGCCAAGCTGCGCTGCCAGGGCTGGAAAAAACGCCTCCAGCATCCACTGCACGTTCTGGTTGTTGGCGTTGTCGCGGCGGCGGCAGTCTATCAGCCAATATCGACACTGCTGTGCTGTGGCCATGTCCAGCATTTGCCAATATCCGTGCTGAAACTCTTCCAGCAGCGGTTGCCGCTGCCAGCGCGCTACCAACACGCCCATATCGGGCCGATGCGTTAAGCTCAGGTAGTCAGCGAAAGGTAGAGGCTGCATAAAAGGAGGCTGGCAGAGAGCTTCTACGTAAGCTGGCTTCCAAGAATAGTGGCGTTTATCTACAATTTAATTCTTCGCCACGACAATTACCCGTAAATTAATTATTCATATATAAAATATTGATATTTTAATTTAAAATGGCGTTCTTAGAGTACAATCTGCCCTATCTATAGCCCTCGGGCTCACCTATTGCTACTGGCTTATTTCGCGTCGTAACTATTTACGCCTTAGCCTATGTGTGCCTTTGCTAATGGGGTGCTGATTGTAGCCCCGCCTACGCTCCACCGTCAGGGGCTGGTTACGGTACTGCGCGAATCGTGGCCCGCCCTGCACATTACCCTGCAGCTGGATAGTGCTAGTCTGCCCCGATTGCTTTACCAGGAGGCCTACGCGGTAATAGTAGTGGATTGTGCCTTACTGACGGAGCCTATTCCGGTGTTTCTGAAACGGCTGCGGGCTATCCGTAGCACGCAGCCTGTGTTATTGCTCACGAGCAACCGTTTGCCCCCTGATATGCGCCAGTATCTGGCCGGGGCAAGCCCAGCGCACACCTGGGTTCCGCGCCACGCCGCGCCTGCTACTGTGGCCGCCTTGTTTCATGCGTTCCTGCCGCCAGATGCAGCAGAGGCTCCTTTGTCAGTTCCTGTGCCACGGTTTTCGCTTCCTCCTACCCCATTCAGCCGGCGCGAGCTGGAGGTATTGCGCCTGGTAGTGCAGGACTGCTGCAACCAGGAAATAGCCGACCAATTGTTTCTGAGCGTGCGCACTGTTGAGAGCCACCGCCGCGCCCTGCTCCAGAAAGCCGGCGTCCGCACGCTGGTAGGCCTGGCCGTGCAGGCAGTAAAGCAGGGTTGGGTTAGCGCGTAGTGCGGGCCAGTGGCCTAGCCACGTAAAAACCTGTTAAACAACCCGTTTCATATCGCGCCGGATGGTGCGCGTACATTCCGTTTTCAGAAACTCTCATCTTATTCACACAGGTGGTATGGCGAAGAAGACTATTGCTGACAAGGCCTTAACGCTAGGCCAGCAGCAGGCCACGCGGGTACTTCGGCAACGCGACAAGGCGCTTGAGCAGCGGGAAGAGGTGCTTACCGAGCGAGTGCAGAAAGAGGGCTTGAGGTCGTTGGCCATGCTGCAACCGGAGGCGCCTGCACCTGCGCTGGTGCAGGCAATGGGCAGCCTGAGCAATAGAGGAGTGCTGGTAGCGGAAGGCGACTCCTGGTTTGATTATCCGTGGGCTGATATCGTAGGCCTGTTGGAAGACCAGCATGGGTACGATGTGGAATCGGTGGCGCACAAGGGCGACCGGGTAGAGGCTATGGCCTACAGCGACGGGCAGCTGGCCAACTTTACCCGCCGCATCGAGAAGCTGCTGCGCCGCAACGTGGTGCCGCGGGCAATCCTGCTTTCCGGCGGCGGCAACGACGTAGCCGGCGATGAATTCTACATGCTGCTGAACTACGCCAGCTCGGCCACCCCAGGCCTGAACACAGCCGTAGTGGATGGCGTGATTCAGGAACGCATCAAACTGGCCTACATCTCTATTCTCAGTGCCGTTACGCAGATATGCCAGCAGCACCTGAACCGCACCATTCCTATTGTGGTGCACGGCTACGACTACCCCGTGCCCGATGGGCGGGGCTTTTTGGGCGGCTGGTGGATTTTGCCGGGGCCCTGGCTGTCCCCAGGCTTCGAGGTGAAAGGCTACCGCAATCTGGCCGTCCGCAAGAAGATTGCAAAAGACCTCATTGACCGCTTCAATGTAATGCTGGCCGAGGTAGCCGCCATGCCCGCTTTCCGCCACGTGAAGTACGTAGACCTGCGCGGGAGCTTATCAAGCGGCGCCAACTACAAGAAATGGTGGGACAACGAGCTTCACCCTACCACTGCCGGCTTCGAGCTGATTACCAATCGGTTTGCAGCCGTTATCTGAGAAGCCCGATGGCACTGTAGGCCTGTCCGCCACACTCTATGGTACCGGCCACAGGCTTTCGGAAGAAGGCAAGCGGCACTTGTCAACTCACATTCCGGCGAAAACCTGTGGCCCAATAGGCCTATAGGCCTAGACGCGCACGGCACTTTCGCGGCTGTATTTGCTGCGGTACTGTTTGGGCGAGAGGCCCGTCACACGCTTGAACGTCAGGCGGAAAGCTTTGGGGTCGGTGTAGCCTACCTGGTACATCACCTCATTTACATTTTCTCGCGACGACTCCAGGCTGTTTTTAGCTACCTCCATCTTTACCCGCTGGATGTATTCCACTACTGAGTTGGCGGTGGCTTTCTTGAAGCGCCGCTCCAGGTTGCGCCGGCCTAGCGCGAGCATGGAGGCCAGCTCATCCACCGTTATTTTCTCCTGGTAGTTCGCCTCGATGTAGGCCTGGGCCTTTTTGATGGGTTCGTCTTCGTGCGCCTTTTGCCCATTGAACACCACGAAAGCCGACTGACTGACCCGCTCAATATCAATCTGGAACACCTTGGCGCAGAACACGGCCATTTCGCGCCCGGCGTACTTTTCAATCAGGTAGAGTACCAGGTTCAGGTAGGAAAAGGCGCCGCCGCTGGAATAAATGCCGTGCTCATCGGTAATGAGCTTGTCCTCGCACAGCTCCACGCCGGGGAACATGCGCCGAAAATCGTTGGCCGCGGCCCAATGCGTGGTGCACTGCCGGCCGTCTATTAGCCCGGTGGCTGCCAGCAGGAAGGCTCCCAGGCACAGGCTGGCTACTTCGGCCCCGCTTTTATACTGCTGCACTATCCAGGGCAGAAACTCGCGGTTGTTCTCCAGCGCCTGCTCCAGGTCGCCGTCCACTGCCGGAATAATCACCAGGTCCGTCTGGGTCACGTCCGGTAGCAGCACATCGGTCGCCACGGTGTAGAGGCCACCGCACACGGAAGTAGCGTGGTGCAGGCCTACCAGCTGAATACTAAACAGAGCGGGCTTGCCCATGCGCTGCAACAGCGCATTCACTTCGGCAAAAACCAGTCGGGGTCCTTCAATACTACCCAGAATAGCTCCCTTAGGAACCAGGATGGAAATTCGTTTCATAGAAGCTCAGAGGAGTTGATAGGTCGAGGAAGAAGTGTCGCAATTAGCCCTGAATTAGTCGCAATCGGCCCGCAGTAAGGCACGCTCAATTACTAATTTTGCTAGCACCAAGCTACACAAGATAATCAATATTACTATATTTATTAGCAGTAGTATTGCGGCATATTTCACCTTTCACTTTTCACCCTCTCCCCATGAGTGCCTTTCAGATTATTCCCTACCTCGCTTTCGATGGTACCTGCCGCGACGCCATTACTTTCTATCAGCAGTGCCTGGGCGGCGAGCTGATGATTCAATCTTTCGCCGACTCCCCTGCCGGCGAGCTGATGCCTCCTGAGGCGCAACAGGGCGTGATGCATGCTACCCTGAAAAGCGAGGAGTTTACGCTGATGGCCTCCGACTCCGGGATGCAGAAAATCACGAAGGGCAACATGGTTTCGCTGTCTGTGAACTGCACCAGCCCCGAGCAGATTCAGCGCTTGTTCAGCCAGCTCTCCGCGGGCGGCACCATCACAATGCCGCTGGAAGACACGTTTTGGGGTGCCACCTTCGGCATGTTCACAGACCGGTTCGGCATCGATTGGCTGCTCAACTACGACAAGCCGGAGCAGCAGTAACCCTTTTTTATTCACACACTTAAACGGAGGCACGGCCTCATCCATCATGAGAAAGACAAAGATCCTGTACTGGTTTTTACCGGACTGCTAGCGGCCCTGATGACGATGTCGGGCGTGTCGAACCTGTTGAGCGTGCCGGAGGCAGTAGCTGGTTTCCAGCACCTGGGCTACCCCGCTTACCTGCTGCCTTTCCTGGGCGTGGCCAAGCTCCTGGGCGTAGCTGCCATACTGGTGCCCAGCTTCCCGAAGCTTCGCGAATGGGCCTACGCCGGCTTTGTGTTTGATTTGAGCGGAGCCATGTATTCAAGCTATGCCATAGGCGACCCGGTTAGTACCTGGCTGCCCATCACCATCGGTTTCGCCCTGATTGCCGCTTCTTACTGGCTCAACCAGCGCCAAGCACAAGCAGCCCGTTTCTCGGCGCAGGTGCCCACACTGGCCTAGCGTATGCTACTGGTACCTTCTAGGCCAGTATCTGAATGGTAAACCCGCTTTCTTTTGAAGCGCCTCATCTGCTTAAGCCCGTTTGCAGTTATGGTAGAAGTTTTCAGAACCAACGTGAAGGCCCGGCGTCATGCCCGGCGCCTCGTGGCCCAGATTCATCAGAATTTTCAGGGCTACCGGGCCAACTTCGATCTGGAAGATTGTGACCAGATTCTGCGAGTTGAGTCTCCCGAAGAGCGTATTCAACCCGGCAGCCTTATCCAATTGCTGCAGGAAGCTGGCTTTCAGGCCGAAGTGTTGCCCGATGACTTTTGAGTCGTAGGGCGGCGCGAGCCTATGCTGGTCCATTAAGTACAACGCCACCGGAAGAAATTCCGGTGGCGTTTTGCTGGGCGCCGGGGAAGGAAGCCACAGGCAAGTGGCCTAGAACTGTAGCGTTTTCGGCAGGTAGCCTCTACCTTCCGGTCCGGACTCTATTCTATTGCTTTTGCTGCTGATGATTGACAACGCCCTGCACGAAAACATTCTGCTGGTTCTAGGCCTCCTGTTTGCCATGCTACTGCTCGTGATGCTGGGACAGAAGCTGCGTATCTCCTACCCTATTTTCTTGGTACTAGCCGGGCTGGCATTGAGCTTCGTGCCTGGGTTGCCACTCATCGTCATCGACCCCGACCTGATTTTCCTGATTTTCCTGCCACCCCTGCTGTACCAAGCGGCGTGGGAAACCTCCTGGCAGGATTTCTGGCGCTGGAAACGCCCTATTACCCTGCTTGCCTTCGGCCTAGTATTTTTCACTTCCACCATAGTGGCCTACGTCTCGCGGGCCATGATTCCGGGCTTCACGCTACCGCTGGGGTTCCTGCTCGGCGGCATTATCTCGCCGCCCGATGCCGTAGCCGCTACGTCTGTGCTGAAGGGCGTGAAGGTGCCACGCCGCGTAACCAGTATTCTGGAAGGAGAAAGCCTCATCAACGACGCCAGCAGCCTTATTGTGTTTCGGTTTGCCTTGGCTGCCGTGGTATCGGGCACGTTTGTATTGCATGATGCCGCCACCACCTTCGTGTTGGTCAGCACCCTGGGCCTGGCCATAGGTCTAGTGGTGGCCTATGGTTTCTACCTGATTCACCGCTACCTGCCCACCACGCCCAGCATCAATACGCTGCTCACGTTCATTGCACCTTACGTGATGTATTTGCTGGCCGAGGAGTTTCACTATTCAGGCGTACTCGCCGTGGTGAGCGGAGGGTTGCTGCTGTCGCATAAGTCGCATAGGGTGTTTGATGCTGATACCCGTTTGCAAGCCAATAGCGTGTGGGCCAGTGTGGGCTTTGCGCTCAACGGCCTAGTATTCATTCTGATAGGCCTAGAACTGCCCATTGCCGTGCAAGGCCTTGGCGACTACTCACTCAAAGAGGCTATTACCTATGGTCTTATCATCAGCGTCATTATTATCCTGATTCGGTTGGTGTGGATGTTCCCGGCCGCCTTTGTGCCGCGGTGGCTGTTCCGCAGTATTCGCACCCACGAAACCAGCCCCGGCTGGAAGGGCCCTGTGATTATCGGTTGGGCGGGGATGCGGGGCGTCGTGTCGTTGGCGTCGGCGTTGTCGGTGCCGTTGCTGCTCAGCAATGGGCAAGAATTCCCGCAGCGCAACTTGATTCTGTTCATCACCTTCGTAGTTATTCTAGTGACGCTGGTATTTCAGGGCCTGACACTACCGGCCATTATTCGCTTAACTGGCATAGCCGATCAGGAAGAACGCATGCCTACCGATGCCCAGGAAGCCGGCATCCGGCTGCGGCTGCGCCGGGTAGCGCTGGCCCACATGGACCTGCACTACTCGCCCGATATGCAGAAAAACGAGCTGATCAAAGCCCTGCAGCAGCGCATGCTGGCCGAAGCCCAGCGCACCGGCAACCTGCTGGAAGCCCTCGACTACGACGAAACCAAGCGCCAGGCCCTGCAGCGCTACCACCAAGTGCTCTTGGATGTGCTGCGCGTGCAGCGGGAAGAACTGTTTGTGCTGCGCCACGAGGATGTATTCGAGGAAGAGATGCTACGCCACCAAGAGGCGCAACTCGACCTCGACGAGGCTAAAATCAGCCACATGCCCCACTAGCGCTAGGCCACTGAAAACCACAAAGGCCCGCACCATATTGGCGCGGGCCTTTTTTACACTGTCAAGCAGATAAGCTACTGGCCTAGTTCAGGCTACGGTAGCGGACACGCTTGGGCTCCACATCGCCGAGGCGCTTTTTCTTAGCTTCCTCGTAGTCAGAGAAGTTGCCTTCAAACCACACCACCTGCGAGTCGCCCTCGAAGGCCAGGATGTGCGTGGCCAGACGGTCCAGGAACCAGCGGTCGTGGCTGATGATAACGGCGCAACCGGCGAAATTCTCCAGCGCATCTTCCAGGGCCCGGATGGCATTCACGTCCAGGTCGTTGGTTGGTTCGTCGAGTAGCAGCAGGTTAGCGCCTTGCTTTAGGGTAGTGGCCAGGTGCACGCGGTTTCGCTCCCCACCGGAGAGCGAGCCCACTTTCTTCTCCTGGTCGCCGCCGCGGAAGTTGAAGTTGCTCACGAAGGCACGGGAGTTAACTGGGCGGCCCGCCAGCATCATGGTCTCGGTGCCACCGGAAATCGTTTCGAATACCGACTTATTCGGCTCCAGCGTATCGTGCTGCTGGTCTACGTAAGCCGTCAGCACCGTTGGGCCCACCACGAACGTACCCGCGTCAGGCTTGATTTGGTCGGTGATAAGACGGAATAGCGTGGTTTTACCGGCGCCGTTCGGCCCGATGATGCCCACGATGCCGCCTTGGGGAAGCTGGAAGCTCAGGTTTTCAAACAGCAGCTTGTCGCCGAAGGCTTTGCTCAGTCCCTCGGCCTCAATCACCTGAGAGCCCAGGCGTGGCCCATCAGGGATGAATAACTCCAGCTTCTGCTCCTTCTCTTTGGAGTCCTCGTTCACCATTTTGTCATAGCCAGCGAGGCGGGCCTTGCTCTTGGCCTGGCGAGCCTTGGGGGCCATGCGCACCCACTCCAGCTCGCGCTGCAGCGTTTTCTGGCGCTTGCTCTCGGTTTTCTCTTCCTGCGCCAGACGGTTCGACTTCTGCTCCAGCCACGAAGAGTAGTTGCCTTTCCACGGAATACCTTCGCCGCGGTCGAGCTCCAGAATCCAGCCGGCCACGTTATCGAGGAAGTACCGGTCGTGGGTTACGGCTATTACGGTGCCTTTGTACTGCTGCAGATGCTGCTCCAGCCAGAGCACGCTTTCGGCGTCGAGGTGGTTGGTTGGTTCGTCGAGCAGCAGCACATCGGGCTCCTGCAGCAGCAGGCGGCACAGAGCTACGCGGCGCTTCTCCCCACCCGAGAGGTTACCGATGATAGCATCGGCTTCGGGGGTGCGCAGGGCGTCCATGGCACGCTCCAGCTTGCTGTCGAGGTTCCAGGCGTCGAGCTGGTCCAAGCGTTCCTGTACGGTGCCCTGGCGCTCCAGCAGCTTGTCGAAATCAGCATCCTCAGCCCCGAAGGCTTCGTTGATTTCGTCGAATTCCTTGAGCAAGGCCACTGTTTCGGCCACGCCTTCCTGCACTACTTCCAGCACCGTTTTGGTGGCATCCAGCTGAGGCTCCTGCTCCAGGTAGCCCACCGTATAGCCCGGCGACCATACCACGTCGCCCTGAATCTGCTTGTCTACGCCGGCAATAATCTTCAGCAAAGAAGACTTACCCGAGCCGTTCAGACCGAGTACGCCGATTTTGGCGCCGTAGAAGAAAGAGAGGTAAATGTTCTTGAGAACCTGCTTTTGCGGGGGGTAAATCTTGCTTACCCTCTCCATGGAGAAGATAATGGTGGGTTGGTCGCTCATAGTAGGAAAAAGAGGTGCGAATGAGGGGTAAAAAGCAGGCTGGGCACTTTGCTAGGCCACTAGCAGCCCAAAACAAAAAGTTGCCCGCCCAATTTAGGTTTCTATTTTGCGAGCTGATTCTGCTACTGGCCTAGGCCCGGGGCAAGCTTAAGTAATCTAGCTCGTTATTGTATGTGTCTTGTGATCTGAAAATAACCGCATTGGCCGTCTGTGCGTAGCTCTTCCACACAGAAACCACCAAACCGCTGACGCGCAAGGTAGGCTTCCCTAGGCCAGTTGGGCCAAAGGTAGGCAGCCTAGCGAAAGATTCCGCAGCCGGCTGCCACGCAAGGTTTAGCCGACAACGCGTAAACTTGTACAGCTTTTCTGGCCTCAGTATCGACCTTTCCACCTATTCCGCTCCCCCTCCTATTCTACTTATGGAACAACAAGACCACCTACTGGCCGAAGCCCGCCGTTATGGCTACATCGAGGGCGACCAGGTGTGGCTCCGCCCGTTGCTGGACCTGCCCGCCCGGCAGGTGGGTCAGGTCAAAGTATCCGGCGACGCCTCTCTGGTCTATTTTGCCCAGCGTTTCGAGCTTTTCCGCACCAAAGTGGAGGATTTGCTGCAGAAAATGGAAGAGTCGGAGAACAAAGGCTCTTTCCTGATGAAAGCCCTGCACCTGAAGGAGCAGGTAGCCAGCTACGACGCCCTCGGAGATTTCGAAGGCCTGCACCGCCGCCTGACCGAGGCCGAGGACTCCATCAAGGTCACGATTATTCGCAACCGCGAGAAAAACCTGGCCACCAAAATCAGCCTGATTCAGGAAACCGAGGAGCTGGCCGAAACCATCGACTGGCAGGAAGGCACCGAGAAAATCAAGGATCTGCGCCAGGGCTGGATCAAGACCGGCCCCGTAGAAAAGCACCTCACCGATGAGCTAGAAGCCCGTTTCCAGGCCGCCGTTGATGCGTTTTTTGCCCGCAAGAAGGAATTCCTGGCCGAGAAAAAGGCCATGGTCAACCGTGTGTATGACCGTTATAAGGAGCTGATCCACAAATCGGAAGCCCTGCAGAACTCCAACGAGTTTGAGGAAACCACCCGCAAGCTCAAGCAGCTGCAGCAAGACTGGAAAGAGGTGGGCGGCTCCTTGCCGCGCAAGCAGGCCAACGACCTTTGGACGCGTTTCCGGGCGGCGCACAACCATTTCTTTGAGCGCCTGAAAGTGCATATCGAAAGCAAGCGCACCGAAGGCCAGACTTCCTCCTCTACCGATGACAACCTGACCCGCAAGCGCGCCCTCGTAACGGAGGCACAGGCCCTCATCAATAGGCCTATGTCGGAGGCGGTGGCCCGCGCCAAGGAGCTGCAGGCCGCCTGGAAAAAAGTAGGTCCGGTGCGTGGCGAAGAGTCTGACCGGGTGTGGGAGCAGTTTATTCTTGCCTGCGATAAAGTATTTGAGATGAGCGCCCTAGAGCATTTCATCCGGAAGCGCCAGCCCTCCGGCCCCGAGGCCGGTACGCCCGAGGAGCAGGTCACCATCCGGGTGCAGGCCCTACGCGACTTCATCAAGTCTGATAAGCAGGAACAGGAAGTGCTGGAGGACAACCTGGGCAAGCTCAACGACTCGCCCGGCAATGACGCGTTCCGCACGATGCTGCAAGGCAAAATCAGGGCGTTTGAGCGAAAAATTCGCACTAAAAACGACCTGATTACCATGTTGCGCCAGCGCGTAAGCCAGTAGTTCAACTTTCGCTTGTATTTTACGTTGTCGTCAGCAAAAGCAACCCCGCGTCGGTAATGGTGTCATGCCCACGGCATCGGCTAGGTTTTTGCTAACGACGCTCTACAATTTGCCAACCTTTTTTAGTAGCACACACGACTATGTACTGGACTCTGGAACTTGCTTCGTATCTGGAAGATGCACCCTGGCCTGCCACCAAGGATGAGCTCATCGATTACTCTATCCGCTCGGGTGCCCCGATGGAAGTAGTGGAAAACCTACAGGCCCTGGAGGACGACGGTCAGCCTTACGAGAATATTGAAGAAGTTTGGCCGGACTACCCGACCAAAGAAGACTTCATGTTCAACGAAGACGAGTATTAAGAAGCTAGAAGACGGGAGCCAGGACAAAGAAAATGCAGCAGGTTATTGATAATCAACCGCCTCTAGCATCTAGCTCCCAGCTTCTACCTCTGACTATAGAAAATCTGATTGCGGGGTATGGACAGCGTGTCCTGCTCCGCAATCTTTTTTTGTCGGTACCTGAGCCCACCTTCATAGCTATTGTAGGCCACAACGGCTGCGGCAAAACCACTCTTTTCCGGGCCCTTACGGGCCGCATTCCGTACCAAGGCACCATTGAGGTACTCGGCCAGGACTTGCGCACGGTGCGCCAGCCAGCCAACAGTGGCCTACTGGCCTACCTGCCCCAGCGTGGCAGCGTGGAGTTTTCCATTTCGGTGCGTCAGTTGGTAGTGATGGGCCGTTTTCGGCACCACCGTTTTCTGAGTGCCTATACATCGGTTGATTATGCGCTGGCCGATGAAGCTTTGGCGAAAGTGGGCGCCACGCATCTCGCCGAGCGCGACTTCACCCAACTATCGGGGGGTGAGCAGCAACTGGTGTGGTTGGCGCAGCTGAGCCTGCAAGATGCCGCCCTGTACCTCCTCGATGAGCCCACGCAGCAGCTCGATGTGTACTACCGGCGCCGCGTGTTCGACTTGTTGCACTCCTGGGTTACAGAACAACAGAAAACCGTACTCTGCATCACGCACGATCTGGATAATCTGCCAAGCCTGAGCGGCTATTTGCTCAATCTCTCCGCGCCCGCGCCCTGCTTAGAGCCGCTTACCCCAGCTACAGTGCGTGCCGCACGGGAGTACCTAGAGAGCGAGGAAAGCCTGGCGGTAAGACAGTGAAGTCAGAGCAGTATATAAGTATAGCAAGTACGTCATCCTAACCTGGCGCAGGATCTTCTCACGTGAGCACGGGGCTCTAGGCCAGTCGTTCTTACCTGACAAGATCCTGCGCCAGCTCAGGATGACGTGCTTTTAGAGTAGGCGTAGTTGGCATAGATGCCCTAGGTCACATCTTCACCTCTTCCCTACCTCACGGCTTGACCATTTCACCTTTTACCCGGCCTGCGGCGCAACACGTGCCAGATAGACTGCAGAAAGGGCCACGGCGTCACGGAGTTCATCACCTGCAGGTTTTCAGCCCAGGAAGTACGCTCATCCAGAAAATCAAAAATCCGCTCCGGTGGGTTTCGCTGGAAAAGCTCCGTGAACAGGTCGCGGGTACGCTCGCCGCGGCGCTGCATGATATCCAGCAGCAGCGTATCAAACAGCTGAAACTGCCAGTGGTCGTTGGTAGAGTTCCGGGGGGGGTTGTCAGTAGTAGCCAGCGCCTCCACCAGGCGGGCCGAGTGCTCCTGAATGCGCTTAAAGGCATAGCCCGTGCTGGGTTTTGCCCGTCCGGCGCGGGTGCCTAGGTTGATGATGGAGTGGCCTACACGGCTCTGCAGCGGGTGGTCCGTCATCGGGATGGCGCCAATTTCCTCGGCCTCAATCCGGAAATCGGTTACTCCCAGCGTATTGTGCAGGTATAGTCGCATGGCCTGTTCGTAGGCCTCTTTAGGGAGCAGCTCGGCCGAAAACAGGGTATATTCGACTAAAGCCCGGCGCTTACTGAAGGGCAGCACATACATAAAGCGTGCTTCGTGGTGCTGCTCACCCCGAAAGTCCATGAACTCCACCGTGGTGGGGTCAAACACGTCGTGGTCTGTTTCTACCTCCCAACCCACAAAATGCTGCAGCAGATACCGATGCTTCTCGGGGCGTGGCACTAGCTCGGGCGGGCGGCTATCGAAGGCGTAGCGGGCCGTAAACGTGCCGAGCGGCGTAGTGGCTTGTGCGCCACCTTCAGGCCGGTTCTCTAGGCCACTCACCGTCGTTTGGAGCAGTGTAAACTGCGGGTTATCGGCCAGCGCGGCCCGTACAAATCGGTAGAAATCCAGGCCCCGAATCATTTTGTAGCGGTGGCGCTTCAAGGGAAACACGTGCTCGAAACCGGGGCTGCGAAAAGCCAGCTGGCCCCACTCGTAGGCCACTATGCCATCGAAAAGCGTGGGCTTATCAGCCCAGAACGACCAAGTACGGTCGTTTTTATCCTTGGCTTCGGGTTCCAGCAGCAGCACCCGCTTGTGGCGCAGGCGCGGCTCCTGGCTGATGTGATAAGCCAGGCTCAGCCCCGCCGCACCGCCGCCCACAATCAGATAATCATACTCAACTACTGCCTCCATACGAAACGACGACCGTGTTTTGGCCGCCGTTGCAAGGTAAGCCAGTCGCACCGATTTCGGCATTACAACAGTAATATGCCCAACTGCGCCACAGCTTTGGAAACATGCCTTAGGGCTAAAGTCGCAGTCATCAACCGCTTCACCCACCGTACCAGACGCACTACACACAAAATTCCCCGCCTCTTCTCACGAAAAAGCGGGGAGCTTGTATAGCAGCCGAAGTGGCCTAGAAGTTTGGCGAGAGCAAGTATTTGCTGTAGAAATCGTCGATGATTTTCACCGCCGATTCGGCATCGTCAACCAACTGCACGAGGTGCATGTCCTCGGGCGAAATGTTGCGCTCGTCCTGGAGCATCACTTGCTCAATCCAGTCGAACATCCCCTGCCAGTACTTGGTACCTACCAGCACGATGGGGAAGCGGCCAATCTTCTTGGTCTGAATCAGGGTAATAGCCTCAAACAGCTCATCGAGCGTGCCGAAGCCGCCGGGCATGCCGATGAAGCCCTGCGCATACTTAACGAACATCACCTTCCGCACGAAGAAGTAGTCGAAGTTGATGATCTTATCGGGGTCGATGTAGATGTTGTTGAACTGCTCGAAGGGCAGCTCAATGTTCAGGCCTACCGAGCGGCCGCCCTCAGAGTGGGCACCCTTGTTGCCAGCCTCCATGATGCCGGGGCCGCCCCCCGTGATAACGCCGTAGCCGTGGCGCACCAGCTTAGCCGCAATTTCTTCGGCCATCTGATAGTAGGGGTTATCGGGCTTGGTGCGGGCCGAGCCAAAGATGGACACGCAGGGCCCGATCTTCGACATCTTCTCGAAGCCTTCCACGAACTCGGCCATCACCTTGAAGATCTGCCAGGAGTCGGCAATCTTGATTTCGTTCCAGTCTTTATCTACGAAAGCTTTGCGGATGCGCTGCTCGTCGTCTACCTGAACGGTACGCTCACCATGCGTCTGCTCGCGGATATCACTGATGGTCTTGACCTTATTGTCGTTGATGTTGGGCTGCCTGATAGTCTGGCCGCTGCCTGCGTTCAGTACTTCGTCGGCAACTTTGGTTCTACTGGTTTTTTTGAGCTTCGACATAGGAGCTACAAGGGTAAAAATGGCACAGACAGCCAGCAGCACGAAGCCACTGACGGCGTGGGATTGGCCTGTACCAAGGTAAAAATTAGGAAAATGGCAAAAAGAAGGTCGCCTCACGGAAGGAAGGCGACCAAAAGTAGCGACCGGCAAGTTAACAATTTGTTAACATTACCCTAGGCCAGGTAACGAAATTGTTACGGATAGGCCTAGGCCACTGAAGGCTTACTGCCAACGCTTTTCATTGGGCCCGAATAGCAATTACGGGGTCCAGGTTAGAGGCCAGCACTGCCGGAATAATACCGGCCAATACCCCAATCACTACTGATACCGTCAGGCCCAGCGAGATGTTGCCGGCCGTAAGGAAAAGCGGCAGCCCATCCTGCGGCAAGAGCGTAATCAGGAACACGAGCAAAATACCGGCGCCACCACCCAGCAGGCATAGGAACACGGCTTCAAACAGGAACTGGAACAGGATGAAATAATTCTTGGCCCCCAACGACTTTTGAATCCCGATGATATTGGTGCGCTCCTTCACCGACACAAACATGATGTTGGCAATACCGAAGCCGCCCACCAGCATAGCAAACGAACCTATGACGGCGCCCGCAATGCCGATGACCGAGAAGAGTTGTGTAATGGCGTTGGCCAGCATTTCGGGGCGGTTCAGGGCGAAGTTGTCCTCATCCTGGGGCTTCAGGCCCCGAATGTTGCGCATCACGCCTTTCATCTCATACTCCAGATCCAGCAGGCCAGGGTCATCGTCGCGGCCCTTCACGCCAATGCTCGGGGCCACGCCGCCCATGCCATTGGAGCTCAGGGCGAACATCTTCGTGAACATGCCAAACGGAACCAAGCAGTTAGTGTCGTTGCTGGGAGTATCAAGTAGCTTCTTGCCTTCCTTCTGCATCACGCCAATCACTACGAATTTCTGGCCGCGGGTTTTGAACTCCTGACCCAATGCCGAGCCATTAGGGAACAGCGTTTCGGCAATTTCGGCCCCGATGATAGCCACGTTTCTCGCCGATTCTACCTCCTGGGGTGTGAAATAGCGTCCTTCCACAATGGGCACATCCGAGACAATGTTGTAGTCCATGCTCACGCCCTGCAGGTTGCAGCCTTCCATGCTGTTACTGCCCACACGAAACAGATTGCCGCTGGTATTAGCAAAGATGGCAATGCCCTTGTTGTTGGGCCCCAAGCGGCGCTGCAACTCCCGGAACTCCCGCACCGTAGGCACGGGTCGGTTGAAGTATTTCCACCACGCAAAGTTGTTTTCGAACACCCACGGCCACTTATTTACATAAATGACCTTGTCGCCCACGAAGTTCATGCTTTGCCGTACGTTCGTTTCCAGCGAATCGACGACGGTGAATACCGCAATGATGGCAAAAATCCCGACGGTAACGCCCAACAGCGACAAAACTGTACGAAGAAGATTGGACTTAAGTGCTTGCCAGGCAAAGCGGAAACTCTCCAACGTCAGGCGCAGTTCTTTCATCAGGGAAGCAAGCAGTTAGGCACTGGTGACAGGCAGAACGTTCCATTGGCATCCATGGCACAGTCTGAACGACACACGCACCATTTCACGAATTCGCCATTTTACCTCACCGGGCGAAAAGTAACGATTAATCCGGCGCAAATGACTACTTTTGCGGCTCAATTTTTTCATTAGGTTCCCCACCTATTGCCCTGTCTGGCCCATGAAACTGTCCGAGTTCAAATTTGACTTGCCTGAAAACTTACTGGCACAGCATCCGGCCAAAAACCGCGACGAATCACGCCTGATGGTGCTGCACCGCGATACTGGCAAGATTGAGCACCGCATCTTCAAAGATATTATTGAATATTTTGGCGAAGGAGACGTTTTCGTAGTAAACGATACGAAGGTATTTCCCGCTCGTCTGTATGGCAACAAGGAAAAAACCGGTGCCAAGATTGAAGTATTTCTGCTCCGTGAGCTGAACAAGGAAATTCATCTCTGGGACGTGCTGGTAGATCCGGCCCGTAAAATCCGCGTTGGTAATAAGCTGTATTTCGGCGAAAGCGACATGGTGGCCGAGGTTATCGACAACACCACCTCGCGCGGCCGGACTATCAAGTTCTTGTTTGATGGCCCCGACGAGGAGTTCTACAAAGCACTACACGACCTGGGCGAAACCCCAATTCCGAAGGAGTTTATCCCGCGCGAAACGGAAGCTGCCGACAAGGAGCGCTACCAGACCATTTATGCCAAGAACACGGGTGCTGTAGCCGCGCCTTCGGCTGGTTTGCATTTCACCCGCGAGGTAATGAAACGCCTGGAAATCAAAGGCGTAGAGGTTGCTCCGGTAACGCTGCACGTAGGCCTAGGCACCTTCCGCCCCGTAGATGTGGAAGACCTGACCAAGCACAAAATGGACTCGGAGAACTTCATTGTGCCCGCCGAAACGGCCACGATAGTAAACCGGGCCTTGGATAACAAGAAGCGGGTTTGCGCTATCGGCACCACTTCCATGCGCGCCATGGAATCGTCGGTATCGGCTCACTCCCGCCTGAAGGCCACGGAAGGCTGGACGGATAAGTTTATCTTCCCTCCTTACGAGTTCAAAATCTCGAACGCTCTGCTCACCAACTTCCATACTCCGGAGAGCACGCTGATGATGATGGCTTCGGCTTTTGCCGGCCATCCACTCCTAATTGAGGCCTACCAGTTGGCTATCAAGGAGAAGTATAAGTTCTTCAGCTACGGCGACGCCATGCTGATTCTGTAGGTTTCGTTTCGACGACTACCGCCTACAAACCACAACGCCCAGCTACCTTTGGTGGCTGGGCGTTGTGGTTTACTAGCCTAGGCCACTCTCCAGGTATATCTTCCCACTTCTTATCTCGTTTCACGCATGCCACTAAGCAGATTCGCCATTCTGGTTGCGGGCGGAACCGGTACGCGCATGGGCGCCGGCCGGCCGAAGCAGTTTCTGGAACTCCTCGGTGAGCCAGTGCTCCTGCATACGCTTCGGCGCTTTATGGAACCCGCGCTAAGCGTGCAGGACTGTGTGGTAGTACTACCTCAGGATCAGTTTACTATCTGGCATGAGCTCTGTGCGCGGCACAGCGTTTCTATTCCGCATACAATTGTGGCTGGCGGCCATTCGCGGTGGGCTTCAGTACGCAACGGACTCGCTCATCTGCAGGCCCAGAAAGCCGGTGTAGTAGCTGTACACGATGGCGTACGGCCGCTGGTGTCGGCTGCCGTGATAGAGGCCACTTATGCTGCCGCCGAGCTGCATGGCGCCGCCGTAGCAGCAGTGCCGCCCAAGGACTCGGTGCGCAGCTTGAGTCAGCAGGGCTCCTATGCCCTCGACCGCACCCGACTGCGCCTGGTGCAAACGCCCCAATGCTTCGAGCTAGGCCTATTACAACGCGCCTATCAGCTTCCGGAGCTCTCGACTTTTACCGATGATGCCAGCGTGGTGGAAGACCTGCAACCCATTCATCTGGTAAACGGCGACTACCGCAATCTGAAAATCACGACGCCGGAAGACCTGATTCTGGCCGAAGCCCTGCTCCGCGCGCAGTAGCGCAAGCTCGCACGAGTGGCCTAGGCCACCTCAGCAGACATAAAAATGGCGGCCGGACTCTGGGAGTCCGGCCGCCATTTTTATGTCTGCTGGGCTTAACGACCGCAGCGGATGGTCCAGGTTTTGCCATTCACGGTTACGGAAGCCAGGTTGTCGCAGGCCTGGGTGCCGGTGGGGTCGTAGTTGAGCAGCATGGTTTTCTCCTTCGAGTTCGTAATGCTCAGGGTACCGGCTACAAAGGTGCGGGCGCATCCCAGTTGAAACTTCTTGATCAGAGGTTGATCAATAGTAGCGGTGTAGCTGACGCCCCGGCGGTTTGTGCCGCTGGCCTGCCCCGTTACGGAATACGTGTCATCCAGCACGGTTCGGGTAGCGCTACCAGCCGTACGGGTATACTTGCGCTGCGAGGTCCAGGTATGCGTGCCGGCCGGCGTAGTTACGCTGGCCCCCTGCACTGAGAGGTCCCAGGAGCCGCCCCCAAGATTCGTGATGGTGCGCGTACCGGTATGGTGGTTGTCGTTGCGGTAATAATCTACCAGGGTAATGGTGGTTGTGGCTCCCGCCTGCCGATACGGGCCACTGAAAACGGCCACAATCTTACCTCGGCGCGCTACGCCGTTCGGGCCCACGCAGTTTACGGGGCCAAAGTCGAGGGTGAGGGTGCGAGTGGCGGCATCAAAGGTGCGCGTGAAGCAAGAGCCCGCCAGGCGAACTAGGTCCGTGGGCTCCGCGGCCGGGCTGCCGGCCACCGTGATATCGGCGGGCGAGGCGGCTTCTACCAGGTCGCCCATGGCCGCATTTTCGTCCTCTGCCACGCTTTGGTCTTCGGCCGAGGCCGTAACAGTAGCAGCATCCTGCGGATCATTGCCTTTGTCGCAGCCAGCCAGTACGAATAAACTACCTGCCAAGAGTACGCCGCTGAGCAAGCGCGATGTAGAAGTAAACATAAAGAGGGGGAGAAATGGTGAGTGGTGGAACAACTGATTTCGGCGCTTGGACCAACACTATATAGATAAGTTTAAATGCTTTTGAAAGTATTTTTAAAAGGCCTTCCCAACTCCATTCCCGGGGGTGCGTATAGTTCAGGGCATCTACCCCATCGGTCGTAATATCCTGTCTTTATGTCTGTTTCCCGGTTGTTCCCACTTCTGCTTCTACCGCTAGGCCTCTCCTCCTGCTCCTCGGGCGAGAGCAACAAAGACCCGGTAGCAGAAGCCAAGTTCAAAAACGAAAAGCGCATTGGCGACGAAGCCATTACCGAAAAGCAGGAGCAGGATGCCGAGTACGTGGTGAATACGGCCAGCCACAACATGTTTGTGCGCGACGCCAGCCAACTGGCCCAGACTAAATCTACTGCACCAGCAGTCAAAGCCCTTGCCCAGAGCCTGGTAGCCCAACACGCGGCCAACCAGCAAACCATCCAGACGCTGGCCGCGCAGAAAAACATTGTGCTGCCTACTGGCCTAGGCGGCGACCAAGCCCAGACGCTAGGCCAGTTAGCCGCCCTGAACGGAGCCGCTTTCGACCAAAAGTATACCGATGCGCTCATCGACCTGCACAAGAAAGCTGTAGACGAGGCGGAGGATATGCGGGATGAGGCCTACGATGGCGACATCCGGCAACTGGCCACCCAGCAGCTGCCCTTGCTGAAACAGCATCTGGAAGCTGCTGAAGAACTTCAAGATCAACTCAAAAAATAACTTCTTTTCCAGTTTTCTGGACTTAACATTCTCCTTTATGAAAATGCGCATTCTCTCGGTACTGTCCCTTTTCGCTGCCCTTTCACTCAGCAGCTGCGGCGACGCAAACAAACGCACGGATGGTACTGCTGGTACGGCTGTAACGGACATGGATTCTGCTGCCACGGAAGGTGGTGTGAAAGCCGATGCCGTCGTGATTGATAACAATGCTGGCCCCACCGTTACGGCCGATGCAGATTCGGCAACCGCCGACACTGCCAAGTAGCATAGCGGCTCTAGGCCACCAGTAGCATCCACCTCTATCCCCTCATCTGCCATGAAACGTTCCTTCTTATTTCTGACCTGTTCCCTAGCCCTACTCGTTGGAACCGCAGCCTGCAACTCCCAGGACTCGGTGAAGCAAGCAGAGCAAACGAATGAAGCGAAAAACGAAGCAGCCACTTCTGACACAGAGTTGGGTGATGTGAAAGAAGAAGGTAAAAACTTCGATGCTGAGTTTATGGCCAAAGCGGCTAGTGGCGGCATGCTGGAAGTACAGCTAGGCCAGGCAGTAGCCGCTAAGGGCACCACCTCGGAGGGCAAAGAATTCGCCAACATGATGGTGAAGGACCACACCAAAGCCAATGCGGAGCTGAAAGCCCTGGCCGCCAAAAAGAACATCACGCTACCCGCCACCCTAGGCGACGATCATCAGAAAGTTCTGAAAGATGTAACCGAGGAAAAGGGCACCGAGATGGACAAAGAATACCTGAAAGAAATGGTCAAGGACCATGAGGAAGACGTGAAGGAATTCACGAAAGCCTCTGTAAAAGCCTCTGATCCTGAGATTAAAGCTTTTGCTACTAAACAAGTACCCGTCTTGCAGCACCACCTGGAAATGGCGCAAAAGATGAGCACTGCCCTGGAATCGCGTAAGTAATTATTTGCGCGTTTTTTCCCTACCCCACTCCAAACCATCCACTACTATGAAACGCACTTTGTTTAGCATGGCCATTGCGGCCCTGATGATTACCTCGGCTTGCTCTTCGAACGACTCGACGACGGCTGCTTCTGATACAACAGCAACGGATGCTACCGCTACCGATACCAGCGGTATGGCTACCTCTGGCATGCCCGCCGACTCTGGTATGGCGGCTGGTTCTGCTATGGCTGACCCCAACGGGCCTACGGCTCCGCATTCCACGGATGCTGAGTTCATGAAGTCGGCTGCAGCCAGCGACCAGAACGAGATTCAGCTCAGCAAGCTGGCCCTGGAGAAAGGCGTAACGGGCATGGTGAAAGACCACGCCAACATGATGATTAAGGACCACACTACGTCCACGAATGATCTGAAATCCATTGCGCAGAAAAAGAACGTAACGCTCCCCGCCGACATGGACGCCGAGCACAAGACCATTGCCGCCGATATGCGCAAGCTGTCGGGCAAGGACTTCGAAACGAAGTACATGCAGCAAATGGAAATGGACCACCAGAAGACTCTGAACACGCTGGCAGCACATCAGAAGATGACCAAGGACAGCGATGTACAAGGCTTCATCACAAAGGTGCAGCCCGTAGTACAGGCCCACCTCACTATGTTTAAGCAGCACGCTAGCGGTACCATGTAGGCCACCTTGGCTCTAAATACTTGATCATAAAAGAGCCGCTTCCTGTTCAGGAAGCGGCTCTTTTGTTCTTTACTAAAGTAAAGCGGAAAAAGTGGTCTAGGCCACTTTTTCCGCTTTACTTTCCGTTTCAGTAGCGTATTTGCTGGTGCGCAGCTCTTCGGCCAGGAAGCGGCTGGTGTGCCCCTTGCCCGACTTAGCTACCTGCTCCGGTGTGCCTTGGGCTACAATAGTGCCGCCACCTCCGCCACCTTCCGGCCCGATGTCAATGACGTGGTCGGCCACCTTAATCAGGTCCAGGTTGTGCTCAATGATGAGCACTGTGTTGCCTTTATCGGCCAGCTTGTGCAGCACTACCGAGAGGTGGTTGATGTCCTCGAAGTGTAGGCCAGTCGTGGGCTCATCGAGGATGTAGAACGTCTTGCCGGTGTCCTTTTTGCTGAGCTCGGTGGCCAGTTTCACCCGCTGGGCTTCGCCACCTGAAAGCGTAGTAGCTTGCTGGCCTAGCGTGAGGTAGCCGAGGCCTACTTCATTCAGGGTCTGGATCTTGCGCAGAATGCGGGGCTGAAACTCGAAGAACTCTACAGCTTTCTCCACCGTCATATCCAGCACGTCGGTAATGGACTTGCCTTTGAAGCGAACTTCCAGCGTTTCGCGGTTGTAGCGACGGCCTTTGCAGGTTTCGCAGGGCACGTGCACGTCGGGCAGGAAGTTCATCTCGATGGTTCGCATGCCAGCTCCTTCGCAGGTTTCGCAACGCCCACCCTTCACGTTGAAGGAAAAGCGGCCCGGCCCGTAACCCCGGATCTTGGCTTCCGGCAGCGACGAGAACAGCTGGCGAATCTCGGTGAACACGCCGGTGTACGTAGCCGGATTGGAGCGCGGCGTGCGTCCAATCGGCGACTGGTCTACCTCAATCACTTTATCAATGAGCTCCAGGCCTTCGATCTTGTCGTAGGCCAGTGGCTCACGCTTGGCGTTGAAGAAGTGCTGGTTGAGAATTGGGTACAGCGTGTCGTGGATGAGCGACGACTTGCCCGAGCCTGATACGCCCGTCACGGCAATGAGCTTGCCCAGCGGAAACTTGGCCGTTACGTTTTTGAGGTTGTGGCCACGGGCACCTTTCAGCACCAGCTCATTGCCCTCACCGGCACGCTTTTTCTTGCGCAGCTCAATGTGCTTCTGCCCACTGAGATACTGCGAGGTTAAGCTGCCCGATGTGAAGATTTCCTTGGGCGAACCTTGCGCCACAATGTGCCCGCCATGAATACCGGCACCGGGGCCAATGTCCAGCACGTGGTCGGCGTGCATGATCATGTCCTTATCGTGCTCCACCACAATCACGGAGTTACCCAGGTCGCGCAGGTGCTGCAGGGCCTTGATCAGGCGCTCGTTGTCGCGCTGGTGCAGACCAATGCTGGGCTCATCCATGATGTAGAGCACGCCTACCAGCTGGGTACCAATCTGGGTGGCCAAACGGATGCGCTGGCTTTCGCCGCCCGAAAGTGTACGCACGGAGCGGTGCAGGTTCAGGTAATCGAGGCCTACTTCCAGCAGGAAACCAATGCGCTTGCGAATTTCTTTCAGCAGCTCACGCGCAATCAGGTTCTGGCGGTCTGTGAGACGGTCTTCCAGCCCTTCAAACCAATCGGCCAGATCGTTCAAATCCATCACCGATAGCTCTCCAATGTGCTTATCGGCAATCTTGAAGTGCAGGGATTCCTTTTTCAGGCGGAAGCCGTGGCACTCGGGGCACTCCTGCGCCTGGGTATACTGCTGAATCCATTCCCGGATGTTCTCCGAATCGGACTCCATCTGACGCTGCAGGAACGGGATAATGCCTTCGAACGGCTCGGTATAGTTCGGCTTTTTGGGGTCAGCATCTTCGTCCTCGGCCACACCATAAAGCAGACGCTGCACTAAGTCTTCGGGGAGCTTCTCGATGGGCGTGCTGAGGCTAGCTTTATTCTTCTTCAGGATGAGGCCTAGCTGCTGGAAAATCCAGATATCTCTGTACTCGCCCAGCGGCGCAATGCCGCCGCGGCTCACACTCAGCTTCTTATCGGGCATCACCGAGTCTTCGGTGATTTCCTGTACCTCACCCAGGCCATTGCAGACGGGGCAGGCACCGTATGGAGAGTTGAAGGAAAACGTATTGGGGGCCGGGTCATCGTAGGCGATGCCGGTAGTGGGGTCCATAAGGAAGCGCGAGAAGAACTGCGTCTTTTTGGCCTCATTCTTCTCGTCGGGGGCCAGCACCAGCATGGTGCCTTTGCCGTGGGTGAGAGCGTTCTGAGCCGAGCCCGACAGTCGGAACCGGTCTTCTTCCTTCACCACCAAGCGGTCAATCACAATCTCGATGTCGTGGATCTTGTAGCGGTCCACCTGCATCTTGGGCGTTATGTCGAGCAGCTCGCCATCTACGCGCACCTTCGTGAAGCCCAGCTTGGCAATCTGCTGGAACAGCTCGCGGTAGTGCCCTTTCCGGCCCTTTACTACCGGAGCCAGCACTACCAGCTTCTTGTCGTCGTAGTGCTTGAGGATGTAATTGATGATCTGGTCATCGCTCTGCCGGATCATCTTCTTGCCCGTAGCGTAGCTGAACGCCTCGGCGGTACGGGCGTAGAACAAGCGCAAGAAGTCGTATATCTCGGTGATAGTCCCGACCGTGGAGCGCGGGTTGCGCGAAGTGGTTTTCTGCTCGATGCTGATAACCGGCGACAGGCCCTCAATCTTGTCCACATCGGGGCGCTCTAGGCCACCCATGAAGCTCCGGGCATAGGCCGAAAACGTCTCCATGTAGCGCCGCTGGCCCTCAGCATAGATGGTATCGAAGGCCAACGACGACTTGCCCGAGCCTGAAATACCGGTGAACACCACCAGCCGGCCCCGCGGAATCTTAATAGATACGTTCTTCAGGTTGTGCTCCCGTGCGCCATATACCTCAATAAAAGGCGCGTCCATATCGGCGGCGTGGTGGCCTAGCTGGCCTTTCGCGAGGGAGGGCAATACGCCAGGCAGCTCCAGCGTAGTGGCCGTGGCTACTACTGCTTCGGAAATCTGTTCAGAGCGGGGTGTGGAAGCCATAGCCGCCTGCTGCGCACCCTTCGCCGTGGTCAGGTCGGGCTGAGGAGCCGCCGGAGCCGCTTTTTTGGCGGCCTTGGTAGCCGGCGCTTTAGCTGCGCGGTCGGCCTTGGGGGCCGCTTTGGTTTTAGAAGCAGCCGAAGTAGAGGAACTAGTAGCGGCAGTTGTTTTTTTGGCCATGCAACAGCGAAGCGGATAAGTCTGCAAAGGTACGCAAAACGCGCCCCGATGGCTACCCTCGTGTAGGTATTTGCCAAGCCTGTTAGCGGCTTAGCATTCCTGTTTCAACAACAGGTACAGAAGAGGATAGACGGCCTATAACAACGCAAGTGGCCGAAATGTCCCACGCCTTCAGAAGTTCTTCCGGCGAGCCGCTAAAAACTTGAGGCCGCCAACGTATATTTTGAATTATGGTGCTGTTTTTGCGTTTGATAGGTATCTCCCTTTTGTTCTCTTCGCTCATGAAACTATTGCTCAAATCTGCCTTCCTGCTGGCGCTGGGCCTGCTGGTTTACACGGAGCCAGCTCAGGCTCAGGTGCAAATTCAAGTGGGTATCAACCAGCCGTACTGGGGCCCACCTGTAGCGCAGGGTGTGCAGTATTACTACATCCCTGAAATTGATGGCTACTACGATCTGTACAGCCAGTCCTACCTGTTTTTCGACCCTGTATATGGAGCGTGGGTTAGCTCGCCGGTTTTGCCGCGCGCCTACGCTTCCTACGACCCGCGCTTCTTTCACCCGGTTGTAATCCAGTATGTAGGCCGCCAGCCTTGGGGCTATCTGCGTGACCACCGTGCGTATTGCAACAACTGGGGCGTGCAGCCGGGCCGCTACTACGGCGCCAACTGGCCGGGCCGCGGCTATAGCTACGCGGTTCCGCGCGGCAGCTATTACAACGGCAACAATGGCTACTACAACCGCCCGAACAACCAAGGTGGGTATGCCCGGGGCGACTACCGCGATGATAACCGCGGTGGCTACTACGGCGGCAACCGCAACGACAATCGTGGCGGCTATGACAACCGCAGCAACCCAAGCCCCGGAAATTATGGCTCCCATGATAACCGCGGCAACGATAACCGCAGCAATGATCATCGTGGTAATGACAACCGCGGTGGCGGCTACGAGCGGAACGACAACCGCGGCACCATCGACAATAACCGTGGCGGTCAGAACCAGACCATAAGCACCCCGAGCGGTGGCCGGGGCCGCATTAACTAGCCCAACCCGCTACTGCTTCCAACACAAAAAAGGCCCTTCCGGTGGAAGGGCCTTTTTTGTGTCGCCCTGATTCTGGATGAGTGCCCACGCGGCTCTCCCGAAATAGTCGCTATTTTTCGGGGCGTTCTGGGGCGGGGTTTCTTATGGTTTCTGTGTTTTTATTCAGCGTGCGGCGTGGCTAAGTTTTCGTTTCTGACGGGTAAGCGGCGCGTGTTTGGCGTATTGTTTCTGCTGTTGCTGATGCCGGCCATTCAGGGCTGGCTTAATATTAAGATTTTCAGAACGAGCTCATTAGCCGGCTATGCCGAGCCGGCACCACGCCCCACTCTCACCTGGCAAGGCCTGCGCGACAACACCTACCAGCCAGCACTGGAGCGCTACATCACGGAGCATGTTGGCTTTCATGATCTGCTGATCCGGCCGCGCAATCAGGTGGCCTACAGTCTTTTCGGGCAAGCAAGGGCGCATGGCGTGGTGGTAGGCGCACGGGGGGTGTTGTTTGAGGAAGCGCCCATTTTAGCCTCTCTTGGGCAGGATGCCGTGAGCCAGGAAGAAGTGCAAGCCAGCGTGAGTCGGTTTCGGGCGGTGCAGGATACGCTGGCCCGCCGCGGCAAGTTCCTGGTGTTTGTGGTGGCTCCCAGCAAGGCGGCCATATATCCGGAATTGCTGCCAGTGGCCTACGAGAATCAGCCAAAGCGTTCTTCTAACTATGATCTTTATGCTGTGCACATGCAGCAAGCCGGACTGAACGTGCTGGATGCCGGTGCCTTGTTTCGGCAGTGGAAGACCTCTTCTCCGTATCCGTTGTTTGCGCGGAGCGGTATTCATTGGAGCGGCTATGGGCTCACGCTTGTGGCCGATACCCTCTTCCGCTACCTGGAGCAGCGTGCCCACCTCGACCTGCCCAACTTCCGCCAGACTGGCCTAGAGGTTAGCACTACGCCGCGCCACCCCGACGGCGACATCACCAAAGCCCTGAACCTGCTCTGGAACCCACCGGCGTTTCCGTTGGCCTACCCAACCATTCAGTTTGAGCCTATTCGGGCCGGGCAGCAGCGCCCCCGCCTCTTGGTGGTGGGCGATAGTTTCGTCTGGAATTTCATCGAACAGTATCCTTACCTAGACTCATTATTTTC
Organism: Hymenobacter gelipurpurascens; assembly: GCF_900187375.1. Lineage (NCBI taxonomy): Bacteria > Pseudomonadati > Bacteroidota > Cytophagia > Cytophagales > Hymenobacteraceae > Hymenobacter > Hymenobacter gelipurpurascens. The sequence continues at coordinate 116,658 of NZ_FYEW01000003.1, read as the reverse complement.
CCCTGACTCTCGGTTTTGGTACTACAACAAGGAGGTGGTCTGGCGCAAACATCAGGATAAGATGCAGGGCGAAACTAGTGTTGCCAACCTCGACCGTAAAGCGGAGCTGCTGCGCTTTGATATCGTGCTGGTACTTTTCACGGAGCACAACCTGCGCTACTTCGACCAAGGCTTCAGCCAAGATGCACTACAGGCGTTCAGCAAGCCCTGAGCCTGGCTATATCATTTTTGGCAGCGGCAGCGTAAGCGGGAACCGTGGGGTTTGGCCCCGTTCTTGTCTTAATGCTTTCTCCTCCCACCATAGCACCTCTTTCTATGAAGCTTCTTGCAAAAATGGCCCTGACTGGCCTACTGGCTGGCTCCTTAACTGGCCTAGCCACTTCATCGGCCCAGGCTCAGGTGACGGTCAACATCAACCCGCCCTCCTGGGGACCTTCTACCCCGGCCGGCACCGAGTATTACTACATTCCCGAAACCCAGAGCTACTATGATCTGCGGGCCCAGCGCTACATCGTCCCACAAAACGGGCAATGGGTGCGTGTCGCGAATGTCAATGGCTACAACCCGAGCTCTTTTCACCCGGTAGTGCTGGATTATCATGGCTCGCAGCCGTGGTCGCAGTACAGCCGCCACCGCGAAATATACCTGCCGCCCGGACAAGTGAAGCGCCTGCAGAGCGGCAAAGGTCTGCCGCCCGGACAAGCCAAGAAAATCTACGGTGGCAACCCCGGAAATGGGCATGGCAACGGAAACGGCAAAGGCCACGGCAAGGGCAAGCACTAGGCCTGCCGGCGACGATTCATCAGCCGACCCGGCGCATCCATTGCTGCGCCGGGTCGGCTTTTTTGTGCTCAGCTGCGGCGTACCGCCGGTAGCCCTGTATTTTCGCCGGGCCTTTCCACTCCGCGCCTCATGGTATTCAGCAGTACGCTCTTCCTGTTCTATTTCCTGCCCGGGTTTCTGCTGCTGTATTTTCTGGCGCCTACTCGCCTCAAAAATGCCGTGGCGCTAATAGGGAGCTTGCTGTTTTACGCCTGGGGCGGCCTGAATTTTCTGGCGCTGTTTCTGGGCTCGGTAGTTCTGAACTTCTACCTCATCCGGCTGATGGACGCGGCCATGGGCTGGCAGAAACGCATCTACCTCACCAGCAGCATCCTGCTGAATGTAGGCATGCTGTTCTACTTCAAGTACGCCAACTTCTTCCTCGGAAACTTGAGCGAAGTGAAGACAGCTTTGGGCGGCGAAGCCCTGCATTGGCAGCAGGTAGTGTTGCCCATCGGTATCTCATTTTTCACCTTTGAAAAGCTCACGTATTCTATTGATGTGTACCGCGGCGTGAACCGGCCGCTGCGCAGCTTCTGGGACTTTCTGCTCTACATCATGCTGTTCCCGAAGATGATTGCCGGCCCCATCGTGCGCTTTCATGAAATAGCCGAACAACTCCAGGACCGCTCCGCCTTCGATACGGTAGACCAGAAGCTGGCGGGCTTGTTTCGCTTTGTGATAGGCCTAGCGAAAAAGGTCCTCATTGCCAACGCTCTAGGCCAGGAAGCCGACCGTATTTTTCAGCTGAACCCAGCCGAGCTATCAGCGCCGCTGGCGTGGCTGGGCGCCGTGGCCTACACCTTCCAGATATACTTCGACTTCTCCGGCTACTCCGATATGGCCATCGGTATTGGCCGGATGCTGGGGTTTCAGTTTCCGGAAAACTTCAACAACCCGTACATCTCGCGCAGCATCACGGAGTTTTGGCAGCGCTGGCACATCACGCTGGGCCGCTGGATGCGCGACTACCTCTACATTCCGCTGGGCGGCAACCGCGTAAAGCCGGCCCGCCTCTACCTTAACCTCTGGACGGTGTTTCTGCTCTCGGGCTTCTGGCACGGCGCCGCCTGGAACTTTGTGGCCTGGGGCGCTTTTCATGGCCTATTCCTGATTCTGGACCGACTGTTTCAGCTGCGTCTCTCCCGGTTGCTCGGTCCGCTGAGCATCGTGCCCACGTTTCTTATCACGGTAGTTGGCTGGGTCTTGTTTCGGGCCGAGAGCCTGAGCGCCGCGCTGGCCTACCTGGGCACCATGTTTCGCCTGGATTGGCCTAGCCACTCTCTAGTAGGCCTCTCTCCGGAATTCTGGACTACGCTTGGGCTGGCGGCAACGCTTTCCTTCATGGCAGCCCTGCCGCGCGTGGAGCGCTGGGAGCTGGGGTGGCTTACAGCGGAACCCATGCCGTTGCGGCGCGCTATAGGTCTAGGCCTGCTCACGGTAGTTCTTTTTCTGCTGAGTGCCAGTTATGTGGTCAGCAGCACGTTCAATCCATTTATCTATTTCCGCTTCTAGCCTCGTTCAGCTTACACGGGCGTATCATTATCCTGACTGAGTGCTATATATTTTATTGACAGGCTCATACACCAAGCCTTTGTCGTCTTATATCCTCTGGGAAGACCTATCTATTCCGGAGCTCAATGGAACTTGTTGAGGCTGAACCAGCTTTGCCAACGCAGGCCAGGAAAACCAATACAGGCTATCCTTTCGTAGTTCTATTTCTATGAGCTATGTCCTACTATCTTTTTAGCAACTCATGCCTCTATCCCACCTTCTTGCGCAGCCTAGCTTATCGGCAGAATTGCAGCGTTTACTGCCGCCCGGACATTGTGGTGTATTGGTGTACCGGATGCCGGGTACCTCTGCCGAGTTTAGCGTGCGGAGCACCATTCTAGGCCTGTTGCGCCGTGGGAAGGTAGATTATATCCGGTTGGCGGAAGGCTGCGAGCTGCGCCTCGATTGGCTGGTGGCTGTAGATGGCCAGCGCCTGGCCGCCTAGGCCACCCTGGCGGCTGGTTTTGCGTAGAGAATAGCCTTCACCCACACGTGCCCGCCCATGTCTACTACGCCCGCCTACACTCCCATCAGCTGTTCTTTCTACGACGAGCTGGAAGCCCGCGCCACCACCGGCCAGCCCTGCACCCTCACCTACCGCACCGAGCCCGACACCCCGCCCAGCACTTACCACGGCACCATTCAGGACCTTTTCCTGAAGGATAAAGTAGAATACCTCCGCCTCGCCGACGGCTTCGAGCTGCGCCTGGATGCGCTGGTAGCGGTGGATGATAAGGAACTGCGGAATTACTGCTAGGCCACTTCCAATAAAACCTTGCACGTCATCCTGAGCGGAGCGAAGGATCTTATCAGGCAAGAACAACTGGCCTAGACTGTATCGTTTACGCGTGACAAAATCCTTCGCTCCGCTCAGGATGACGTGCACGGATTCGTTTAGCAACAACGGCAGCCCCATTTGGAGCTGCCGTTGTTGCTAAACGAATCCGTGCAATCTGATAAATCCGTCTAAATCCGTGATTAAAACTCCGCGCTCTTGGGGAAGCGGGGGAAGGGAATCACGTCGCGGATATTGGCCATACCGGTTACGAACAGGATGAGACGCTCGAAGCCCAGGCCGAAGCCGGCGTGCGGCGCCGTGCCGTACTTGCGCAGCTCCAAGTACCACCACAGATCATGCTCGGGCACGTTCATTTCGGCCATGCGCTGGGTGAGCTTCTCTAGGCTTTCCTCCCGCTCCGAGCCGCCGATGATTTCGCCGATGCCGGGGAAGAGTACGTCCATGGCGCGCACGGTTTTGCCGTCGTCGTTGAGCTTCATGTAGAAGGCCTTGATATCCTTGGGGTAATTGGTCAGGATAACCGGCTTCTTGAAGTGCTTCTCTACCAGGTAGCGCTCATGCTCGCTCTGCAGGTCGGTGCCCCAATCCACGGGGAATTCGAACTTCTGCTTGGCGGTCTTCAGGATTTCGACCGCCTCGGTGTAGTTCAGGCGCTGGAAGTCGTTATCCACCACAAACTGCAGACGCGTGAGCAGTTCCTTGTCGTACTGCTCGTTGAGGAATTTCAAGTCGTCCTGGCAGTTCTCTAAGGCGTAGCGCACCAGGTAGCGGAGGAAATCCTCGGCTAGGTCCATGTTGTCCTGCAGGTCGTTGAAGGCCACTTCGGGCTCAATCATCCAGAACTCGGCTAGGTGGCGGGCGGTGTTGGAGTTTTCAGCCCGGAACGTAGGGCCGAAGGTGTACACCTTGCCCAGTGCCATGGCCGCAATTTCGCCTTCTAGCTGGCCCGAAACGGTCAGGTTGGTTTGCTTGCCGAAGAAGTCCTGCTTGTAGTCTACTCCAGCCTTATCCTCCGTGAGGGGCGGGTTTTGGTCGGGCAGCGTGGTTACCCGGAACATCTGGCCGGCGCCTTCGGCATCGGAACCCGTAATGATGGGCGTGTGCACGTAGAAGAAGCCCCGGTCGTTGAAGAACTGGTGCACCGCAAACGCCATGGCGTGCCGAATGCGCAGCACCGCGCCAAACGTGTTGGTGCGGGGGCGTAAGTGGGCAATTTCGCGCAGGAACTCCAAGGAGTGGCCTTTCTTCTGCAATGGATACGTTTCGGTATCGGCTTTGCCATACACCGTAATTTCTGTGGCCTGAATCTCTACCGATTGTCCTTTGCCCTGAGAAGCTACCAGTTGGCCACGCACCAGCACGGCGGCACCGTTCTCTACACCATCGGCCTTCAGCTTATCCTCCGGAAACTGCTCGGCGTTGGCTACCACCTGAATGGAATTGAAGCCGGAGCCGTCATTCACGGCAATAAACTGCACGTATTTGTTGCCGCGGCGGGTGCGCACCCAGCCTTTCACCAGCACTTCGCGGTCCAGCTCGGTGCTGCTTAGCAGCTGCTGCACGCTGGTTCTTCTAAGGTCGGACATCAGGACTCTTGGTTCTCGAGGTTAAAACTTTATTAAGCACAAAGGTAAGCGTTTTGCGAGGCGAAAACCGGCCTTTCTCCGGTAGGCCGCCTGTCCTTAATGCCCTAGGCCACTGTCTACACCGCTTTTCCTGCTCGTGTAGCCCACCCGATGCTATCTGAACGGTAACTGGACCGCTGGCGAAACGCACGGCTTCACCCCAACATTTTAGCCGAAACTCAAGTACAGAAAGGCCTATATTTGGCCTAACCACCCCGTTTCCAAACCGGCGGGGCGTACGCGTTTTTTAGAGTATGCAACGACTGGACATGAAGCAGCTTCTTTCGCAGAAGCTGTCACCCCAACAGATACAATTCATTAAGCTGCTGCAGATTCCGACGGCAGAGCTGGAAGCCCGCATCAAGGAAGAGCTGGAGGTAAACCCGGCCCTGGAGGAAGGCGACGACAACGAGGAGTTTGAGGAAGAGGAGCGCGCCGACGACAGCGACGACGAGGAGTACGACGACCCTGATTCGGAATTCGACAACGACGACAACACCCTCGACGAGGATTTCCGCGATGAGCAGGGCGAAGAGCAACCCGAGATAGAGATTCCTATCAAGGACGACGAGCCGGCCGATACCAAGGAATCGTCGGACGAGGACCTCGACCTGAGCGATTACCTCAACGACGACGAAATAGCCGGCTATAAAATGCAGGGCGACGGCCCCGGCGAGGACGAAGACGACCGCGAAATGCCCCTGGCCGACACCAGCGGCTCCCTCATCGACAGCCTCCTGGACCAGTTGAGCTTTGGCAACCTCGACGAAAAGCAGGAAGCCATCGGCCGCCAGCTCATCGGCTCCATTGACGGTGATGGCTACATCCGCCGCGACTTGTCGGCTATAGCCAACGACCTGGCTTTCTCGCAGAACATTGAGGCCACGGTGCCCGAGGTAGAAGCTGTGCTGCACCTGGTGCAGTCCTTCGACCCCGCCGGTATTGGTGCCCGCGACTTGCAGGAGTGTTTGCTGCTCCAGCTGGAGCGCCGCCCGCAGGATGAGATTACGGAACACGCCGAGCGCATCCTCAATGAGACGTTCGAGGAGTTCACCAAGAAGCACTACCAGCGCATTCAGCAGCGGCTGGATTTGGAAGACGAGGAAATCAAGGAAGCTATTGCCTTGATTCTAAAGCTCAACCCGAAGCCCGGCGGAACTGGCCCGGTAGGCTTGGGCAAGGTGCAGTACATCATCCCCGACTTCATCCTGACCCACGACAACGGCCAGTTCAACCTCACGCTGAACTCCCGCAACGCGCCAGATTTGCGCGTGTCGCCGGCCTACACGGAGATGTTCCAGGCCTACGATAAGGCGTCGAAGAAGGACAAGAAGATGAAGGAAGCCGTGACCTTCGTGAAGCAGAAGCTCGACTCGGCCCGGTGGTTTATTGACGCCATCCGGCAGCGCCAGAACACCCTACTGCGCACCATGGACTCCATTGTGCGTTACCAGCGCGACTTCTTCCAGGACGGCGACGAGAGCAAGCTGCGCCCCATGATCCTCAAGGATATAGCCACCGAAATCGGAATGGATATCTCGACGGTGAGCCGGGTGGCCAACTCGAAATCAGTGCAAACGGAGTTCGGAATTTATCCGCTCAAGTACTTCTTCTCCGAAGGCATTGCCACCGACTCGGGCGAGGACGCCAGCAGCCGCGAGGTAAAGCATATTCTGAAGGAAATCATCGAAGGCGAAAAGAAGGACCGCCCGCTCTCCGACGACAAGCTGGAGAAGATGCTCAATGCCCGCGGCTACAACATTGCCCGCCGCACCGTGGCAAAATACCGCGAACAGCTGAACATTCCGGTGGCCCGCCTGCGCAAGGAACTGTAGGCCATTCGTTTTCTGCAACATACCACTACGCCCGAAGCATTCGTTTCGGGCGTTGGTGTGTATAGCCCAGCCGTAGAATGGAACGAGTGGCCTAGGCCACTCGTTCTGTCGGTAGTAGGACGCTGCCGGTATAGAAGTGTACCTTTACGGCTTCGGCTACCTAATTTTGTTCTGTGTTGCGTGGATTAGCCATGGCACTGTCGGCGCTTTTCCATCCGCTGCTGGTGCCGTCTTACTTGTACTATATTGTGTGCTACCAGCTGCCGGGCGTGGTGCTGCGCCCTCTCCTGCCCGATCGGTGGGTGGTGCTGGGCCTAGTACTGCTGTTCACGTTTGTACTCCCGACGGTTGGCTCCGTGGCACTATTGCGCTTGGGCCTGATTGATTCCCTGGAGCTGCCGGCCCGCCAGCAGCGGGCCTGGCCTTTCCTGCTGGCGACGGTCAGCTTTTCTGTTGCGGCTGTGCTGCTGCACCGCCCCGCATTGTTTGATGCGCTGCTAGGCCACATGATGATCGGCATGGCCCTGGCCGTCGGACTTACATTTCTGATTACGCTTCGCTGGAAAATTTCTGCCCATGGCGTAGGGGTTGGGGGTGCGCTAGGCCTATTGATACTGCTGTATATCGGCGGGGTCAGCACGGGTGGCTTGGCCCTGTGGTGGCTGCTGGGAATGGTGCTGGTGGCAGGTGCCGTGCTGAGTGCCCGCCTCGCCCTAAATGCCCACACCGAGGCGCAGGTATGGGCCGGGCTGGCCTTAGGCGCGGGGTTGGTGCTAGGGTTTGGGGCAGGTCTGGCGGCTGGTTAAGCTGCGGCTATTGCGTATCTTTCTGCTTGCCGCCTAGGCCACTTCTAAAGCACACTGTGCTCCGTGCTCCCTTTACTGGTTGCTAGTGTTGGATTGGTCTGTCGGGTGTCCGTTGTTTTTCCTTCTATGCAAGACCCCAACCTCAGCCCGGATCTTCCTTCCCTCACGGAGCAGCTACAGCAGGAGCGCCAGGCGCGTCAGGCCGCGGAAAACCAGGCCCGCGACCTGAAGCGGCAACTAAGCGCCAGCCAGAAGGTGGTGCGGCGCATGATCAACAGCATTGCGGGCCTCACTCAGAACCTGCGTATTGCGGTGCTGGTAGTGAATAGCAACGGCGTAATTGCGGTGCTGAATCAGGAACTGTGCGACCTGTTTGAGATAGAGACCAAGGCCAAAAAGTGGCTCAACCAACCCGCCCAGCCGCTGTTGGCGAAAATGGAAGCGCACTGCGCCCAACCCGAGGAAGCCGCCGGACGCCTCGCTTCTTTGCGCAGCCTGGAACACCGGATGCTGGGCGAGACACTGCTGCTGGCCGATGGCACCATTCTGGAATTCGACTACATTCCGCTCAGCGGGCAGGAGGAGCTGCTCTCAACCGGCTATTTGCTTTCCTTTCGGGATGTTACGCAGGCCCGCCGCACCGAGCAGTACCTCAACTCGTTGTCGCGCATTCCGGGCCAGAACCCCAACCCGGTGTTGCGTCTGCACGCCGATGGGCACCTCCTCTACGCCAACCCCGCGGCGGAAGAAATGCGCCGCGAATACATAACGCCCTGGCAAGACCCGGATTTTGCCCTGACCCTTCGCCAGGCGGTTGCGAAAGCCTTATCGGACAGCACCTACACTCAGGAGGAAGTCGGTTTTGTGAGCAAATGCCACCAGCTGGCCATTGTGCCGTTCGTGGACGACCAGTACGTGAACCTCTACTTCACCGATATTTCGGAACTGAAGGATGCCGAGCTGCGCCTGGCTGAACAGCGTGAGTTTTACGAAACCATCCTTAATAAGCTACCTGCCGATGTGGCCGTGTTCGATGCTGACCATCGGTATCGTTTCGTGAACCCGGCGGCCATCAGCAACCCCGAGCTGCGGCAGTGGGTTATTGGCCACGATGACTTTGAGTACGCCGCCCACCTGGGCCGGCCCGACACTACCGCCCAGAAGCGCCGCGCCCTGTTTCAGAAAGTCATTCAGCAGAAAAACGTACTGGCCTGGGAAGAAACTATTCAGAGCGAAACCGGCGAACGGCTTGCCCTGCGCCATATGCAGCCGGTTTTTGGCCCCGATGATGAGCTGCGACTGGTAATTGGGTATGGCATCGATATCACCGACCGCCACGAAGCCGAGGAAGAACTACGGCGTAGCGAAGCGCGCCTGCAGGAGCAACAGGATTTTGTGCGGCAGGTGGTAGATACCACTCCCAGTGTTATCTGGGTAGCCGATGAGGCAGGAGATATCCAGTTTGCCAACCAGGCTTTCCGCGACCTGCGCGCCAATGGTCAGCATCGTTCCGTAGACCGCAACGACCCCAACGACCCGGTGGCGGCGGAGGCCCGCCACCATTTTGCGACCATCGAGAAAGTCATTGCTACCCATGAGGAGGTGGCCTACGAGAGCTCCTACACGCAGCTGGACGGCTCGGTTCGGTGGTTCCACACGGTAGTGCGGCCACTGCACCGCGCCGATGGCTCCCTAAACGTACTGGGCGTCAGCACCGACATCACGGAGATGAAGACGGCGCGCAATACGCTGGAACGCAGTACCAAGCAGTACCGCGACCTGATGCACTACTCGCAGGCGCTAATCTGCACCCACGACCTTTCGGGCACCGTGCTCTCCGTGAATCCGGCGGCGGCCCAGCTGGTGGGTGTAGCCCCCGAGCGGCTGGTAGGCCGCAACCTAGGACAGGTGCTGACCCCGGAGCTTCGCCCCGAGCTGGACGCCTACCTGAAGCTGGTGGCGCAGCAGCAGCAGGCCACCGGCCTGATGACCCTGCGTGGCCCCGACGGACGGCCTCATCACCTCATCTACGACAACTACCGCGTAGATGAGCCGGGTGAAACACCCTACGTAATTGCGTATGGCCAGGAAATCACGGAACGCCTGCTGGCCGAGCAGGAATTGCGCCGGGCCAAAGAAGTAGCCGAAAACACCGCCAAAGCCAAGGAAAACTTCCTGGCCAACATGAGCCACGAAATCCGGACGCCCATTAATGGCGTGCTGGGCATGGCGGGCCTGCTGGCCAAAACACCCCTGACTTCCACGCAACAGGAGCATTTGCACATTCTGCGCAGCTCGGGTCGTCATCTGCTCACGGTTATCAACGATGTGCTGGATGTAGCCAAAATTGAATCGGGGAAGCTGGAGCTGGAGGAAGTTCCGTTTGATATTCGCCATTCTATTCGGGAGGCTACCCAAACGCTGGCTTTCCGGGCCGAGGAAAAAGGCATCGAGTTTCTTTTGACGCTGCCGGAACTGGTAGATTCGGTAGTCATCGGCGACCCGGCCCGCATCAACCAGATTCTGCTGAACCTGCTCTCCAACGCCATCAAGTTCACGGCCCAGGGCCAGGTAGAGCTGTCGGCACATGTGCAGGAAGAAACCGCTACCCTGCTGAGCCTGGAGTTCCGGGTGCGCGATACCGGCATTGGTATTGCCCCCGATAAGCTGGAAACCATCTTTGAGAGCTTCTCTCAGGCCTACGCCGATATTTCGCGGCGGTTTGGGGGTACAGGCCTCGGCCTCACCATTAGTCGGCGGCTGGTAGAGCAACTGGGCGGCCGGATGTGGGTGAGCAGCGACCTAGGCCAGGGCAGCACGTTCTTCTTCTCCCTTACGCTCCCCAAAGCCGGACAGGCGCTGCCAGCACCCGTACCGCTGGCCCCACTGAACTATGCCAACCTGCATGGCACGCGCATTCTGCTGGTAGAAGACCACCCCGTCAATCAGCAGTTGGCCCAGCTGATTCTGGAAAGCTGGGGCGTGGAAACGTATGTAGCTTCCGACGGCCCCGAAGCCCTGGAGCAGCTGGAAGCCCGTCTCTACGATGTGGTGCTCATGGACATTCAGATGCCCGGCATGAGTGGCCTAGACGTAACGGCCCGCCTGCGCCAGCACCCCGACCCCTTGCGGGCCAGCTCGCCCATCATTGCCCTCACGGCCAACGTGATGCGCACCGACGACGAGATATACCGCGCCGCCGGCCTCGACTATTTATCGAAGCCATTTGAGGAAGATGACCTGTTTCGGAAGATAGAAGCTAACCTACGCCCCCAGCGCGTGGCCGAGCTGGAAGCGCAACCGGCCGTAGGCCAGTCGGCCCCTATAGCGGAGCCAGAGCCCACCCAACGTAACGCCCCCACTTCCGGCGCCCCCGAGCAGCTATTTGAGCTAAGCCGGCTGCGGGAGACAGCGCACGGCAGCACCCTCTTCATGGATAAGATTCTGGCGTCTTTCCGCACCCACACGCCGCCGGCAGTAGCCCGCCTGCACGAGGCCGCCGCCGCCGCCGACTGGCCTACGGTGGGCGAAGTGGTGCACAAACTCCGGCCTTCTATTCAGCTGCTGAACATCCACAGCGCGCAGCAGGATGTAGCACTGCTGGAGCCCCTCTCCCGCCCTGCCCCCGGTCAGCCCACGCCCGATGCCAGCGTGCTGCAACCTGCCGTAGCTCGTTTGGCAGCGCTGCTGGAAGAGGTGGTTGCTGCACTGCCCCTGAATGTAGTTAACTAGCTTCTGCTGTTGCAAAAAGTCCCGAGGAGTGGACTACGAAACTACCGTAGGCCACTCCTCGGGACTTTTGCAACAGCAGAAGATGGAGGCTTATATCCGGTTGAGCTTCCGGAAAAAGGCTTCCTGATACGACTTGCCAATGGGCACATGATGGCCACCGGGTACCAAGGCAGAGCCGTCCTCAATGGCCTCGATGCGGCGCATATTCAGGATATAGGAGCGGTGTACACGCACAAAATGGTCGAAGGGCAGGCGGGCATCCAGGGCCTTCATGGTGGTGTACACAATGAATTTCTGCTTTTCCGTGACGATAACCACGTAATCCGATAGGGCTTCGATGTAGATTACATCATCGAAGTTGATGCGGATCATCTTGTTGTTCACCTTCACGAACAAGTCGTTATCGGGCGGACCAGCGAGGGCAGCCGGCGCAGCTACGGTAGCCGAATGCTGCTGCAGGGCGCGCTGCACTGCCCTACTGAAGCGGGCATAGTCGAAGGGCTTTACCAGATAGTCCGTCACGCGCAGTTCGAACGCATCCACGGCGAAATCCTCGTGGGCCGTTGTCAGAATCACGATGGGCGGATCAGCCAGCACCCGTAACAAATCGAGGCCATTGAGCTGCGGCATCTGCACATCCAGAAACAGCACATCTACGCGGTTACCGGCGCGGAAGTAGTTGAGCCCCTGCAGAGCATCGTCCATCGACACCACCAGCTGCAGCGAGTCCGTTAGGGAAATATAATGTTCCAGCGTAAGCCGGTTAATTTCTTCATCATCAATGATGGCGCAGGTTAGGATGGGAGCGGCCATGGAAGGGAATTCAAGACAGAAGGACGGAATGCCGTTGGGCTAGTAAAATAGGACATTCACATGGCAAAACCATTTGTTCAGCCAGGAAATCTCTTATAACAGATCACTAAACTAACGCAGAAACCCGAGTATGCCAAGCAATTAAATAGGCTTTTGGCAGTTAGCAAATTTGGTCTTGGGGTTTGTATAGAATTGGGAAACCCAAACTCCGCTCAGGCACTACCAGTGAAAGACGATTCTCACAAAAAGAATCCTTTTCCGGGCCTGCAACTATTATATAACAAGTAGGATTATTATTCCCCATATAGAATACCGCCAAGAAAACAGGCTTCCTTAGACGCAACTGAACCCTCAATAATTGCTAGCCAAGCCCTTAATCAGAATAGCACTATAGCAAGATATGTTGTTTATTGCCGTTGGGCTAGCTCCTGCGCAATCAGGGCCTGCACTTCCGGCAGGTCGTAATCCGCTTCTGACTGAATGCGAGGCATCACGCGCTGCATTATACGCTCCTGGGCCTGCCCGTTTGCCCAGGCTTCAGCATAGGGCAAATGCGAAAAAGTTACCTGCGAGTAAAGCGGAAGCCAGTGCTGCGGGTACTGCGCCGATATTTTGCTTTCGATCTTTTTCTGCAGTAGAAAGCGGGGGTCGGCTACCCGGTCACGCATTTCTTCGAAATTATATACAGCCAGGTCGGCCATGGCATCGGCATTGGGCTTGCGCTGTTGCTGAAACTCCTGGAAGATGGCAAGCCAATCGGAGCCGTGGCTTTCCATCAGCTGCTGCAGAATGGTACAATCTTCAAACCCGGCATTCATGCCCTGCCCATAAAACGGCACAATGGCGTGCGAGGCATCGCCCAGCAGCAGCACCTCATCGGTCACTGACCACGGGTAGCAACGCACCGTCACGAGGGAGCTGGTGGGGTTCTCGAAAAACTCCTGCTCCAGTTCCGGCATCAGTGGCACGGCATCCGAAAATACTTCCTCGAAAAACCGGCGTACCTGCTCTGGAGTCTGCAAGGTGGCGAAGGAATACGGGCCTTCGTACGGGAAAAACAGGGTGCAATTGAAGGAGCCATCCAGATTGGGCAGCGCAATCATCATGTATTGCCCTCTAGGCCAGATGTGCAGGGTATTTTTCTCAATAGCCCAGCTTCCGGCATCTCCCGCCGCAATGGTCAGTTCCTTGTAGCCGTAATTGAGGTAGTGCTGCGAGTAGTTGAACCGATCGGTCTTCTGCATGGCCGCGCGCACGGAGGAGTACGCACCATCGGTACCAAACAGGTGCTGATAGGGTATCACGTGGCTTGTTTCCGCCGCCCCATCGAACATTTCCAGGGTACGGTTGCGCAAATCTACGCGCCGGCACTGCTGATCGAAGAGCACCTTCACGCGCGGCTCCCGATCTACCAGATCCAGCAGGCGCTGGTTTAGCCCCGCCCGCGAAACGGAGTAGATGGCCTGCCCATCGTGTCCGTAGGGCTGCATGGTCAGCTGCCCGCGCTGGTCGTGCATCACGCGCCGGTAGAGCGGAATGGCTACTTCGCGTACAGCTTCCTCAATGCCCACCCCCCGCAAGGCCCGCCACCCCCGATCGGAAAGCGCCAAGTTAATGGAGCGCCCCTCCACGTTACCGCTTCGGCGCGGGTCGGGTCGGCGCTCATACACGTCTACTGTGTGGCCCTGCTGCGCCAAATACAGCGCCAGCAACGAGCCCACCAAGCCTCCTCCCACAACAGTTAGCGGTTTAGTTTCTGGAGCAGAGGCGGAGACGGTGGATGCAGACATGGAGAGTACGGCAAGTGGAGCCCAAAGTGGCCTAGCGAAAGTACTTGATTCTGTTGGGTTGGGTTAAACGAGTAAACCATAAAGTTTACCCGGTGCTTTCCAGGGTTTGGTCGTGAAGTGAGGTCTGAAGTGCCTTGCAAAGGCGTCCTTTGAACTATTCGCTGAGATTTTATAAATAAGGTATATTCTATATGGTAGCAGATTTACTCTTTTCTACTACAGGCTCCTATAGCCTTCCGGCCCGCTTGACTGGCCTACAGCCTATTCTCTCTTACCAGCATGCTATCCCGGATATGTTCAAGAAGCGTGCATATCACCTCCCCCAGCCGGTACTGCCAGATCGGGCTACATCGGTAGTGAAAGATTCTGCTCCGGCTCAAAAGTGCCTTTGGCTTGGCGAGTTCTGCATTGGAGATGTAGAATGTCCCTCCCTGTACGGCAATCCCGAAATTCGCTACTAGCTCTATTTACGAGAAACGTCTGACCAAGCAGGGTAAATCATGCCAGGCAAGCAGACTATGCAATAGGCGTAAAGTACAAATAATCAAATTCTTAAAACCATGAAAAACATGAGGTTAGGCATAGCTTAATCGTCATGCATACGATATATTTGCAGCCCTTTTCAGCACCGACTCTCAACTTCCCACTTTTTGCAATTTTCCCTGTATGAGAAAAATCTACCGTTTACAGTTTTTATTCATCTTTCTGTTCCTACTAACCATCTTCCCGACGATGGCTCAGCAGGCGGCACAGGTTAGCGGCACCGTCCAGAACTCGGCCGGCGAGCCTATTCCGGGTGCCACCATCTTTATTAGGGGCACCTTTATTGGCACCAGCACCGACCGAGATGGCAAGTTTTCCCTTAAGCCTGACTTTACGGAGGGTCCCGTCGTGCTTTCGGTATCGTTTGTGGGCTATGAGAGCCGCGAAGTAACGCTGGCTCAGGCTGACAACGCCATTCTGGTGCAGCTCAAAATCAACCCCACGCTCACTAACGAAGTAATTGCCTCCGCTTCCCGTGTGGAAGAAGGCATTTTGCAGGCGCCCGTAACCGTAGAAAAGGTAACGGCGCAGCAGGTACTGAGCATGCCTACGCCCGACGTACAGGTGGGCCTGACCCACTACAAAGGCATTGACGTGAACAGCACCAGCATGCTCATGAACTCGTTGAGCACGCGCGGCTTCAACTCGGCCAAGTCCGAACGTCTGATTCAGCTAACCGATTACTTTGATACTCAGTCGCCTTCGCTGAACGTAAACGCCGGCAACATTACTGGCCTACCAGAGCTGGATATCGAGAGCATCGAGATTATTCACGGCCCGGCCTCGGCCCTGTACGGTGCCAATGCCTTCAACGGGGTATTGCTGCTGAACTCCAAAGACCCCTTCGTAAGCGAGGGCCTAAGCGTGCGCGTGCGCGGCGGCGAGCGGAGCTTCCTGGACGGCCAGATTCGGTATGCCAGAAAGATTGGCGACCGGTTTGCCTTCAAAATTACGGGAGCCTACCTGACGGCCAACGACTGGCTGGCCAGCAACTATGCCCCCACCAGCACAGCCGTAGAGCGCGACAACAACCCCGAAGGCTCTTTGCTCGGCTATGATGCCGTGAACCGCTATGGCGATGTAAAAAACACCTACAGCCCCGCCCAGAACCGCGCCGCTAGTGGCAACATTCCGGCCTATACGGTGAACCCCGAGCTGTACGGCAAGAGCGTGTTCATGCCTGGCTTCGAAGAGAAAATTTTGGTTGGCAACGACAACAAAGCCAAGGCATTGAAGGTGCAGCCTTCGCTGTCTTACCTGCTCACGAGCAGCATCAAGATGACAGTAGGCGCCAACATCAACCGGGGCACGGCCAGCTACCAGAGCTCCAGTCGCTACCGTTTCAACAACCTGGGCACCAACCAGCTGCATGGCGAAATAAAAGGTGAACGGTGGTTTTTGCGGGGTCAGACCATTCAGGACTATGGCAACGACAGCTACGACCTGGGGTTCCTGGGTGCTTTCATCCAGACCTCTCCGGTGGCCGATGGTGCCGCTACGCGCTACGTAGATCAGTACTTTGGTACCTACAATGTGGCCTACACGGCAGCACGTAATGCCGGTGCTACTGCCGAGCAGGCCCAGGCCACGGCTAAAGCCAAAGCCGATCAGGTTCAGCTTGACCCTAACAGCGCCCGTTTTCAACAGCTGCGCAGCCAGATTATTCAGGATGCCACTCCCGGTAAAGGCGCCCGCCTGAACCCCAGCTCGCTTCTGAACGAAGGAAACGCCCAGTACAACTTCAAGCTGGGTGAAACTGCCGACCTGATTGTGGGTGGTGCTTACCGGAAGTTCCGGTTGGGCTCCAACGGCAACATCTACTCCGATGACAATGAGCGCATTCAGAACCACGAAATAGGTGGGTACGCCCAGTTCACGAAGAAACTGCTGGATGAGCGCCTGAAACTGGCCTTGGCCGGCCGCCTCGATGAGTTCAAGAACTTTGATGCCGCTTTCTCGCCGCGCGCTTCGGTGGTATATTCTGCCGGCGACAAGAAGCAGCATAACTTCCGCGCCAGCTTCGGCCAGGCCTTCCGCTCGCCTACCCAGCTTGATCAGTACATTCGCCTCGACGTAGGCCGGGCACTGCTGCTGGGCAACGTAGACAACGGTTTCCAGGGCTACAGCCTAGTGAATGCCCAGGGCCAGCGCTTTACGGGCGCCAACCTACCTGCCTTCGAAACGACCATCAACCCCCTGAAGCTGGAGCGCCTGAGCACCTACGAGCTGGGCTATAAGGCCGCCGTAACCGAGAAGCTGGCTCTGGACATCAACTACTACCAGAGCTATTACAACGACTTCATCGGGGCTACCACGTTCATCGGCAACCGCGACGGCTCGCGGCCTACCGGCGCCCAGATTCAGGGCGGCGCGGCCAGCGGGTTCCAGTCGGGCGATACGCGGGTGCTGCAGGTTTGGACCAACGCCAACCAAGAAGTGCGCACGAAAGGTGGGGCCGTGGGCATCACGTACTCCTTCATGCCGGAGTTCAACCTGGCAGCCAACTACTCGCTGAACATCTTGGACCAGAGCAACATCCAGGACCAGGCGTTCCAGACGTACTTCAATACGCCAAAGCACAAGTACAACGTAGGTGCTAACGGCACGGCTCTTACCCGCCTGACCTATTCGGTGAACTACCGCTGGGCTCAGGGCCACGAGTATGGCCTCCCCTTCGCCGTAGGCCAGTTAGCTGACTACAGTGCCGTAGATGCTTTTGTAGGGTATAACTTCCCTTCACTGGGCAGCACACTCCAGGCTGGCGCTTCTAATCTGTTCAATGCCAACAACATTCAGGTATATGGTGGCCCACAGGTAGGCCGTTTGGTGTACCTAGGCTTACAGATAGATGTGAAGTAGCCTTTGTGACTACTCGCTCTGAAGCTGCCTTTCGTGGATAGAGCTTCATACTCAATAAAAAGCCCCTACTTCCACATCGGAGGTAGGGGCTTTCTATTGAGCGAGGATGCCGAAAACAGTATCACCTAGACTTCTTTACAGATGAGTTCTCAACAAACGCAGCTACCTCACCAGTCGAAACGTGAGGTTCAGGCGTGGGCCGGGCACGCGGGTAGTCTTGGGCAGCGCATGAAGCCAGTGCTGTTGCGTAGGGCCGCTCATCAGGAGCAGGCTACCGGAGGGCAACTCCAGGCTGATGGACTTATGCGAGGTGTGCAGTGGGTCGCGAGGCTTAAGGCGAAAGGTACGGGTGGCACCCAGACTCAGGGAGGCAATAACTGGCCTAGGGCCTAGTTCCGGCTCATTATCGGCGTGCCAGCCCATGCTATCCTGACCGGTGCGGTAAAGGTTGAGCAGCACACTATTGAACTGAGCACCTGTGGCAGCCTCTACGCGCTGGCGGAGCTGCTGCAACGCCGGAGTCCAGGGCTGGGGCGTGAGCTGAAGACCGGAGTAGCGATAGGAAGCACCTGGGTCGCCGTGCCAGGCCGTGAGACGAGGCTGCAGGACTTCTTTCCCAAACAGCTTAATGGCCTCGTGCTTCCAGGGAATGGTATCCGTTAGCTCCGTGAGGAGTGCCTGGGCTTCTGCCGGACTCAGGAAAGTTGAATCCAGCGCCAGCTCGGCGTTGGGCAGCGCAATAGAAGTAAGCGCCATAGCTGCTTCCAGGCTAGTTTTTCATAGCGTCTTCCAGCTGATTTATTTGCTGCTTCATCTGCTGCTGCATTTCGGGGGGCTGCTGTTTTATAAACTCCGACTGGTGCTTGAGCAGGTACGGTACCGCGTAGTACTGCAGCGCCCAGGCAATCAGAAAGCTCAGAACCATTGGCAGGAAGATGCTCCGGCTCCGATAGTGCCCTGGCGTGATGTAACGCGGCCAGAACCACCGGATATACACCAGCATGGCCGGCACATTAAACAGAAAAAATCCTAATAGCGGTGGCAGCCCGGCCTGCATCACCACCCACGCCACAATGTTGGAAAACACCAGCAGATACACTACCATAAACGCCAGCAGCAGCAGCAGCGCCTTTATTCTGCGCAGTCGGAACAGATTCAGCCCCAGCAAAATACCACCGCCTATCATCATGGACATAGGCAGCACGGAGAACAGCGCAATGGTGCCGGGCGAGTACAGCGCTGGCCCTGCTTCTTTAGCCGCTTCCGGCAGCATTTCGCCCCGCGCGGCGCGGCGAGACTTCTCCCGCTCAGCTTCTGCCTCGCGGGCGGCGGCTTCGCGGCGGTTGGTTTCCTGTTGGCTGACGCGCAGTTCTTCCGTAATAGTAGATACGCCCGGCTCGGGCATCCCACGCCGGGCCAGCTCGTCGAGGGCAGCCAAAACGGCTTCCTCCCGGTACTGGTAGCGGTTATCGACGTAGTCGCGGAGTTCGGCGTCGGTTTTGCGGCTCATTTTTGCCGCGTACTCTTCGGCCATGATGGATGCGAAATAAGATCAACAATAAAGAGTGGCCTAGGCCACTCCTTCCTACGCACAACAACCCAGAAGGCCGAAAAACTCCCGATATTTTATGGCCTGAAGCCATAATTCTGCCGGGAGGGCACTTAGCTGGTTATCTGCAGATTGTGCCGAGAACCACTAAGTGGCCTGAACCGCCTACTGCCGGCCCGCCCACTCGGCTAGCACCTCTCCCACGCGGTATACATCCTCAAATGTATTGTAGAGCGGCACGGGTGCCAGCCGAATTACGTTAGGCTCGCGCCAGTCGCCGATAACGCCCACGGCCATCAGGTGGTCGAACAGGTCGCGGCCGTTTTGGTGCACCAGCAGGGAGAGCTGACAGCCACGTTGGGCCGGATCTGAAGGCGTAATGATTTCGAGCTGGGATTTGGACAGGCCTAGCCGCGTGATGAGAAACTCCAGGTAGCCCGTCAGCAGCTCACTTTTGCGGCGCAGCGCTTCCATGCCACCGGCAGCCTCGTGCATGGCCAGAGCGGCCTGGTGCACCGCCATAGTCAGGACGGCCCCGTTGGAGAGCTGCCAGCCGGCGGCCCCGCGCATGGGCTTGAACCCTTTGCGCATCTTGAAGCGCTCGGTCTCATCATATCCCCACCAGCCGGCCAAACGCAACAGCTCGGGATGCTCGGCGTAGCGCTCATGCACAAACGCGCCCGCCACGCCACCAGGGCCGGAGTTGAGGTATTTGTAGGTACACCAGCAGGCAAAGTCCACGTCCCAGTCGTGGAGGTGCAGTGGAATGTTGCCGGCAGCGTGGGCCAGATCGAAGCCGACCTTAGCGCCTACTGCATGGCCGGCCTTCGTAATGGCGGCCATATCATACACCTGGCCGGTGTAGTAGTTGATACCACCCATGATGATGGTAGCCAGCGAGTCGCCGAGTTCCTCAATTTTGGCCAGAATGTCTTCGATGCGCAGCGTATGCTCGCCGGCGCGAGGTGTGAGCTCCACAATGGCGTCATCGGGCTGGCGCCCGTGCAGCTTCACCTGGGTTTCGAGGGCGTACTGATCGGAAGGAAACGCGCCGCCTTCCATCAGCACCTTGTAGCGCGTGGCCGTGGGCTGATAAAAAGATACCAACAGCAGGTGCAGGTTGGTGGTCAGGTTATTCATCACGACTACCTCCACGGGCTTGGCGCCTACAATGCGCGCTGTAGGGGCGGCCAGGGCCTCGTGAAACTTCATCCAAGGCGTATCGCCCCGAAAGTGCCCTTCCACGGCCAAATTTTGCCAGTTATCAAACTGCTGTTCGGCGGCGGCACGGGCGGTGCGCGGCTGCAGGCCTAGCGAGTTTCCGCAGAAATAGAGGCTCTCCTGCCCATCAGGGCCGGGCGGAATATGAAACTGCTGGCGAAAGTCGTGGAGTGGGTCCTGCGCATCCAGTTGGCGGGCAAAGTCGAGGGTGGGTTCGAAGCTCATGGGTAGCAAAGATAGCCACGCCCCGCGCCCCGGCACTACTTCGCTTGCGCCATGATTTTGGCCAAGTGCTCCTGCCCCACTCCCAGCCAGTCCAGCGCGTTTTGGCCCAGCATGCGCGCCTTCAGCTCATCAGAATAGGGCATGGACTTAATCAACTGGCCGGGCTCCAGCTCCCCCAACGGGAAAGGGTAATCGGTGCCCAGCGTAATTTTGTCGGCCCCCAGCGTCTGCACCAGGTAATCCAGCATGCGCGGGTCGTGCACCAGCGAATCGACCCAGAAACGCCCCAGATACTCGCGGGGGTTCACTGGGTTATCGACGGCGCACAGGTCGGGCCGCACCTGGAAACCGTGCTCAATGCGCCCGATGGTGCTGGCAAAAGTTCCGCCACCATGCGCCACCGCTACGCGCAGGCGCGGCAAGCGTTCCAGCACGCCGCCAAAAATAAGGGAGCAGAGGGCCAAGGTGCTTTCGGCGGGCATGCCTACTAGCCAGGGAAGCCAGTATTTGGGCATTTTCTGCTGGGCCATCATGTCCCAGGGATGGATGAACACGCAGGCCCCCAGCTCCTCAGCGGCCTGAAACACCTCGAACAGTTCCGGGGCATCGAGGTTCCAGTCGTTGATGTGGGAGCCGATTTGCACGCCGGCCAGGCCTATCTTCATACACCGCTCCAGCTCCTTAACAGCCAGGTCGGGGGCCTGCATGGGCAAGGTACCCAGGCCTACGAAGCGGCTGGGGTAGCGGGCCACCACGCCGGCCAGGTGGTCGTTGAGCAAGCGGCTCAGATCCAGCGCATCGAGTGGCCTAGCCCAGTAGCTGAACATCACGGGCACGGTGCTGAGCACCTGCACCTGCGCTCCAAACTGGTCGTACTCCCGCATGCGCACTTCCGGGTCCCAGCAGTTGTCCTGAATCTCGCGGAAGAACTTATCATCCTGCATCATGCGGGCGCAGCAGGGCTTGTGGTGCTCCAGCCGGATAAAGCCGCCGTAGCCGTAGCGCTCCTTCAGATCGGGCCAGCGCTCGGGCAGGATGTGGGTATGAATGTCGATGGTGAGCACAGAGAGGAGGTGGCTGGTGGCGGGTTTGTTCCTACTTCTTCTTAGTTTGGTCGTTCGGGGCGGGACCAGGCTACTGGCTCCACGTCCGGCAAGGTGGTGGTTAAAGGTCGGGAATAGCCGTAGAACTCCCGGCCGCTCCGCCACTATATTTCTGGCCCTGAAGGCCGCTTGCTGTCTTCCCCCGCTTTCCTCCGCTGCTATGCTCCAACGCCTGCTAGGCCACCTGCGCGCTTTCAAGCCGGCCTACATGGCCTACAACTTTTTGCACAGAAGGCGGCTGCGCCACAACGAAGCCCTATACCGCCGCTATGGCCTGCGCCAGCCCATCTACTCCTCTATATCCTCGGCCGATTTCCGGGAGGCGGCTCCTGGTGAAAGCCCGCGTTTCGATCGCGCCGACTCGGCCCGGCTGGCACCCACCCTGCCGGGGTTTGCGGAGTTCGACGAGGCTACGCAGCAGCAGATTCTGCAGTGGTCTGAGAAGGGCTACCTGGTACTGCGCGGTCTGTTTACGGCGGCGGAAGTAGCCACCATCAATGCCGAAGTAGCGCAGCTGATTGATAAGGGCGAGGCCGACTGGAATGCGCGGCAGGTGAAAATTATGTTTGCTATTCGGCAGTCGGAGGCCATTCGACGCATTGTGGCCAAACGGGAGCTGGAGCGGGTGCTGGACTTTCTGCTGGGCAAAAAGGCCCACGTATTTCAGAGCATCAACTTTCTGCGTGGCTCCGAGCAGCTGGCCCACTCCGACAGCATTCATATGACCACCTACCCGCTGGGCTATCTGGTGGCCGCTTGGATTGCGCTGGAGCCCGTGACAGCTGAAAACGGTCCTGTGTTTTACTACCCTGGCTCCCACCGTCTGCCCTACGTGCTGAACGGCGACTTCCCGCACGGTGGCTCACACTTCCTGATTGGCGACCAGGCCTACCAGCACTACGAGCAGGCCATTGAGGCCGTGATTGCGCGCGAAAACACGCCGGCCGAAGAGCTGCATGCCCAGCCCGGCGACGTGCTGATCTGGCATGCCAACCTGTTGCACGGCGGTAGGCCTATCCGGCGAGCGGGAAGTACGCGCCGCAGCATGGTGCTGCACTACTTCGCGCAAGATGACGTGGTGTGCTACCACGAAATCACGCAGCGGCCCGCTTTACTGTAGCGGTTATTCGGCGGGGGTCGGCTTGGCAGGTGCCTCCATGTAGGTGCCGCAGTTTTTGCAGGTGCGCAGGTCGTTGTTGGCCCAGAAACGGTCCATGATGGGGGGCAGCTGCGCCACAATGTCCGTGATTTCGGCGTACTCCTCGTAGAGCTTGTGGCCGCAGTTTTCGCAGTACCACTGGAAGCCATCCAGCTCGCCGGCCGTGCGGTAGCGCTCCAGCACCAGGCCTACGGTGCCGGCCGGGCGGCGCGGCGAGTGGGGCACACCACCGGGCAGCAGAAACATGCTGCCCGCCTTGATTTCGATGTCGACGGGCTTACCATCCTCGATAATTTTTACCACTATGTCGCCCTCCAGCTGCAGGAACAGCTCTTCGCCTTCGTCCACGTGGTAGTCTTTGCGGGCGTTGGGGCCGCCCACTACCATCACGATAAAGTCTTTATTGTCCTTGAACACCTGCTGGTTGCCAACGGGCGGCTTGAGCAAATGACGGTGTTCTTCAATCCACTGCTGGAAGTTGAACGGGCGGGCGACGGGCATGGCGGCGAGGAGTTGAAAGGTGAAGTCTGCACTTACGGCTCAACAGCAAATAACGATATTCCGCGGTTCCGTAGGCCAGTGTATTTACCGTATGTAGTCACTTCCTCGTATTATCGAATCGTCATTCCTCGTTTCACGCTTCATCGTTTTCTGTTCTTCCATGGAATTTTCGTCTCAGCACGCCCTGGTGGGGGGCAGCACCCAAGGCATCGGGCAGGCCATAGCCGAGGAGTTGGCCCAGCGTGGCGCCACCGTCACGCTACTGGCCCGCAACGAAGAGCGGCTGCGCGAAGTGGCCGCCGCCTTGCCCACGCCCGCCGGCCAGCAGCACAACTACATCGTGGCCGATTTCAGCCAACCCGACGTGCTCAGCCAGCGCGTATTGGCCTACGTAGCGGCGCACCCTGCGGGCTTTGATATTCTGGTGAATAACACGGGCGGCCCGGCGGGCGGCCCAATTCTGGAGGCTTCTGTGAGGGCATTTTGGGCGGCGTTTGAGCAGCACCTGATCTGTAACCACTTGCTGGCCCAGGCAATAGTACCGGCCATGCGGGCGCGGGGCCGGGGGCGCATCATCAACATCATCAGCACCTCTGTGAAGCAGCCACTGCCGGGCCTGGGCGTATCGAACACCACGCGTGGGGCCGTGGCCAGCTGGGCCAAAACCCTGGCCAATGAGCTAGGCGGCTACGGCATCACGGTGAACAATGTACTGCCCGGCGCCACCGTCACGCAGCGCCACACCTCCCTGATTGACAAGAAGGTAGCTCAAACGGGCCAGAGCCAGGAGGAAGTGGAAGCCGGCATGCTCCGCCTCATTCCGGCTGGCCGCTTCGGGCAGGCGCAGGAGGTTGCGGCCGCCGTGGTGTTTCTGGCTTCTGAGGCTGCGGCGTATATCAACGGCATCAATATCCCGGTAGATGGCGGCCGCACCAGCAGCTTATGAGTGGCTAGGCCAGTACGGAGCGCGCAAGAGTGGCCTAGGCAGATAGAATAACCGTGTAGGATTTCGGTGTTACCAGTGCCGATTTGCCAAGGACGGCTTAAGGACAACGAAGGCTGGTTTATCCAGTATCGTCTGACTATGGGCCAGCAACCCAGCATGTACGGGAGCGAACTTGTTGTAGCTCTCCCGGCTCATAATCAAGTAGCTGAGACCTAGATCGACCATTTTTTGCAGAATAGCATCTTCCGGAAGCGCTGCCAAATCTGCCTGCCAGGTCAGGCCCCGACGATCAAAGTAAACCAACGCCAGGTTAGGATCTGGTTCACCCAATACCAGCACGCGGGCTGATGCGGGCACTTGCTGTCGCGCCAACTCTGCTGCCCCTTCCTGCATCCATCGGTATGCGTAATAGTCGCTGAAGGAACGATAAGGATCGGCCATACGCGCCTGATGTTGCCGATAGCCGTTAAAACCCAGTAATACCACAAGGGCCAGCAACGCAACCTGAACATACCATTGGTGGCCTACAAGCTTGTCCAGGCCAATAAGGCCGAGCATTACCACCAGCACCGCTAATGGAATATAAGGTGAAATGAAGTAGTAGTCATGATCAACGAATTGTAGCCCCATCAATTCGTAAAACAAACGCCCACCTACTACTGCAATGCCAAGGAAGCCGACTACGATCAAATGCCGTGGCCATAAGCGCCAGTGTATGAGCGCCCCCAACACAGCTAGGCCAGCTCCCAGCCGTAGCAACCAGTAATCCAGCGCAATAAAATACTCTTGCCACCACAGTTCCGTAATCCGTTGCCACACATAAAACCGCTCCTCGGGAGTAGTTATGGGTCGTGGGGCAGCTAGAAAAAGATCAGAGGCGTAGGCTGCGTTCAGGTACTTATTATAGATAGTATACCCGACCAGGGCTGCGCCGGCTAATACGAGGATAAGTAGAAACAGTAGCTTCTGTTTTCGGTTGAAAACAGCCGGTTGAAAATAGGAAAGACCCAGCAGTGGCACCACAGTAGCCCCCAAATAGATAACGCTCGATATTTTGAGTAGTGCCGCTAAAGTCAGGAGGCCCAGCCCTATTGCCAGATACCCAAGCCGACGCTGCTGAAACCAGAAGTGCTGCACATAGTAAAGCCCCATAAAAACCAGAGAAGCACTTGCGGGATCTGGCAGATAGTTACCTGAATAATAAGCAAATACTGGCGAGGCCAGCAGGAAAAAGCCAGGTAGTAGCGCAGCTGCAAAATTTTGGGTGTGCGCAAAGACAATTCGGAACAGGAAATAGTATCCTGTAACCGAAACCGTAATCGTGATGACCCGAAACAGCAGACTGATATACTGGCGACCAGCTACTTTACCTAGCAACGCTGCCAAATAGGCGGGCAGCGGGAACTCCACACCCGTAACACTATCAATAGAGGCTACGCTGAATGTACGAGGATGAAAAAAGTCCATTCCCCGATCGTAAAAATTCAGTGCTAATGCCAGCCGATCGGCCTGTGCCCACTCATGAATGCCGCGCGGCAGCCACTGCAGGTAAGGCAGGTAGAACAGCAGCGCAGCCCCTACAAATACCAGAATGGCCGCCAGGTGCGGATTCCAAACTGGGCGCGGTGGGGCCGTGGAAGATATTTCAGGCATTCTTACGCGTTAACAATCAACAACATATTTACCCACCTCCTGAACCGCCCTGCCTTATAGCACTCATGCTACATGCATGGCGGCAACGGTTAGGAGCGAGTGGCCTAGAGTCAGGTTTACTCAGCCTCTATGATGACTAGGTCATCCAGATAAACAGGCTCCGTTTCGTTATGACGCCAGAGGTAAACACTAAGCCCATCCTCAGAAGTAATTTCAGGACTCAGCATTAAATCAGTTTCTATTTTCTGCCATTTGCCATACGCCCCTACTTTGTTGCTCAGGCTTATTCCTTCCCACATGATGGTTTTTGTGGCATTGCCAATCTGCACAATTAGAGCGGTAGTGTTTTTGGCATTGGGTACCCAGGCCCAGGCCTCCACATGTATTTTGCGGGGCTTGGTAGCACTGAGTTGCCCCATTTTGATTCCATACCCAAGGCTATACTCAATATCAGGCCCCGTCTTGATAGAGAACTTTCCGCTGTGAGCCCGCTCCGTAGTCAGAGAAGCCGCTTTGTCGGGGCTGATCCAGCCTCGCAGATTTTCAAAGTCCTGCCGTATCCACTCAGCATGACCGGAACCTACTGGTGGTACATCGGACGAACGATTGCATCCCATTAGCACTCCCAATAGTGTAATGCTTAAAAAAAAGTAATTCGTGCGCATGTACAAACAACAAAAAGTAGATTTTAAGAAGACGTTGCCGGTCTATTGCTACCAAGCAATGGGCTGTCTTAAGGGCTTGAAGATATAGCACTTGTCGTCCTGAGAAACCAGCCTGAACGGAACGAGTAACGCAGGATTTTCTCGTTGCACTTGCTCTTCAATCTCTTTGCGCATAATCAGATAGCTGAGTCGGCGACCAGCCATAGTGCGCAATAAGGTATCAGGAGACACCTTGTCCAGATTAGGATTCCAGGTGATACCCCGACGGTTGAAATAGACAAGTGAGAGGTTTGGAGCAGACTCTCCCAGTACCAGAATAAAAGCAGACGAAGGAACGCCGGCCGCCCGCAGTTTTTGCTCTCCACCTACCATCCACCGATATACATAAGAATCGCTGTGGGGCTTGTAGGGGTCCGTCATACGGGCATAATGATGCTTTGCACCAGCAACCAAGGGAACGCCAATAGCCAAAACAAATACCAGTTTCACTATCCATTTGCTGCGCCTCTGGCTTAGTATAGCTTGCAGCGCCCACAATGCTCCAACCAGGATAAATACAAGTAAAGGCATCAATGGTGCGATAATATAGTAATCGTGCACCATTAACTGGCTTCCCATCAGCGCATACAAAACCACTACTCCACTGGCACAGAGCCCCCCTAACAGCACAAGCGGCAAATAGGTAACTGCTGTGCGCCACCGCAACAGTGCATACACCAGCACAAGGCCGAGACTAGCTTTTAAGTAGTAGTAGTCGACGGGAGTGAAATACTCCAAAGACCACGTTGTGCGCATTTTCGACCATATGGCTTCATGTTCTGCCATGGTTTTGATGGGAAGCGCGGTAGCAAGAAACAGCCCCGAACCGTAGGCCACATTCAGGTGCTGATGGTACAGAATGTAGGCCAGTTGCAGGAGCATCACCATCCCAACCAAGCCAAAGAACAGCAGTTTTTGCCGGAGGCTCAGCAACGTGGGAATGAGGTAAGAAGCAATCAGCACCACACCCGTGAAGGCCAGGAAGTACACGCCGGAAAGAATTTTTACCAGCATAGCCAGGCCCGCTATAGCGGTGGCCAGCTGCAGATGCTGAAACCGTCGCTCCCGGTAATAAAAGCGCCAGTAATAGTAGGCGGCCACAAATACCAGCGAAGCACTGAACGGGTCTGGCGTGTAAGTACCTGAGTAGTAAATAAAGATAGGCGATGCCAGCAAAAAGGCCGCCGGCACCAGCCCCGCCAGGAAGCTGCCTGTACTCTCAAAAACCAGCCGGAATAAGAAGTAGAAGCCCACAACCATCATTGCCAGGTCAAGACAGCGGAAGGCCACTGTGATATTTGACCGGCCCACCAGCAGCCCCAGCAAGCCCGCCAAGTAGGCCTGAATAGGAGGCTCTACTCCCGTTACACTATCAACTGTATTGAGTGCTAAAGTCCGGGGATGAAAAAAATCAAAGTTGTAATCATAAAATCCTAAAGCCAGACTTAATCTATCAGACTGAGCCCAGTCGTGAAATCCCCAAGGCAATCGATTCAGATAGGGCCCGTAAAGCACAAGGGCCGCTGTAACAAAGAATAGCAAAGCGCTATATCGATAGTTATGCTCTGCTAAATAAGCTTTTAGTCTACTATTAGGCCACATTCAAAACGCATTACGAATGGGCAAAGATAGAATGAATTGATAGCTGCCTTCTACCATTCAGGTAGTAATCAAATGAAATTCCTCAGGTATTAGCATTTTTGCACTGTCTCTTTTTTCCTGGCCTGTGAATCTATCAGTCATCATTCCTATTTATAATGAAGAAGAAAACATACCGGCCCTGTATGAGCGACTTCGCGAGGTAATAGATCCTATTGAACTACCGGACGGCTATGAGTTTATCTTCATCAATGATGGCTCCCAGGACCAATCCTTAGCCCTGATTCAAACGTTGGCGGCCCGCGACCCAAGGGTGCGTTTCATTAATTTCAGTCGCAATTTTGGCCATCAGATTGCGGTAACAGCCGGTTTGGATCGTGCCGATGGGGATGCGGTGGTAATTATCGACGCCGATTTGCAGGATCCGCCGGAACTGATTCCTCAGCTGTTAGAGAAGCTTCGAGCCGGTTATGAGGTAGTGTACGCAAAACGCCGTTCCCGACAGGGCGAAAGCGCCGCCAAAAAGTTTACGGCAAAGTTCTTTTATCGTATTCTGGCAAGCATTACTCACATTTCCATTCCAGTTGACACGGGTGACTTTCGGATAATCTCCCGCAAAGTGGTCGATGCGCTACGTCGCATGCCGGAGCAGAACAAGTTCATTCGGGGCCAGATTTCCTGGATCGGATATCGCCAGACGTACGTAGAGTACGACCGTGCCGAGCGAGCCGGTGGTGCCACGGGCTACACCTATCGTAAAATGCTGCGCTTGGCACTGGATGGCATCACGGCCTTCTCCGATGTGCCGCTGAAAGCCGCTACCCTCAGCGGTTTTGCGGTGTCAGGTATTGCCTTTCTGGTGATGCTCTACACGCTGTACTCCCGGTTCATTACCCACGATTACCAACCGGGCTGGGCCTCGCTCATGATCAGTATTCTGTTTCTGGGAGGTGTACAGCTGATTGCGGTGGGCATTATTGGCGAGTACATTGCCCGGCTCTCGGCCAATGTGCGCCAACGGCCCCTATATATTGTGTCAGACACGAATATCACTCCGCCGGCTGCATAAACCAATGGCGGCAGGTGGTTCTTTTGAGGCCGGAATGCTACCTTACCTGGCCTAGCCTTTCGCCTGTTATGCTGCATCTTCAGAACTACATTGGGGGCCAGCTGGTGCCGCCTGTTTCGGGCCAGTATCTGGCCAGTGTGGAACCGGCCACGGGGCAGGTTTTTGCCCAGATACCCGATTCGGGGGCCGAGGACGTGGCCCAGGCTGTGCAAGCTGCGGAGGCTGCCTTTCCGGCCTGGCGGCGCCTGCCGGCCGAAGAACGGGGCCGCCTGCTGGTGCGCATCGCGGAGCTGATTGAGCGTGACCTGGACCGACTGGCCTACGCCGAAAGCCAGGACAATGGTAAGCCCGTGAGCTTGGCCCGCACCGTGGATATCCCGAGGGCGGCCAGCAACTTTGCCTTCTTCGGGACAGCGGCGCAGCATTTTGCTTCGGAAACTCATTTTCAGGAAGGCGTGGCGCTTAACTACACCGTGCGTCACCCGCTGGGCGTAGTGGGGTGCATTTCGCCCTGGAATTTGCCGCTCTACCTCTTCACCTGGAAAATAGCGCCCGCCCTGGCTGCGGGTTGCTGCGTGGTAGCAAAACCATCGGAAATAACGCCGTACACGGCGTTTCTGCTCAGCGAGCTGTGTATAGAAGCCGGTTTGCCAGCGGGTGTACTCAATATTGTGCACGGCACTGGTCAGGCTGCCGGGCAGGCTATTATTGAGCATCCGGCTATCAAGGCTATCAGCTTTACGGGGGGCACTAAAACCGGGGAGCATATTGCCCGCACGGCGGCCCCAATGTTCAAGAAACTCTCATTGGAGCTGGGCGGTAAAAACCCCAACCTCATTTTTGCTGATTGTAATCTGGCAGAAGCCGTAGCTACCAGCCTGCGGAGCAGCTTTTCCAACCAAGGCCAGATCTGCCTGTGTGGCTCGCGCATTTTCGTTGAGCGCTCCATCTATGAGCCGTTTAAGGCCGCATTTCTGGAGGGCGTGGCCGGCTTAACGGTGGGAGATCCGCAGGAAAGCGGTAGCCGGCAGGGCGCCCTGGTGAGTGAAGCCCATCTGCAGAAAGTACTCAAATACATTGCGCTAGGCCACCAAGAAGGCGGCCGGTTGCTGGCCGGAGGGCAACGCGTGCAGGTGCCCGGCCGCTGCGCCGATGGCTACTTCCTGCAGCCTACCGTGTTTGAAGGCCTAGCCCCCAACTGCCGCGTGAACCGCGAAGAAATATTTGGGCCCGTGGTGACGCTAACGCCTTTCGATACGGAGGAGCAGGTGCTGGAATGGGCCAATGGCACGGAATACGGGCTGGCGGCCACCATCTGGACCCGCGACCTGAACCGCGCCCACCGGGTGGCGCACGCTCTGCACAGCGGTATTGTCTGGATTAATACCTGGCTGCACCGCGACCTGCGCACGCCTTTCGGGGGCATGAAAAACTCGGGCGTGGGGCGCGAAGGTGGCCTAGAGGCGCTCCGTTTTTTCACGGAAGCCCAGAATGTGTGCGTGAAATTGTAGGCCCATCTGAAGCCGGTAACAGCCTTGTCCTATTGGCCTACGGAGTGGCCTAGCGCACGTCCCAGCGGTAGAGCCGCAGCTTGCCCGACTCGGCCAGCAGGGTGAGGTGCTGATTCACCGGAAACGCGGCCCCGGCTTCTACCAGCTGCTTGGCAAAAGGGTTGGTCTGTCGGCCGGCCAGATCGTTGGTACCGTCATAACAGCCCTGATCGTATAAAACCAGGATGGGCTTTCCGTTGGCCACCAGCTGCTTGCGCAGCTCCGGAGCCGAGCCGGCGGGGTCGAAGATGGTGCGCAACAGACGGGCATGCACAGGGGGCGTGCGCGAAAGCTTGGTAGCCATTAGGGGCAGATTGGTGCGCAGGGCCAGCTGGTAGCTGTGCCGGGAGTGCGCGTCGTCATCGTCCAGGGTTAGGTCCATGTCTTCGCTGCCAACGTGGAAGAAAGGTACCGGCAAAATAGCCTGGTATGTTTCGGGCCGTATGCTGCCTACCAGCGGATTCACCTCGGCCTGAAAGTCTTTGTTGGTGAGGGTGTTGGGCTGCAGGCTATGCCGGTAGAATTTGATGGTGTCGCGGGTATCAATGTAGGCCAGTAAGACCAGCGCTGCTGCCAATACCCAACGAAAGCCTGAGCGCCCATGGCGCAGCCAGTTATCGAGGCCAACGAGCACAAACAGGTTCACGAACCAGAAAAAGGGCCAGCTGAAGCGCGCTACCGTCCGGAAGTGGGAGGCGTTATCGGTGAGCTTCCGCAGATAGTAGAATGGGCTCAGATAGTTGGTGATATGAAAGTCACCGATGTCATACACGGTGCCCACGGAGCCCAACAGACCTACCAAAGCGGCCACCCCGAGCAACCCCAAAAACCGCCTTTCCGGTGTGAGGCCCCAGGCGGCCCACCAGCGTTGAGTAGCCGGCCGTTCCGCCAGCCAGGCTACAAAGGCTGCCGTGAGGCCAAACAGCGCAAATGCCCCCAAATACGCCTGCGACTCCTGCGAAACGGGGGTAACCGGCTCAATGATGAAGCGGGTGGTTTCGTAGGAATAGCGTTGCACCAATGCCGAAACCTGCAATTTCCAGGCAGGGTAGTTAAAGCCCGTCGGATCGGCGAGGCGGAGCTTATAGAACGCGTCGATACTGCGGATGATGGCCAAGCTGATGAGCAGCGGCAGGACAGACAGGGCGGCTCCCAGCAGGAGTAGTTTAGGCTGCTGACGCCAGCGTCCTTTTGGTAGAAGCCAGGCCCCAAAAAAAGCAGCCGTAAACAGGCCTAGCAGCGGCAGATAGTAGAGGTGCAGGAAAGCAATAAGGGTAAAAGCGGCTATCAGGCCGGCCACGAACCGGCCTATGGGCTGGTTGGCCTGCACCCTGTCGTAGAGGTGCATCATCCCCCAGATAGCCAGCAGGATCACGAAACTGTACGACAGGTTCAAATGGCCAAATACCAGTCGGCCGAGTTGCGGATTCAGCCACGGCAGCACTACGGCAAATACCAGTACCAAAAGCCAGTAGTGCAGCAAGCGGCGCAGAATAGAAACCAGCAGGCCTGTGCTTATCAGCAACCCCAGCAGCAGCAGTGCATGGTAAATATCCAGGCCGTAGGGCGTCACATCGTGCACAGAGCGCGACCATAGCCGCACTAGTACAGCCAGCAGGGGCGTGTTATCGGTGTAGAAGATGTACTCCCCGAACGGGTAGTTCATCATCCCGAACCAGGCAAAGCCCGCTGCCCCTGGCTGTTGCAGATAGGCCTGGAAGGTGAAACAGTTTTTTAGGCCGTCGTACCCCGTCACGAGCAAGTGCTGGCCAGGCTCCGTAAGGAGCGGCCCGAATGCCCGAAAAATTAAGAGAGTTTGCAGCACCAGGGCCGCCAGCAGCAGCCCTGTAAAGGAAGGCCGGCGTAACCACGCCGGAAGCGAAAAAGTCATTCAGAAAAAATCAGCGGATAATCTCCATTCGGCACGTGCGGCGCTGGTCTCCCACGCGCAGCTCAGCAATGTATAGCCCTGCCGCCGGAAAGTTACTCACATCGAGCCATTGTTCGTGCCGGCCTGCCTGTTGCTGCTCCCCATTCAGCAGGCGCAATACCTCACGCCCCTGAGTATCCAGCACCCGCAGCCAAACCGCAGCAGTGGCGGGTAGTTGGTAGGCCATCAGGCTAGATTGCCCAAAGGGATTGGGGTAGTTTGGCTCCAGTTCCAGGCTGCTGGGTAGCGCCTGAACAACAGGTGCCTTGTTTTCTACATCGTTGGTGGTTGCCTGCAGTACTGGTTCGGGCTGGTTATCAAACACCTGCCCATCCCGGTGCCATACGTACGAGTACTGCCTTCCGATAAACTGTAGATGCGACGGCTCCCACCCCGATGGCAGGCCTAGGCCAGCCATTGTCTGGCTGTAGGCCTGGTACACCTCCTGCTGATTGGCCTTCTGGGCAGCGCTGAGGTTGAAGGGGCGCAGGCGGCTGTTATAGCCCATATACAGCATTGTGCGGCATTCTATCTGGTTGGTGGCAGCCAGTGCCAGGCGCCCGGCCATCCGATGGTCGGAATGGTCGCCGGGGTTGTAGCGCTCATTTGGCTGCGGCGTATGCAGGTTCACGGGGTTGTTGCACACTTCCTTTTTCAGGATCAATCGTACCGTCTTTACCAAGTCATCCCAAGATGTATAGGTAGCGCTGCCATCTAGGGGCGTCATACTGCGATTCTGCTTGAGTAGCATGGCCATACTCTGAAACGCCCCACGCCCCTGTCCTTTGCCGTCTAGGCCACCATCCGGCAGACGCAGAAAATACGCCACTGCCCCTCCCCGGTACCGTACCATTGTTACGGCATGATTATTAAACACGATGGATTGAGGAGCGGGAGCTTGGTCTATTGTAGGAGTAAGCAGGTTGGCTGCTTTGCGCACCGCCGCCTGGCAGCCCGCCTCCCGGCCTTTCCAATAGACGTCGCCTGGCACATCTGCCTGGCCGCCGGTCAGGCAGATAAATACTGTTTTGCTGCGCGGACGCTGCACATCGGCACATGCGTCGGCGCCCATAAACAACTGCCAGTCATCGGGATGCGCCGTGATGTAGACCGCTACGGGCAGAGCCTTGGGCTTTGCCGTGGTGCTTACCTGTGCCCGGGCTTGCGTGGCACATACCATAGCCAGCCCAAATACAATTATCCGGAGTAAACGTGAAGCCATTCGGGAACAAAAAGAGGCGCGACAGCACTAGGCTGCCTTCAGAGAAGTAGGGAAGCTAAATCTAGCTATTCCCTATCAGATTTCCCGCATCATTGTATTGTATCCCGCTGAACAGAGCTTTTTACTCTATTACCTGCCTGTTTTTCCTGCTAGAATTCCGGAATAATCCGCTTGACACAATTGCATCAACTGACAATTACGCCAAGCCCAGCCCATATAAATATTTGAATATCTATGTTTTAGTCTAACTTTTCCATGGTCGTTTCCAGGTCGGATAAGGATGTTTCGTTGAAGCGGAGCGTGTCGGGTGGGGCGCTGGTGCGCACGGCCTGGCGCGCCAAGAAAGGGGCGCCATTTTCGTAGCGTAGGCCTAGCAGCGTAGCTCCGGCCCGGGCGGGCACAGCCAGAAACTGATAGCCGCCGGCTTGTGGCAGGCCGGCCAGCACTACTTTGTGGCCCGGCACCAGGAGCCGTAGGGAGGTTTGTTCCGTGGCCATCGGGAATGGCACATAGTACGCCGTCGTGACACCACTCCACTCCTTACCAGTAGCTAGCCAGCCCAGCCGCTTTACCCATATTCCGTTGGGCATTTCCTCGATTCCAGACTCCGACACTGCATTATCGGGCATATCCTGCGTGGCTAGGGAAGCGGGGTCCAGCTCGGAAACGCTGCCTTCCTGGAAAGCAAACCGGATGGGCAGCGTTAGGCGCACTTTCACGGGCTGGCCCTCCTGCAGGCCGGGCTTCCAGCGGCCCGACGTCTGGCGCAAAACGCGCAGCACTTCTTCGTCGCAACCGTCACCGATGCCTCGAATGATTTTGGGGCTGGCCACATGGCCGGTTTCATCTACCACAAAGGAGGCAAACACTACGCCTTGGGTCTGGCGGCTGAGCGCCTCTTTCGGGTAGCGGACCATCTGGTTGATATCGGCGGGGCCGGCGCCGTATTGGGGCATCTGCTCGGTCGTGGTATATATTTTTTCGGCGGAAGCCGTAGCCGCTTCGGCCGCTTCCCACTGCACCGGAGCAGCCGTGCTGCCCGTGGCACCATAGTAGAGCTGGGGCGGGGTGGCACTGTTCACCAGCTGAACCTGCATTTCTTGGCCGGCAGCCAACGCCAGCTGCTGTCCGCCTGCGGTGGCCCGCACCAATACGGCGCCGGCCAGCTCCAACGGTGTACCCGTAGCCGTTTCTGTGAGCAGATTGGACAGCAGCATGTCAGCCAAAGAATAGCACTCCTTCAGCTCGACCCACACGGCTCCGGTGGCCGGCCGCTGTTGGGCAGTAAGAAGGGCTTTTGCCGGAATCCGGACGATGGTGCCCTCACGGCCGCGCACTTCGGCGGGCTTGGTGGGGTCAATCTGGAAATATTCGCTGGCCTTTAGGGTTAAGTCCTGCAGACGGGCCTCCATGGGCGGCGCGGCGGCATTGAACGCCGCGGGCCGCATCACGCCCCGGCGGTACACCACCAGCGGGGCCTTCGGGTTGGTAGGTTTCTCCAGCCGATGCCAGTCGCGCCGAATGGGGGTAGCCACGGGAATATCACCTGAGTCCAAAGCCAACGAATCGGCCAGGGCAGGGCTTCGTTGCTCGGTTTGTTTGGGCTTCTCCTGTTGGCAGCTCGCTACCAGAGCGGCAAGAACTCCCAGCAGGTAAACGGGTCTAAAAATCGGCATAAACAGACTCTACGCGCGAAGGGTGTCTTTTATTTAGCTAAAGGTTGTGTTTTTCGGTAAATAACTGGGCTTCACCCACAAAATCTTATTGCGTAGGCCAGTTGCCACATGCCCGAAGCTTGGCTAGGCCAGTCTCTGCAGGAAATGACGCCTAATCATCCAGTACAAAATAGGCTCCGGCTGAAGTTGCCGGAGCCTTTGCTCGATTTACACTAGGGGGAGTGGCCTACAGGTTTTTCAGCACGAAATCCGTCATCTGGCGGTAGAGGTGCAGGCGCGTATTACCGCCAGAAATGCCGTGGTTGCGGTTGGGGTAATACAGCGTTTGGTAGTCTTTGTTGGCCTTGATCATGGCGTCGGTGAAGGCCACCGAGTTCTGGAAATGCACGTTGTCGTCGCCAGTGCCGTGCACCAGCAGAAGCTTACCTTTCAGCTTATCGGCGTGCTGCACCGGCGAGTTATCGTCGTAGCCCTGGGGGTTTTGCTGGGGCGTTTTCAAGAACCGCTCCGTGTACACGGTGTCGTAGTAGCGCCAGTTGGTCACGGGCGCTACAGATATGCCCATCTTAAATACATCGGCGTTTTTGGTCATGGCCAGCGCCGTCATGTAGCCCCCGAAGCTCCAGCCCCAGATACCGATCCGCGACTTATCCACATAGGGCAGCGTTGCCAGATACCGGGCGCTGGCCGCCTGATCTTCGGTTTCCAGCTTGCCTAAGTTGGCGTAGGTGCTCTTCTTGAACGCCGCGCCGCGCGCCCCGGTGCCTCGGTTATCCACGCTCACCACAATGTAGCCCTGCTCGGCCAGCAGTTGGTGCCAGAGGTAGTTGGTGAAGGCAATGCCGCCGCCCGCGTCGTCTTTCACGGTCTGGGAGCCGGGGCCGCCATACACGTACATCAGGACGGGGTATTTCTTGCTGGCATCGAAGTTGGCGGGCTTCAGCACAGAGGCATTTAGCTCCACTCCTTCTGCCGTCTTGAAATTGATGAACTCCAGCTTGCTTAGGTTGTACTGCGTCAGCTTTTGACGAAGCGCGGCGTTGTCTTCCAATACCTTCACCAGCTTGCCGTCCTGGCCGTTGCGCAGGCTTACCACCTGCGGCTCGCCGGCCTGGGAGTGGTAGTTGAGAAAGTAACGGGTATCGGCGCTCATATTCACCACATCGTTGCCGGGGCCCGCTTCACTGAGGCGGGTTTTGCCTTTGCCTTTCAGGTCTATGCGGTAGAGGTGGCGCTGGAGTGGTGAGGCCTCGGTGCTGGTGTAGTACACGATACCTTTCTTCTCATCAAAGCCATCGATGCTGGTAATTTCCCAGTTGCCTTTCGTGAGCTGGCGCACCGGCTTGCCCTTCATATCATATAGATAAAGGTGGCGGTAGCCGTCTTTCTCGCTGCTGAACAGGAACTCCTTGCCGCCTTCCAGATAGCGCAGGTCGTCGTTTACTTCTACGTAAGCCTTATCCGTGTCCGTCAGAACGACCTTGGTTTTGCCGGTGGTGGCGTCGGCGTGCAAAATCTCCAGCTTGTTCTGCAGGCGGTTCAGCCGGCGGATGCTGAGCAGGTTGGGCGTCTGGGTCCAGAGGATGCGCGGAATGTACTGGTCCTGCTCGGAGCCTACGTCCATTTTCATAGACTTACCGGCGGCCACGTCATAGGCCGATATGCTGACGATGGAGTTTTTCTCGCCGGCTTTCGGGTATTTGTAGCGGTAGTCTTTGGGGTAGAGCGCGCCCCACTCCTGCATGTTGTACTCGGGCACCGCCGTTTCATCGAAGGTGTAGTAGGCCACTTGCCTGGAGTCCGGCGACCAGTGGAATCCTTGCGCAAACTCAAACTCCTCTTCATACACCCAGTCGGTGCCGCCGTTGATGATCTTGTTCAGCGCGCCATCCGTTGTCACGGCCGTTTCCTGCATGGTGGCTAGGTCTACTACAAACAGGTTGTTGTCGCGCACGAAGGCTACGCGCTTGCCATCGGGCGAGAAAGTGGCGTAGAGCTGCTTGCCGGCCGTTTTGCTCAGGGGCGTGAGCTGCTTGGTAGCGCGGTCATACACAAAGAAATACGCCTTGCTACTACGGCGGTAAATCGGCTCCGTATCGGTGCTGAAGAGGATTTTAGTTTCGTCGGCGTTGAAGCTATAGCCATCTACTTCCAGCGGCTGGCTTTGGCCCGCAAGCTTCAGATTGGAGCCTGTCACGAGGGTTTGCACGGGCTGGCCGGTCGTTACATCGTTCTGCACGAGGTTGCCGTTATCCAGCGAGGAGTAGTAGCGGCCATCCTTCATCCAGTTGAAACCGGGCACGGAGCGGGCCTGGAACGTGCCTTTCTGCCAGATGTCTTCGAGGGTGATGTTCTGCTTTTGCTGAGCGTAGGCCACCGGCGCGGCGCCGGGCAGGAAAGCGGGGCTGGCCGTGGTTAGAAAGAGGGCCAGTCCGAGAGAGCGAAAGTTCATGTACCAAAGAGTGAAATGTCGGCGGGGTTTAGGCGTTAAGGTAGGAATTGTGGGCGGCTCGGTTGCACGTGCGGCTCGCCAAGGGGCAAAACCGCTACGCTAGGCCACTTTTGGCGGTAGGCAGTGGCCTAGCCACAACTTTTCCGCTCCGAAACCTCAAATCTCCGACCTTTACGCTGCTATGCGCTTTCGTCTGAATCTTCTGTTCTATCCGCTGCTGGGGTTGGCTGCATGTCAGCCCGAACTCAACCCCGGTCCCCGCGTCGATTTTGTGGCCAGCAGCCGCTTCACTACGGGCAACCGCCGCCTCACCACGCCTGGCGATACGGTGGCCACGCGCATCTATGGCCAAGCCCAGGGCGGCGACTCGCACCTTACGCAGCTTAAAATCACGGCGACCTACCAGCCGGTACCGGAAGGTATCATCTATCCTCAAAGCGGCTACGAGGAAGGAAAGCAGCCTACACTGGAGCTTATCTATCTTGATACTCTGCTCCCCACCACGCCGGCTCTCACGAAGGAATTCGCCTTCCAAAGCGTGCAGCCAGCCCGCACTACGGCCGGCACAGAGGTGTGGAAATATGAGTTTCGGGACAATGAAAACCGCACCGGCAGCCGCAGCTTTCAGCTTCGCCTGGGCCGCACCGATTCGCTCATCACATACCACAGCTACACGATAGGCCTACAGGCTCCGCTGGCCAACTCGCAGATGCGCCGCAGCTTCCTGGCTCTTCGGTCGGGGCTGGCGCTACCCAAATTCACGGTGCGCCGGAATGTGGAGGCACAACAACTCATTGACCTGCTGTACATTCCGGACGCAGCCACCGGCCCAGGGCTAGCCACTCCGAGCAACCAGCGCGTTGTTGATCTAAAAGCCTGGCCTACCAAGCGCATTACCCGCATCCGTAGCACCACCCTCACCGATGCCACCTTTGCTACCTTCACTACCACCGAGCAGCTTGTTTCGGCCTTCAATGCGGGTACTGTCTTCCCCTCGGATTCTACCTACACGGGCCGGGTCACGAAAAACCAAGTAATTGCGTTCCGTACGCCGGAAGGCAAAAGCGGCGCCATTTTGGTGCAGGATATCACCACAACGGGTGTGCCTACGCTGGTGCTGCAAGTACGCATAGCAAAGTAGCCGTATCGGCTTGCCATAACTGGCCTATGCCTACTCTAATGCGCCTCCAGGAAAACACCTCGCGGCCGCCCGATAGACCTCGCTATTCCTATTCAGGAAAGCTTGTCTGCCGGGCGGCCGCGAGGTGTTTTGAGTTATTTCTGGCTTAGAACAGGAAACCGGCCGTGAGCGTAGTGGAGAAGCGCTTATCGGTCACATCTACCACTGGCGTTTTCTGCGGATTAGCCAGCGTATAGGGAGTATAGGCCTGTTCTGATGAGGAGTACACTCCGGCTACATCCAGAAAAAAGTTCTGCTGCCGCAGGCCCAGGCCAGCGCTGTAGAAATTCTGGCTTCGGTCGAGGCGGCTGCTGTTCTTGTATGGGTCGCCGTAGTGTGCAAAGCCCGCCCGCGCCCGGAAAATATCAAAGCGCGCTTCGCCGCCTACACGCAGGTTCACGGCAGACTGGTATTGGCTCTGAATGGCGTCGTTGGCTGGACTTAAGTCGGCGGGTGAAAGGACGTTAGAGTTTTTGTTGTAGCCCAGGCGTGCCTTACCATAATTTACGTACTCTGCATCAGCACTTAAAAAGCCGTACTTGCCCAACACCACTACCGCGCCACCCGTAGCCCTGAACGGCGACGTGATGGTGTAGGCCAGGTCCTCGGCCGGGAAGCGAGCATCGCCGGAGTTCCGTTTACTACCATCCGACAACGTGATGGGGGTATCATAAGCGACATCGAGCGAGGCGCTATAGGTCTCCACCATTTCAGAATACGTGGGGGTTTGCACGGAGGCGCCCAAGCGCAAGGCATCGGTAGGCCGGTAGATCACCCCAATGCGGGCATTGACCCCTGCGCCGCGGGTTTGAATGTCTTCGCGCAAGGTGAGGCTGCCAAATGCCGTGCCGGGGCTGCTGCTGGGAGCGACTGGGTCCGTGGCCGTGAGCGTGGAAACCACATTGTAGCGGGTAGTCACAATACCTACGGCCCCGCCAATGTAAACGCGGTCTTGGTAGCTGGTGCCGTAGCCGAAGTCAATCTGGGTCTGGCCGCCACTACGTTCAACTATCTCGCGCTGCGTCAGTTGGCCGGTGTTCTCATAGTCGGCGGGGATGTACGTTCCCTGCGCATCGCGCTCGGTTAGCAGAGCCTCGTAAGCCAGATCGTCCTGAATGAGGCCTTGGTCTTCGCTGAACCGCTGCAAAATATCCTGATCGAGAGCAGGCGTAGCCGAGTAGCGCAGATTCTGGTTGAAATCGTTGATGCGGCTCACGCCAATGGCGAAAGTACCGCCCCGCCACGGCGAAGACGTATCCTCATCGGGGCGACGCCGCGAAAAAGCTACTCCAAGGCTACTCAGATTCAAATAATTGCGAGAGTCAGAACCGTTCGTCCCGAATGCCTGGGACGTGGTATTGCTGGTGCCAAAACCTGGGGAGAAGCTTATTTCCGAACGCTGGAACAGCCCAAGGCCCGCCGGGTTGGTCAGCAGATTGCTTAAATCGGCTCCCACGGCCGAGGTAGCGCCGCCTATGCCTAAGGAGCGGGCCGTGCCGCCTGGTTGCATCTGAGAAAAGCGCACTGCATCTGCTGCCGTTTGGGCAAAACCATAGCTTGCCGGGCCCAGTAAGGCCACAGCCAGGTAGTATTTTAGGTTTTTCATGGGAGTGAGAATGAGCGCCGGCTCCTTGAGGAGCCGGCGTTACACATAAAATAAGTACTCGCAGTAAGCGGATAGCCTTACCTAGTTCCCGCGGCCACGACCCCGGCCACCACTGCTGCTGCCGCCGCCACCGCCCGTGGAGCCACCGCTGCTGCCGCTCTCGAAGCTGCGCGTGGGCGGAGAATATGAGCGCGACGACTCAGTAGAACGTGACTCTGAGGAACGCGAGGGCTGAGAATAAGACTGTGAAGGCTCTGAGTACGTGCGGGTAGGTGCCTGATAAGTTCTCTGACGGCGCGTTTCTCCGGTGCTGCCGTTTGCGGGCTGCCCTGCCTCATAGGTAGAACCAGCTGCCGCCCGGCCACGGCCAGAAGTATATTCCCCACCGGCGGCTGGAGCCGTTCCAGCGGGCGTGCTCTCACTCAGCACGCGCCAACGGCGCGCCTGCGTAGGCTGACCGGCGGGCACAGATTCTGCGGTCCGAACTTCTGTAGGAGCGGCTGAGCCAGGTTGTACCCCGGCTGCCGCCGATTCGCGGCCTCGGCCCCGGCCTCCCGTAGGCGAAGGAGGAGTTGAGAGAGTAGTGCCACCAGGCGCGGTTAAGTTGCCATCCACTACATCGGTACGTGGGCGGCTGCCTGCTACCGTTTGGCCGCGGTTATCACTAGTTCCGGTTGTTGCTTCTGCCATGCGGCTGCGGGTGCCAGTTACTACTGAGCGCTGCGGCGCGGCGTAACTTCTGCCGTAGTAGCGGCCACCTAGGCCACCACCATATCCGCCGCCATAGCCGTAGCCTCCATAGCCACCACCGTAACCGTAACCATAATAGTCGTAGGGGCTGTAGCCGTAGCTATACCCGTAGCCGAAAGGCCGGTAGAAAGGCCGCCCGAAGCTGATGCTGATAGAGGTACCGCCACCCCAATAGGGCGAGTAGAAAGGATCGTAGAAGCCCGAACCATAGCCGTAGCCGAAACCGCCATAGGGCATGATAGCATAGGCAGGGCCACCATACCAGAAGGGGTCGGTGTAGGCAAAATCATAGTAGCCCATGCCCAACCCACGGTACGTAGGCTGGTGGAAGCGGCGCAGACGGGAGGCGTAGCTATAGCCATCATCGTAATACTCCGTGTTGGCGGCGGTGCCGGCCGTGCCGTTATCGGTATAGTCGGGGTTGGCTACGTCGCCGGGGTTAGTAGCGTCTGTTGAAGCAGAAGCTGTTTGGGCCGCCACCGGTGCGCTTACCCGATCCTTGGAAGAAAAATAAACGCCGTCGCTCTCCGTGGTGGAAAGGGCCGACGTGCCGGCGCATCCACCCAGCGTCAGCAAGGTCAGAGCGGGCAATACGGAGTGGATTAATTTTTTCATGGGATACTTGCTCGGAAAGAACGAATCGGAAGATGGGAACTAACAGGCTCCGGCGGTGAGAGGCCAGTGCACAGGCCATATCCTCCGGATTTAATAACGTAATTTGGCACCGAAACGGTGCCCTTTTGGTATGACAAATCTTATACCATAAAAGGAACTTTTCCCTCTACTCAAAGATACTCGGAATATGAGCAAAAGTTTGCCCAAGCGCAGTGAAGATTACTCTCTGTGGTACAACGAATTGGTGAAGCGCGCAGGCCTGGCTGAAAACTCGGCTGTACGGGGCTGTATGGTCATCAAACCTTATGGCTATGCCATCTGGGAAAAGATGCAGCGCACCCTGGATGATATGTTCAAGCGGACCGGCCACCAGAATGCGTACTTCCCGCTGTTTGTGCCTAAAAGCTTGTTTGAAGCCGAGGAGCAAAATGCCGAAGGCTTCGCCAAAGAATGCGCGGTAGTTACCCATTACCGCCTGCAAACAGACCCCGATAACCCCGGCAAGTTGCGCGTTGACCCCAATGCCAAGCTGGAAGAAGAGCTGATTGTGCGCCCTACCTCGGAGGCCATTATCTGGAGCACCTACAAAAACTGGATCCAAAGCTACCGCGACCTGCCGCTGCTCATCAACCAGTGGGCCAACGTAGTACGTTGGGAAATGCGCACCCGCCTGTTTCTGCGCACCGCCGAGTTTCTGTGGCAGGAAGGCCACACGGCCCACGCTACCGCCGAAGAAGCCGTAGCTGAAACCCGCCAGATGCTGGACGTGTACGCTCAGTTTGCCGAGGAGTGGCTGGCGCTGCCCGTAGTGAAAGGCGTAAAAACCGAAAACGAGCGTTTTGCCGGCGCCCTGGATACGTATTGCATTGAGGGCCTGATGCAGGACGGCAAAGCCCTGCAGGCAGGTACCTCGCACTTCCTGGGCCAGAACTTCGCGAAGGCTTTTGATGTGCAGTTCGCCAACAAAGAAGGTGGCCTAGAGTACGTGTGGGGCACCAGCTGGGGCGTAAGCACCCGCCTGATGGGCGCACTGGTAATGGCCCATTCTGATGATGAAGGCCTCGTGTTGCCACCTAAGCTGGCACCTATTCAGGTGGTCATCGTTCCCATCTACAAAACCGGCCAGCTCGATGAACTGCTGGAGCGCATCCGGCCGATGCAAATGGGCCTGATTGAGCGTGGCATCTCGGTGAAAATTGATGACCGCGACACCGAGCGCCCCGGCTTCAAGTTTGCCGAATGGGAGCTAAAAGGCGTGCCCGTACGCATTGCCGTGGGCATGCGTGACTTGGAAAGCGGCACTGTGGAAGTAGCCCGCCGCGATACCAAGGAGAAGATGACACTGCCCCTGGCTGACATCGTGAACAGCGTAGATCAGCTTCTCAGCGACATTCAGCGCAATATCTACCAGCGCGCCCTCAGCTTCCGTGAGCAGCGCACCACCCGCGTAGACAGCTACGAGGAGTTCAAGCAAATTCTCGACAGCAAGCCCGGCTTTGTAGTAGCCCACTGGGACGGCACCTCCGAAACGGAGGAGCGCATCAAGGAGGAAACCAAAGCCACCATTCGTTGCATCGCCCTCAACGAGCCCGACGAGGATGGCGTGTGCATCGTGACAGGCAAGCCCAGCAAGCGCCGCGTGTATTTCGCCCGCGCTTACTAGGCCTAGGCCACTGCAGTAATCGGAAGCCCCCGCTACCTCTCTGGTAACGGGGGCTTCTTCTGTTACAAAGCCTTTATGCGGGTTGCGGGGCAACATGGTGGGTAGCCGCCACGGCGGCCCGCTGCGCCTGCTGCACATGACGCTGCATGTGGGCTACTACAAAGAGCAGAGCCTCCCCTACCTGCAGCTTCAGCAACCGGAAAAACTCTACGGGAACGGCCTTGCGGTTGAGGTTGGTGTGGTAGGCCAGGGGCAAGAGCGTTTTCAGGAAGGAGAGCTGCTCCCTGAATTCCTGCAGCACAGTGCGGCCCAGGTGGCTCCGGGCGGGGTTCATGCGGGCTAAAGTATTGTGGGCCTTGCGGTTTTCCGGCCGTACCATCTCGTAGGATTTGCGACCCAGCCAGCTGAAGGTTACTTCTTCGGTGGGCCTTAGCGCCGTGCCGGAGTGGCCTAGCGCCTGCTCCAAAGCGGGCAGGTAGTACCGCCCGTA
Organism: Hymenobacter gelipurpurascens; assembly: GCF_900187375.1. NCBI lineage: Bacteria > Pseudomonadati > Bacteroidota > Cytophagia > Cytophagales > Hymenobacteraceae > Hymenobacter > Hymenobacter gelipurpurascens. The sequence goes on along the minus strand of NZ_FYEW01000003.1, from coordinate 72,617 downwards.
GCGGTTCAAGTGCTCCAAGCACTCCAGTACGCTCCAGCTTTGCGGGGCGGGCTTGTGGTTCAGTACGGCTTCGGGCAGTGGCAGCAACTCCTGCTGCAGGATCGTCTCAATGGACGATAAGCGGTGGTCGAGGTCGGTGAGGAAGGCGGCCGTATGCATGGGGCAGGTTGTAGCTGGAGGACCCGGCAAACATCCGATTCCTAGGCCAACAAAACCTTGATTGCAATCAATATTTAGCGCAGTCGGCTCAGGGTTTCAGGCGTCATGCGTAGGTAGGAGGCAATATATTTCTTTGGGACACGCTGAAACAGCTGCGGGCTGCGGGTCAGTAAGCGCGCATAGCGCTGGGCTGGATCGGGCAGCAGCAGATCTATTTCCCGCTCAATGCGGCCCACGAGGTTACGCTCCAGCTCGGCGCGCCAGAAGCGGCCGAAGTTGGCGTTCTGCTCCACAAAGCCCAGAAAATCGGGCCGACTGATGCCCAGTAGCTCACGGCCACGCAAGGCCTGAATGCTATACTCCGAGGCCTGCCCCGTCACGAAAGAGGGAAACGAGCAGATCAGGCTATTCTCGTAGCCAAACCCCACGCAGATTTCCTCTGAGCCCACCGGAAGATAAATGCGCAACAGGCCCGTGTGCACAAAATACAGGTGATGCTCCGCCTGTCCTGGCCGAATCAGGAACTCGCCGCGGCGCAGGTCTACCAGCTTCTGCCAGTACGCCACAAACTCCTCAATATCCGCCTCTGAGAGCTGAGGCACCTGGCCTAGCAGCGCCCGCAATGACAGCAAGGCGGCATGAGAACTGGCAACGGAAAGATGCATAGGAGGAGAAACACGAAATCGGACAGGAAAAGATAAGAAAGCCGGCCCGTTAGTGGGCTTCTGCGTATCTTTTCTCAACCAAAATTCCTACTCCTATGGACTGGCTCACCATCGCCCTGCTTTTGCTCTTCGGCCTGTTATTCTTAGCCGTCGAAGTCATTTTCATTCCGGGAACTACCGTGGTAGGCCTAGTAGGTTTTTGCCTACTGATAGCCGGTATCTGGTTCAGCTACCGCGACTTGGGCACCAATACGGGCCATCTGTTACTGGCCGGCTCGGCAGCAGCCGTAGGCCTAGTGGTGTACGTAGGCCTGCGCCCCAAGAACCTTAACCGGATGGCGCTTACCAATGTCAATCATGCCCGCGTGCATGATGTACGTCACCCCGATGTGCTGCCCGGCACCACAGGCCGCACACTATCAGCGCTGCGCCCGGCCGGCACGGTGCTCTTTGAGGATGACCGGCGCGAAGTAACCACCCGCGGCGAGTTTGTGGCGGCTGGCGCCGAGGTGCGCGTGCTGGCTATCGAGCACAACCGTATCGTGGTGGAACGAGTGGCCTAGGCCACTCCATTTTTTTGTTGTTAGTTGCCGGCGCAAGTTCTTTCCTTCCCTCATTCGTAGGCCGTATGGATTTTCCCTTTTTCCCGATTATCGTCGGTGGCATTGTGCTGCTGGTGTTCCTGTACTTCTTCCCGATCAGCCTCTGGATTACGGCGCTGTTTTCGGGAGTACGGGTGAGCCTGTTTCAGCTGGCATTTATGCGGGTCCGGAAGGTACCGCCGGCCCTCATCGTCAACTCCATCATCACCTCTACCAAGGCAGGCCTAGAGCTGACCGTCAACGACCTGGAAACCCACTACCTGGCCGGCGGCAACATTCCCAGCGTTATCAAAGCCCTGATTTCAGCTGATAAAGCCAACATTCCGCTCAGCTTCAAGCAGGCCACCGCCATCGACCTGGCGGGCCGCGACGTGTTTGAGGCCGTCACGACCAGTGTAAATCCCAAGGTCATCAATACGCCCAACGTGGCGGCCGTGGCGCAGGATGGTATTCAGCTCATTGCCAAGGCCCGCATCACGGTGCGCGCCAATATTGCCCAGCTGGTAGGCGGCGCCGGCGAAGAAACCATTCTGGCCCGCGTGGGTGAAGGTATTGTAACCACCATTGGCTCTTCCCGCTCGCACAAAGAAGTGCTCGAAAATCCCGATAAGATTTCGAAGCTGGTACTCAGCAAAGGTCTGGATGCCGGCACCGCCTTCGAGATTCTTTCCATTGACATTGCCGACATCGACATCGGAGAAAACATTGGGGCCAAACTCCAGACCGACCAAGCCTCCGCCGACTTACGCGTGGCCGAGGCCCGCGCCGAAGAGCGCCGCGCTATGGCCGTGGCCATGGAACAGGAAAACCGTGCGAAAACGCAGGAAGCCAAAGCCCGCGTGGTAGAAGCCGAAGCGGAAATTCCAAAAGCCATTGCCGAAGCCTTCCGGGCAGGAAACCTAGGTATCATGGACTACTACAAAATGCGCAACATTCAGTCTGACACCGATATGCGCGACTCCATTGCCAACCCTGGAGGCCAGAGCAGTAGCCTCAAGCCCGGCCGCGACGAAACAAAACTCAGCTAGGCCAGTCTGTCATCAAGTAAAAAGTAAAGCCCGATTCGTTACCGAATCGGGCTTTACTTTTTACAACAGTGGTGGCTGCAGGATGCGTTAGGCACTAGGCCACTCTTGCTTACTTCTTCGTGATACGGAACTCTACACGGCGGTTGAGGCGGCGGGTTTCTTCCTGCTCATTCGACGCAATGGGCTTCTTGTCGCCGAAGCCTTCCGTGGTAATGCGGTTCCCCGTGATGCCTTTGCTCACCAAATAGCGCTTCACCTCATTCACGCGGTCTTGGCTCAGCTTCAGGTTTAGGGCCGGGTCGCCTTGGTTATCGGTGTGGCCTTCAATCTTGATTTCTACCTGCGGATACGCCTTCAGCGTCTTGATAAGGCGCTGCAGCTCGGGGTAGGAAGTTTCGCGCAGTACATACTTGCTCTGCGCGAAGAAGATGTTGTTCAGCTTAATGGTCTGGCCTACGGCGAAGGGCACCAGGTACAGATCCTGGTTTACCTCGGAGTATTTCTGGCGGTCCGTCACGTCCAGGTTATCGGATTCGGCCAAGTAATCCTTCGCCTCCGCACGGTATCCGTAATGCGCGCCCGAAGGCAGCACAATAGTGTAGGAGCCATCAATCGGGCTCGATTCGGCCACGCCAATTTCTTCACCCGTCAGCAGGTTTTCGTAATGAATGACGGAAACGATGGGCTTCTTGGTTGCTGCATCCAGCACCTTGCCCCGAATCAGAGTCACTACTTCTGGCTTGAAAGTAGGCTTCAGGTTGATGCGAAAGATGTCCTTGGAGCCGTCAATTCCCTTGCGGGCCGACACCAGATACGCATCCTCACCCGCCGCCGACACCGTGTAATAGGCATCAAAGTCGGGGGAGTTTACGCTCGCGCCCAGGTTGCGGGGCTTGGTCCAGTTAGTCCACGTATCGTCGAGCCGCTTGCTATAGAAAATGTCGCTTTTGCCGTAGCCGCCCCAGCCCTCGGAGGCAAAATACAGCGTTTTGCCATCGGCGGCCAGGAAAGGGGCAAACTCCGGTTTTTTGGTGTTGATAGAGGAGCCCAGGTTGCGGGGCTTGCCCCAACTCTGCCCATCAGCGTTGCGGAAACTCACGAAAATATCCTGCTCGCCTTTCCCGTCTTTCCGATCAACGGCCATCAGTAGGACTTTGCCCGAGGTGCCAAGGAAGTAATCTACGTTTTCCGGATCGTCGTTGTAGAAATCCTCAATCACCACTTTTTCCGGCTGGCTCCACCCTGTGCGCGTCCGGCGCGTCATGCTCATCCCTTTCGGATCGAGCGTGCCATCGGGCTTATACACGTTGATGAGCAGAGCCGTATTCCCGTCTGAGGATACCGAAGCCATACCGTTCGGGCCAGGCGTGTTGATTGGACTGCCAATGTTCTTGGCCTGTGCCCAGACTTTCTTCTCGGCGTTCTGCAGCGTCGAATACCATACGTCCTGGCCATCATTGGCGCCGCCGACGTTCTGCGGGCTTTCCTGGCGGGCGAAGAATAGCGTGCGTCCATCCGGCGAGATAACCGGGTGCGTATCCACGTATTTCGAGTTGACGTTCGGTCCCAGGTTCACCATGGAAGAGTCAAAACTCACCGCGCTTTTCTCGGCCTGGAAGTCCTTTTTCACCATCGTCTCGGCCACGTCGGCAATGCCGATAGCATCAATCTGGTTTACTCCATTCACCGCCTTGGTGTTCATCGTCACGATGACGCCAATGGTGCGGTAGGTGCCCGGCGAGAACGTTACCTGCAAGGAGCGGAAAGCCTCCGGCAAGGGGCCAGGACTTTCGTTTTCGTAGACTTGGTGTTTTCCGCCGCGCGTATCTACCAGTTCTATTTTGGTAACAGAACCCGGGTTGAAATTCTCCACCACCGTTACCTGCTTAGCTACCAACGACTTACTGAAACGAATTTCAATAAATTCATTGGCGCCTTCCTTCTTCGGAATCCAGGCTTCATTGCTGGCCTGGCCTAGGGGTAGCGCATTGGGCTCACCCAGCACTCTTTCGGGAGCAAAAGGCTCTTTGCCTTCCGCTTTCTGCGACGAAACTGCCACAATTTTACTGGCCCACACGGCGTGCTGCGCTTGCGTAATGCCGTGTACCCCTACTACCAACCCCACCGACAAGAGTATTTTTCGGATGTTCATATGGTCAAGGGCAAATCAAAAGGCTTGTGGCAGCTCACAGAAAAAGTGGAGCTTACCAATCAGAATTATCTAAGACGTTTGGACTCTTTGGGAAGTTGCGTACTCCTCTAAAAGCCACGTCAAAAGTACATAGACTTATTCCAGCCAAGGAGAGTTTTAGGATTAAACATTGCTATTTGCCCTTTACTAAGTTTCTAATAGAAACCTGTAGCGGGCTGATTCAAGCGGTCTAGTCATGGGTTTACGGGAGTAATTCGGCATTACATTCTTCAAAACAATCAAACAACATGTTCTTTATTTAGAACAATTTACTATTTATATTATCCTAAACAAGAATTAATTATATGTCCTCCCTGTTTTTCTGTCTTACCTCACCTTACCGGCCACTCCGCTGCAACTACTGCCCCTTCTAGGCCACTTCCCTATTGCATACAACGCACAGCAAGCCATTTACTTGTGTGAAAGTTGCTGCTGGCTAGGCGTTTGTTAAGGCTGCAACGTGAATGTGCGGGTTTCGGCATTGTAAGGCCCAGGAATCTGGTTGCCTTTAGCGTCAATTAGCTCCAGCTTAACGGTATTTTCGCCGGGGGCTAATCCTTCCATCGTGTAGGCCACCCACTGATCAAGCAGAAACTCTGTCCCGTTGATAGTGGCGCGCACCTTGTTTCCCTCTGAGGAAAGTGTGGTGTTTACGAGGTAAAAATCCAGCATCACTTTTTGGGTGTCTTTGCCCTTATACACATCCTTGGGGCGGCTGTAGAAGAGATGCGGGGCCTGCAGATCGAAATTTTGAGTGCTGAATACGCCCGGCCCTACCGTGATGACGCGCAGATCGTAGGCGCCGCGGTGCTTCAGGCTTTCGTGGTAGGAGCGCGACAGAAACGACAACACCACATGCTGCCCATCCGGAATAGGTTTGCTGAACTCCGGCGTGTAGTGGGCGGTGTAAGGCTGATTATCCACGATGTTGTGGATATGCTGGCCCTGCTGCGAGTTAGCCAGATGCTCGGCATGCGGCCCGCCCGTCATGCGCGTAAGCTGGAAATTGGTCAGGTCGTAGTCGAAGGCGACGCTGCCACTGGGCACAGCCGAGCCGGGCGCCGGTGTTTTCAGCATGAGCTGGGCCTCCGGCATTTTGGGCGAGTCGGTGATGGGCGTGAGTCGGATGCCATTTTTTTCCAGCGAAGCTTCCTCCTTCAGCGCGGCCATGGCCTCGCTGGTTGGCTCTTCCGGCGTTTCCTGCACTTTGCGCGTCACATCACACGCGGCCAGACTCAGCAGACTGAACCCCATCAGTAAGAAAGTAGTTGTTTTCATAGGCAACAGACGGGCAACACTGGCCTAGCAACCCGAAAGTTGACCGGCCAGTGGCGCAACCAAAGACACGTTTTTTAAGTACCTTGCGCCATACGTAAGGTTCTCCAAAAAGTATATCGTTTCTCCCCTATGGAAGAAAAACTGCTGGAGGAAATTCCCTCCCTCGACCTGGCTGATTTTCGCTCCGGTGACCCGGAACGCAAAGCCCGCTTTGTGCAACAACTCGGTGAAGCCTACCAGAACATTGGCTTCATTGCGCTAAAAAACCACGGTCTGAACGCCGAACAGACCACCAAACTTTACTCCGACGTGCAGTCGTTCTTCTCGCTGCCCGACGACGTGAAGCAGCAGTACGAGAAGCCTGAGCTAGCTGGCCAGCGCGGCTACGTGAGCAAAGGCAAGGAGCACGCCAAGGGCCGCAACACCGGCGACCTGAAGGAGTTCTACCACGTAGGCCAGGAGGTTGACGACCCGAATGATCCTATCGGTGCCGAATACCCCGACAACATCTGGCCGAAGGAAGTGAGCAGCTTTGCTGACACCTCCCTGAACACCTACAGAACCCTCGAAGCAGCGGGCAAAGATGTACTGCGCGCTATTGCACTGTACCTGAAACTGCCCGAGAACTACTTCGATGACAAGGTGCGCAACGGCAACAGCATTCTGCGCCCCATCCACTACTACCCCATCGAAAACCCCGACAGCGTTCCGTCTGATGCGGTTCGCGCTGCCGAGCACGGCGACATCAACCTGATTACGCTGCTGATGGGGGCTTCTGCCGATGGCCTGCAAGTGCTGCGCCGCGACGGAAAGTGGATTCCGATTACCGCCCTCCCCGACCAGATTGTGGTGAACGTGGGCGACATGTTGCAGCGCCTCACCAATGGGGTGCTGAAGAGCACCATCCACCGCGTGGTAAACCCACCCCGCGAGAAGATGAATTCTTCCCGTTACAGCATCCCGTTTTTCATGCACCCGCGCTCCGAAATGAGCCTGGCGGCTTTGGAGAGCTGTGTAACGTCCGAAAACCCGAAAAAGGAAGCCGATATTACTGCCGGCGAGTTCCTGAATGAGCGCCTTATAGAGCTGGGACTAAAGAAAAAATAGTCCCCTGGCCGTAGGTGCCCGCGCTTGATCTCATCGGAACCTTACGTCTTCCCACTCGCGCACCTGCCCGTTCCCTCGTTTTCACGCCGGCCCCGACTGCACCGCGCAGCCGGGGCCGGTTGTTTTTATGGCAGGTTTCTGCTTCTTTGTCAGGCATCTACGTTTTTCGCCTTGCTTCCAGAGAATCCCTCGCTTGCGCCCCCGCCTACAGAGGCCCGAACTCAAGAGCGGGTGAAGCGCGGGCGCAATCTTATTTTCCTGAAAGATGTGGCTGCCCTAGGTCTCACAGCTTTCGGCGGCCCGCAGGCGCACATGGCCATGATGCTGCGCCTGCTGGTGGATAAGCGCCGCTACCTGACGGCGGCCGACTTGCTGGAACTCACCGCGCTCTGCCAGATTCTGCCCGGCCCTACCTCCACCCAGACCATCACGGCCATCGGGTTTCGGCTGGGCGGCCCCAACCTGGCCTACCTCACGCTGCTGGTCTGGATGCTGCCTTCCGTTACGTTCATGACGGTGGCTGGGCTGACCATCAGTTATCTGGATAAAGACTTGGTAGCGCGGCTGGTACAGTTCGTGCAGCCCGTGGCTATTGGGTTTGTGGCCTATTCGGCCTATAAAATCTCAGAGAAAGTAATCCACACCAAGACGTCGGTAGCCCTTATGGTGGTGTCGGCGCTGCTGGTGTACCGCTTCCAGCTGCCTTGGCTGATGCCTATTCTACTGCTGCTGGGCGGTAGCCTCACTACGTTCCGGTACCGCAAGATGCCGCGGGAGCAGACCATTCCGCTGCAAATTGAATGGTCGAACTTTGTGTTGTGGCTCGGCGTGTTCCTTAGCGCTGCTTTGCTCGGCTCCTACACCAAACTACTTCCTGTCAGGCTCTTCGAGAATTTCTACCGCAACGGCAGCCTCGTATTTGGGGGCGGCCAAGTGCTGGCGCCCCTCTTTTATACAGAGTTTGTAGAGTTCAAGCACTACCTCACCAACAAGGAGTTTCTATCTGGCCTAGGCCTGGTGCAGGCCATGCCGGGGCCTAACTTTTCCTTTGCGTCCTACATCGGTGCCTTGGCTATGCGCCAGACCGGAAGTGGCCTCAGTGGCCAGCTGTTGGGTGCTATGGTAGGCGCTGCTGGCATCTTTATGCCGGGCACGCTGCTCATCTTCTTCCTGATCCGGTTCTGGGACCAACTGAAGCGCTACCGCGTAGTTAAGGCCTCGCTGGAAGGAATTAATGCAGTATCAGCGGGTCTCGTGTGCGCGGCTACGTTCCTACTTTATCACCCCTTACCCGAAACGCCGGTCAACCTAAGCCTCATCGTCGCCACGTTTCTGCTGCTGCTCTGGGAGCGGGTGCCATCTTATATTATTGTAGGAGCCGCTCTGCTTGCCGGTGTTGTAGTGTAGTGGCCTAGAAACCATAAGCCCTTGATCAGGAATTTGTACTCGTAGGCCACCTACTCACAGAGAGCCAATTGTAGTACGATTTGTTGGCCAAAATCAGAACTTATACAGGATGCGAACTTTTGCCCTTTTGCTAGTTATTAGCCTTATAAGTATCGGCATAGCAGCTCTAGGCCTGTTAGGGCTGTTGAGAAATTATTTTTCTGCATCACTTGTCGGCGGGTATGCTTATCTCTACTTCTTCCTTCTGATTTACGGGGGCTGGATCTATATACTTACTTATCCTATATATCGGGGTATAGCAGAAAAGGGGCTCCAAACCGCTGGCCGTAGCTTATTAATTGGCGCCGGGATTGGCATCGCCGCAAGCCAGCTTGCACTCGGCGGCGGGCTTGCCGGTTGGGGCCAGGGCCTCCAGCCAATTTGGTGCGCAACCGCATTTGGCACGAGTGGTGCGGTTTACGGCCTACTCTGCTTTTTTCTGCTAGGGAGAAAACGAACGAACAACGGCTAGAAAAGAAGGAGCTTATAGAACAAAAGCCCTTGGCTTAGCACAAGGATGGTGTGCTTGCCAAGGGCTTTTGCTTAATAAGTAAGCCACTGATAATTACATGAGTAACTGCTCGGGCAGGTGCATCAGGTAGTCGCCGTAGCCGCTCTTGCGTAGAGGTGCGGCAATTTCGCGTAGCTGGTCGGCCGTGATAAAGCCTTGGCGGTAGGCCACCTCTTCAATAGAACCCACCTTCAGGCCCTGACGCTGTTCGATAACACGCACAAACTCACCCGCCTGCATCAGGCTTTCAAAAGTACCGGTGTCCAGCCAAGCTGTTCCCCGGCCCAAAATGCCAACTTTCAGCTTACCACGGCGCAAATACTCCTGGTTTACATCCGTGATTTCGTACTCGCCGCGGGGGCTAGGCTTCAGGTTGCGCGCAATTTCTACCACCTCGTTGTCGTAGAAGTACAGGCCTGGCACCGCGTAATTGCTCTTGGGTTTGGCGGGCTTCTCTTCGATGCTGAGCGCCTTGTTATCCGAGTCGAATTCTACCACACCATAGCGCTCCGGATCCTGCACGTGGTACGCATATACCACGCCACCATCAGGGCTGTTATTAGACTTGAGCAGTTCTTCCATGCCTTCGCCGTGGAAGATATTGTCGCCCAGCACCAACGCCACTTTATCGTCGCCAATAAAATCAGCCCCGAGTACGAATGCCTGGGCTAGGCCATTTGGCACCTCCTGGATAGTATACTGGAAGTTGCAGCCCAGATTCTTACCGTCGCCAAGTAGTTTTTGGAACTGCGCCTGATCGTGGGGAGTAGTGATAATCAGGATATCCTTGATGCCCGCCATCATCAGGATCGACAGCGGATAATAAATCATCGGCTTATCGTAGACGGGCATAAGCTGCTTGGAGACAGCCAGAGTAAGCGGGTGCAGGCGCGTGCCGGACCCGCCAGCGAGGATAATACCTTTCATGTGATGGAGGTAGGGGCGCGTTGCACGCGCCCGTTGCGTTGGCAATTTTTTATTGGAATGACCTTATCGAAGCCCTAGCGGGCGCGTACAACGCACCCCTGCTAGTTGCGCTCAGCAATGAACGCTTGGTTTTCCTTAAACCAGGAAAGCGTCTTTTGCAGACCTTCCCGAATCCGAATCTGGGGGTTGTAGGCCAGTAGGTTGTGGGCTTTGCTGATATCAGCCAGTGAGTCCCGGATATCACCGGCACGGTCAGGACCGTAGTCAGGGGTAATGTCCGAACCAGCTTCTTCCTTCAGGATGTTGAACAGGTCGTTGAGCGACGTACGGTCGGCCACGGCTACGTTGTACACTTGGTTCACCGCCTCAGGGTTTTGCACCAGCGCCGCCTTTATGTTAGCCTGCACGCAGTTTTCCACAAAGGTAAAGTCGCGGGTCTGGCCACCGTCTCCGTTCATGCGCGGCGCCTTGCCTTCCAGCACAGCATCAATGAAGAGAGGAATAACCGCGGCATAAGCACCATTGGGGTCCTGGCGCGGTCCGAAGATGTTGAAGTAGCGTAGGCCTATAATCTCCATGCCGTAGGTCTTTCCAAACACATCGGCGTAGAGCTCATTGGCATATTTGGTCACGGCGTAGGGCGACAAAGGCTTGCCGATCCGGTCCTCTACTTTTGGCAGCGCCTTATGGTCGCCGTAGGTCGAGGAGGAAGCGGCGTACACAAAGCGCTTTACTCCTGCTTCCTTCGCGCCCACCAACATGTTCACAAAGCCCCCTACGTTCACATCGTTGCTCGTGATGGGGTCGTTTATGGAGCGGGGTACGGAGCCTAATGCCGCTTGGTGCAGCACCACATCAATGCCCTGGCAGGCATCAATGCACGTCTGTCTGTCCCGGATGTCGCCTTCAATGACGCGCAAGGCCGGATTGCTTTCAAATAGAGCTACGTTCTTCCGGAAACCATTCGAAAAGTTATCCAGCACGCGCACTTCTTTAGCGCCGTACTTAAGCAGGTACTCAACTAGGTTGGAGCCGATGAAGCCTGCACCACCCGTAACCAGGAAGGCAAGATTATCGAGTGGCTGGTCGTGAAAAGGGGTTTCGTACATTTCTCTTAAAATAATCAGCACGTCATGCTGAGTTTGTCGAAGCATCTCTACCGCTTCGCCTGGTTACTATTCAAACGTCAGCAGTAGAGATGCTTCGGCAAGCGGACGTCAGATCAAGCATGACGTGCTCTTTTTCCTACCGATTATATTGCTTCTGGTAGTACTCCTGATAGGCACCGCTAGTCACGTTGTTAAGCCAATCCGTGTTTTCCAGATACCAGTCTACCGTCTGCGACAATCCTTGCTCAAACGTTACGGATGGCTTCCACCCGAGCTCATTCATGATTTTGCTGCTGTCAATGGCGTAACGCAGGTCGTGGCCCGCGCGGTCCGTCACGAACGTGATGAGCTTGCGCGAGGTGCCTTTCTCTTTGCCGGTTTTCTCGTCCAGCGTATCACATAGCAAGTGTATCAGCTCCAGATTGGCCCACTCGTTTACGCCGCCGATATTATAAGTTTCGCCCAGAGTGCCTTTATGGAAAACGGCATCAATAGCCGTAGCGTGGTCTTTCACAAAGAGCCAGTCGCGCACGTTCTCTCCTTTGCCGTATACTGGCACTGGCTGCCCGTGCTGAATGCGGTGGATAGCTAGTGGAATCAGCTTCTCAGGGAAGTGATTTGGTCCATAGTTATTGGAACAGTTACTCAGCTTAATAGGCAGGCCATATGTGTGGTGCCAGGCCCGCACGAAATGGTCTGACGAGGCCTTGGAAGCCGAGTAGGGCGAGCGAGGGTCGTAACTGGTATCCTCCGTGAACATTTCCGGGCCAAAATCCAGGGAGCCATACACTTCGTCAGTGCTAACGTGATAGAACGTTTTACCCTCGTAGCCTAGTGGCTTCCACAGGTTTTTAGCAGCGTTCAGCAGATGGACTGTACCCAATACGTTCGTTTTCACGAAAGCCAGCGGATCAGTGATGGAGCGGTCAACGTGTGACTCCGCCGCTAAGTGAATCACTGCATCTGGCTCTTCGTGAGCAAAAAGCTGATCAACGAAAGCTTGATCAGTGATATCACCCTTCACTAACCGGTAGTTAGGCGCCGATTCTATATCACGCAGGTTTTCCAGGTTGCCAGCGTAGGTCAAGGCATCCAAGTTCAGAATCTGATACTCCGGATACTTTGTCACGAACAAGCGCACTACGTGCGACCCAATGAAGCCAGCTCCGCCGGTGATGATGATTTTCATATTCTACTTATTTTACTGAGTGCTCCTCGTTTTAATAAGCTTGGCAAAGCAACTTTATGAAGGGCAACAAAGTGGTTTCCTTGTCTAATGCAGATGCATTCTTAGGCCTTATTCTACCGTTGCGACAAATGCTGCTGCCATTTCCAGGAGCTGGCCAGAGCCTCTTCCAAAGTAGCGCTGGTCTTGAAGCCTAGCTCGGCGGTAGCTTTTGTTACATCGGCATAAATAGCGGGCACGTCGCCGGGGCGCGGCGGGCCGATTTTGTAGTTAAGCTTTACGCCCGTCGCCCGCTCAAACGCCTGCACCACTTCCAGCACCGAGTTGCCATGGCCCGTACCTACGTTGAAGGTTTCGATGGTTTCCCCCTTTTTATCCAGCAAACGCTGCACAGCCACCACGTGCGCCTTGGCCAGATCTACCACGTGCACGTAGTCACGGATATTGGTGCCGTCGGGCGTATCGTAGGTGTCGCCGTTAATGGTCAGCTGCTCCCGGATACCAGCAGCGGTTTGGGTTACGTAAGGCACCAGGTTTTGCGGTACGCCCAGTGGTAGCTCCCCAATCTCGGCAGAGGCATGTGCACCAACGGGGTTGAAGTAGCGTAAGAGAATAGTGCGCGACGTCTGACCTGGTACGGCTGCTATATCCTGCAGAATGTCTTCGCACATCTGTTTGGTAGCACCATAAGGCGAGTTGGCTTTTTTAGTAGGAGTCTGCTCCGTAACGGGCAATTGGTCTGGCGTACCATACACTGTGCACGAAGAGGAGAACACCAGCGCCTCTACCCCAAACTCGCGCATCACCGAAACCAAGGTCAGCAAGGAGCCTACGTTGTTGCGGTAGTACTCCAATGGCTTCACCATCGACTCTCCTACAGCTTTAAAGGCCGCGAAGTGGATCACACCCCGTAGGTTGCCTTCTTCCGCAAACACGGCGCGCAGCGCTTCCTCGTCGTTACAGTCGATGTTATGAAACGGCACTTTCACTCCCAGAATCTTCTCGATACCTCCCAGCACTGACTCTTGCGAGTTGCTGAAGTTATCAACGATGACTGGCAGAAAGCCGGCGTTATATAGCTCTACCGTTGCGTGCGAACCAATATAGCCTGCGCCGCCCGTTACCAGGATTTTCGTGCGTTCCATGTTCAGGTGAAATAAGAATTAGATAATGAAACAGTGGCCTAGTGAGTTATGCCGTCAACTCACTAGACCATTGTTTTACCGCTACAAACTCCAGTAAGTGAGGTCCTGAATCTGGTTGCGGAACAGGCCTTTGATATCCACCACTACAGCCGGCTGGTTGGTGATTGACTTGAAGTAGTCCTCATCCAAGGTTGTGTAGGCCAGATGGCTAACGGCGACAATGATAGCATCGTAATCCGTCCGCACTTCGTCGGCAGGTGTCAGACGGAAACCGTACTCGTGGTGAAGCTCCTCAGAATCGGCGTGGGGGTCAATGATATCTACGTTAACGGAGAAGTTCTTCAGCTCCTGAATTACGTCGGCCACTTTGGAGTTGCGGATATCTTCCACGTTTTCCTTGAAAGTAGCGCCCATTACCAGCACGCGGCCTTTGGAGACATCCTTGCCCTGCTTGATCATGGTCTGCACCGTCTTGCGGGCGATGTAGGCCCCCATGTTGTCGTTAGTGGTGCGGCCCGAAAGAATCACTTTGGCATCGTAGCCCAGCTCTTTGGCCTTGTAGGTCAGGTAATATGGATCGACGCCGATGCAGTGACCACCCACTAGGCCAGGGGAGAACTTCAGGAAGTTCCACTTGGTACCGGCAGCTTCCAGTACCTCGTAGGTATTGATGCTCATGCGGTCAAAAATCATCGACAGCTCGTTCATCAACGCAATATTTACATCGCGCTGAGTGTTCTCGATGATTTTGGCTGCCTCTGCTACTTTGATGCTGCTGGCCCGGTGCACACCGGCTTTTACTACCAGCTCGTAGGTTTTGGCTATTTCTTCCAACGACTCGGCATCGCAGCCGGCTACTACTTTCACGATGCTGGAAAGCGTATGCTCTTTGTCGCCGGGGTTGATGCGCTCTGGGGAGTAGCCTACTTTGAAGTCATCGGGAAATTTCAGGCCCGAGAGTTTCTCCATTACGGGGATGCAGTCTTCCTCGGTGCAGCCAGGATATACAGTGCTTTCAAACACCACATAGTCTCCTTTTTTGAGCACTTTGCCTACGGAGGAAGAAGCACCCAACAGAGGCTTCAGATCGGGCTGAGCATGTTCGTCGATGGGCGTAGGCACGGCCACGATGTAGAACGTGGCCTCGCGCAGCACGTCCAGCGAATCCGTGAACTCAATATCGCAGCCTTCGAAATCTTTGGCCTCCAGCTCGCCGCTAGGGTCAATATTGTTGCGCATTTGATCTACGCGCTTCGCATTGATATCGAAGCCGATGACTTGAATTTTGCGGGCGAATTCGAGGGCGATAGGCAGGCCTACGTAGCCAAGGCCAATGACGGCCAGCTTGGTTTGCTTCTGAAGGAGTTGCTCGTACACGGGTAGGGACTTAGAAACTTGAGAGCTAAAACGGAAAAAGCTACTAGCTTATGATTCGAGATTAATACGGGAAACCTGATGGTTGGTCAGGTAATATTGTTGGCCGCTTTCCGGGCAGGTGGCCAGACCTGCAGCATTGAAAGTTAATGGGTGCCCCTGTTCGCTCATCCAGCCACGGGGCCGGGCGGGGTTTCCGTAGGCCAGCACATAAGGTGCCACACTGGTAGTTACCACGGAGCCAGCCCCGATAAAGGCATATTCGCCCAAGTGGGTTCCACAAACAATCGTGCTGTTGGCGCCAATACTAACGCCTTGCGCCACAATAGTAGCCTGGTACTCATGACGACGCGAAACGGCAGAGCGGGGGTTGAGCACGTTTGTAAAGACAACGGAGGGGCCGATGAACACATCATCGGCGCACTCTACGCCAGTATATAGGCTAACGTTGTTCTGCACCTTCACATTACGGCCTAGTCGCACCCCATCGGCCACAAATACATTCTGACCCAAGGAGCAGTTCTCCCCCAACTCAGCGCCCGCACTTACGTGCGAAAAATGCCAGATTCGGCAGCCATTGCCAATGCGGCACCCTTCGTCAAGGATAGCAGTGGGGTGCGCAAAGTAAGCCAAAGGCTCGGGCATGCCGGGAGGGTTGGACAGAAGAAATTCAGCCGGCAAAGGTAAGGGTTTTGGCAGTTTGATTGGGTAGAAGTTTGAACGGATGCGAGTTAAGCCTTTGTGGAGAATTCTGAAGGCCTTTAAACCCACCCGTACATAGGGTCCGTTTTTGCTCTCCACGAAGTACGTGGGCGCAACTTCTTTTCTCTCAACTGGCTAGCGAGTGGCCCTGGCCATCCGGTCTTTACCGAAAATGTCGGCATGTACTTCTACCTGCGTGTAGCCCAGTTGGCGCAACATGTCGGCGGTAGCGACGGCGTACTGTTCATTTATCTCAAAATAAAGTGCTCCGCCTTCGCGAAGCCACTGCTGGCCTAGGGCCGCAATCCGTCGGTAGAACAGGAGCGGATCATGGTTCGGGACGAAGAGGGCGGTGGCAGGCTCAAACTGCAGCACATTAGGCCGCATCTGGAGGCGTTCTTCTTCCAGCACGTACGGCGGATTGCTTACCAGCACATCAAGCGGAGCAGGCAGGTGTGGTTCGGCGGTCAGAATATCTACCTGCTGAAAGTGGATAGGCACGGCATAGGTAACCGCATTGCGTCGGGCTACGGCCAGTGCCTCGGTCGATATATCGACGGCCGTGAGGCAGCTGCCGGATAGGCCTAGGCCGAGCGCAATCGGGATGCAGCCTGAGCCAGTGCCTATATCCAGAATCCGTAGGCCACTTCGCCCCTGCTGCTCCCGCAGAATCATCGCTACCAGCTCTTCCGTTTCGGGGCGCGGAATGAGGGTGGCGGGAGTTACTTCCAGCTCTAGGCCAGCAAAATGCGCGGTGCCCAACACGTATTGCAACGGCTCGTGGGTCAAGAGCCGGGCCTGCAGCTGCGGCAGGTGCTCCAGGACCTGCTCCGATACGGGCTCGTTTGCATTCATCCGGCGCTGCAGGGGCGAGAGGCCTAGCACATGCTCCAGCAGCAGCCCGGCCATTGAGTCGGCTTCGGCTGGCGGATAAATGGCTTGCAGAGCCGTGGAAAGATCGGAGGTAATCTGGCGGAGCGTGGGCATCCGGCAAAGGTAGCCAACTGCCGCGGCGTAGTGGAGTGGCCTAGTGGCCTAGCGCTCGAGGCTGGCTCGCTCCACTAGTTTTGTATCTTCACCCCCCCCACCAACTGCCGAGCTATGCCTACTCCCGACTTCGACCTGCTCATGATGCGTCGTGCCCTCGACCTGGCCCGCCTGGGCACGGGCCACGCCCGCCCAAACCCTATCGTCGGGTGCGTTATTACCTATGACGGCCGCATTATCGGGGAGGGCTGGCACCAGCAGTATGGCGGACCGCACGCGGAAGTAAATGCCGTAGCGGCCGTGGCAGAGCCGGAGCTGCTGCCCCGCAGCCGGGTGTACGTGACGCTGGAGCCATGCTCCCATTTCGGCAAAACCCCACCCTGCGCCGACTTACTTATTGAGAAAGGCGTGGCAGAAGTAGTTGTCTGCAACCTCGACCCGAACCCGCTGGTGGCCGGCCGGGGCATTGCCAAGCTCCGCGAGGCAGGCATTCAGGTAGAAATCGGGGTGCTGGAGGAAGAAGGACGCTGGCTGAACCGTCGCTTTTTCACGTTTCAAGAGCAAAAGCGGCCGTATGTAGTGCTGAAATGGGCCGAAACAGCCGATGGCTATCTGGCCGGCCCCTACTTTCAGCCGGTAGCTATCAGCGGGGCGCTGGCGCAGGTTATGGTGCACCAGTGGCGCACGGAGGAGCAGGCCATTCTGGTGGGTACCCGCACAGCCTTGCACGACAACCCTCGCCTGAACGCCCGCGAATGGCCCGGTCAGGACCCTATTCGCCTCGTCATCGACAAGAACTTGTGTTTGCCTCCCACGCACCACTTGCTTGATGGTAGTCAGCCCACCGTGGTCTACACCTATCGAGAGCGAACCAACATGCCTAACCTGGACTTCATGACTCTGTCGGAGGCCGATGACCTGTTTCCGCAGATTCTGCACAACCTCTATGAGCGCAATGTGCAGTCGGTGCTGGTGGAGGGCGGGCCCACGGTGTTCAACTCGTTGCTGAAAGATGGCCTCTGGGACGAAGCGCGCGTCATCAGAAGCCCGAAGCAACTCAAAGGCGGCGTGACGGCTCCGCACCAGGGTCTGACTGGCCTACACGAGCAATTCAGGGTCGGGGAAGATGAGGTGTTCGTTTACCATCGGCTCTAGGCCACCTCAAGTCTGGCTGCCCGCCATACCTTTGCTGTGTTGGCTTGTTTACCCAGCACTTATTCTATCCTTTTTCCTTGAGCAATGGCCGAAGAACTGCACCTCGACACTACCCTTAGCAAAACCGAGCAATACCGCCAGCTCCTCCCCCAAATTGAGGCCTTAACCACGGGTGAGCCCGACCTGACGGCCAATCTGGCTAATACGGCCGCGGCCCTGCGCCAGGCATTTGGCTTTTTCTGGGTGGGTTTTTATCTGGTGAAAGACGACGAGCTGGTGCTAGGCCCCTTCCAAGGCCCCATTGCCTGCACGCGCATCCGGCGCGGCAAAGGCGTATGCGGTGCCAGCTGGGACCGGGCCGAAACCATTCTTGTGCCCGATGTGGAGCAGTTTCCCGGCCACATTGCGTGCAGCTCCGATTCGAAGTCGGAAATCGTAGTGCCTATCCTGAAAGACGGACAGGTTGTGGCAGTGCTGGACGTGGACAGCGACCAGCTCAACGATTTTGATGCCGCCGATCAGCAGGCCCTGGAGCAACTTATGCTATCGGCGGCCCACTGGTTTTAACCCACTTACCCTTGCCGCCTGATGCGCAACGTTGTTCTCTACATCGCCGCCAGCCTTGATGGGTACATTGCCTCCTCCGATGGATCGGCAGACTGGCTGCCGACTCCTCCGCCCGGCGAGGATTACGGCTACGAAGAGTTCCTCTCTACCGTGGATGCTACCTTGCTGGGCCGCGTAACCTACGAGCAGGTGCTCACCTTTGGTGAGTGGCCCTACCCCACGCTCACCAATTATGTGTTCACGCATCAGCCGCCTACCGAGGCCGCTCATCCATCGGTTCAGTTTGTATCAACTGACCCCGTAGAATTTGTGCAGCTGCTGCGGCATGAGCCGGGTGGCACCATCTGGCTAATTGGGGGCAGCACTCTGGCCGCGCCCCTGCTTGCCGCTGGACTGGTAGATGAGCTAATGCTCTTTACAGTACCTCTGCTGCTAGGCGCCGGCATTCCGCTCTGGCATCCGCAGAAACATCCGCAACCATTGCAGCTCTTGCGCACGCACACCTGGCCCGATGGCCTGACGTTGCTCCACTACCGGTTGCTGAAAGTGGCCTAGCGCATAAAAAAGCCCTCCTGTAATTGTACAGGAGGGCTTTTTTATGCGCTAGGCCAGTTGTTATCTAAAACAAAGAAGGAGCTTCCGTTTTGAGCTGGGCAATGATGGTCTGGCCACCCTTTACTTTCTCGCCGATCTGGACTTTCACTTCCGTATCCACGGGCACGAAAATATCCACGCGGGAGCCGAATTTGATGAAGCCGAACTCTTCGCCCTGGCTTACTTCGTCACCTTCATTCACGTACCACACAATGCGGCGGGCCATGGCGCCCGCAATCTGGCGAAACAGCACGAACGGACCAGCTTCGGTTTCTACCACCACCGTGGTGCGCTCATTTTTGGTGCTGCTCTTGGGGTGCCAGGCCACCAGGTAGTTGCCCGGATGGTATTTGAAGTAACGCACAATGCCCGAAATAGGATTGCGGGTGATGTGCACGTTAATCGGCGACATGAAAATGCTGATTTGCTTGCGCACATCATCAAAATACTCTGGCTCCAGCACGTCCTCAATCACCACCACTTTCCCATCGGCCGGGGCAATAATCAGGTCTTCGTGAGTGAACAGACGACGGGCCGGGCTCCGGAAAAACTGGAGCAGTGCCAGAAAAACGACGACCGAAATGCCCGCAAAGATTTTATTAAAATCGTCGTAGCTAGCATTATAGCGAAAGAGCAGTAAGTTGACGACCACCAGGGCCAGCAACGTAAAGAACAGAATACGTCGTCCTTCTTTGTGAATTTTCATAAATCACTGATTTGCGCTGAATACGTGAATTTCGCTTCTTCAGACGCTTTTTCCAGAAACAGAGCCCAGCAGACGGATGATTCCATGAAGGAAACGACTTGCCTACTTGCATAAAGATAGCCCGAGCCACCGGCCCGGGCTATCCGGAAACAAATATAGTTAGTTCGGGCTCACAGCCCAGTTAGCTACCAAAAACGCTTCCTTTTAAAAGCAGTTGGTTGCTGGAACTGGCCTAGAAACCGCCACGGAACTTGTACGTCTGGGCTACTTTATCAATAGCTACCACGTAGGCCGCAATGCGCATCGGGATGTTGTACTTCTGGCTGGTGGCGTACACTTTCTCAAAGGCATCGTTCATGATCCGGTCGGCGCGCTCGGTCACCATTTCCTCGGTCCATTTGAAGCCTTGGCGGTTTTGCACCCACTCGAAGTAGGACACCGTTACGCCGCCCGAGTTGGCCAGAATATCCGGTACCACCATAATACCCTTCTCATTGATAATAGGGTCAGCGGAGGCCGAAGTCGGGCCGTTGGCACCTTCCACAATCAGCTTGGCTTTAATGTCGTGCGCGTTGTGCTCCGTGATAACATCTTCTACCGCCGCAGGCACCAGCACGTCTACCTCAGACGTGAGCAGGTCGTCGGCGTCATCCATGAGTGTAGCACCGTTGAAGCCGTCGAGGCGGCCTTTGTGGGCATTTTTGTAGGCCACGGCTTCATCAATGTTGATGCCGTTATCGTTCCAATAAGCGCCACTGATGTCAGAAATGCACTTGATTTTTACGCCTTGCTCACTGAGCAGCTTGGCGGCCCAGGTGCCCACGTTGCCGAAGCCCTGCACAGCGGCCGATGCTTGGTGTGGATCCATGCCCAACTTCTTCATAGCGGCCAGCGCCGATACCATCACGCCACGCCCCGTAGCCTCTGTGCGGCCCAATGAGCCGCCCATTACCAAGGGCTTGCCGGTTACAACAGCAGGTGAGGTAGCGCCTACGGTTTTGGAGAACTCATCCATCAGCCACGCCATTTCGCGGGGGCCAGTACCCATATCAGGAGCTGGAATGTCGCGGTCGGGGCCAAAAACGTCTTTCATGGCCAGGGTATAGCCACGGGTGAGGCGCTCAATTTCGCCGGCGCTCATGGTAGTGGGGTCGCAGATGATACCGCCTTTGGCACCGCCATAAGGCAAGTCAACTACAGCGCACTTCCACGTCATCCAGGCGGCCAGGGCCTTCACCTCATCCAGGTGCACATTCTTATCGTAGCGGATGCCGCCTTTCGAAGGACCCAGAATGGTGTTGTGCACCACGCGGTAGCCTTCAAATACGCGCACTTTGCCATTGTCCATTGTGACAGGGATGTGCACAATTACCTGCTTGTCGGGGGCTTTGAGGACGTTGTAGGTTTCGTCATCGAGACCCAGAATTTCCGTGGCCACGTTGAAACGCGACATCATGGACTCGAGGGGATTTTCGGCATCTACGCGAGGAGCCGGTTCTTTGTACACCGTGGTGGCAGCCATACGGGGTTAGGGTTGGGGTGGGTGAGGAAATAAAAACGGCGACGAAAGGCGGTGGGAGCCCGTTGTCGCGCACAAAATCAGGTGGTCAAAGGTAGTAGGTTTATGCCATACGCAAGGCGAACCGGGTGGGGTGCATGCTGGCCTAGCCCTACTCTTAGGCCACTCGCAGGCACAAAAACAGCACCAAACACGCGTTAGTCTGGCTACTATTTATATTACTTCCCTAATGAATACAGAAAAGCCCGCAGAAACCTATCTGCGGGCTTTTTAAAATACACTGTGAACGTTATGGAAGTGGCCTAGCCAAACACCAGCTGTAGCAGCGCCAGCACCGGCAGAATAAACAGAAACGCATCGAACCGGTCGAGTAATCCGCCATGGCCGGGCATAATTTTACCGGAGTCTTTCACATCGACGCTGCGCTTGAGCATAGACTCAGCTAAGTCGCCGAGCGGGCCGAATACGGCCACTACGCCTGCCACCACCAGGCGGTAGGCCAAGGAAAGCTCCGGCAGCAAGTAGCCCAGCGCCCAGCCCATGGCCAGCGTCAGCAGGAAGCCCCCGATGGCGCCTTCCCAGGTTTTGCCGGGTGAGATTTTTGGGGCCAGCTTGTGCTTGCCGAAGGTTTTGCCCGCTGCGTATGCCCCAATATCCGACGACCATACCAGCAGCAACAGCGCGAAGATGCGGCGGTAGTCGTAGCTGGCCCCACCACTAAAGGCCACCAGATTCAGCAAGCTCATCGGCAAGCTCACGTAGAGCAGGCCTAGCAGTGCTACCCCCACATTGGAAAAGGGCGCAAACGGCTGATTTTCTCGCGGCCAGGCATACATTTCCCGCAGAATCAAGATAACTGGCAACAACAAGATAATGCCTAGTAGCATAGGACCAGCAAAGCGCACTGCATTGCTGGCTACTATGTGAAAGGCAGGGTCGCTTGAACCAGCAACATTTTTTATGCTTACTACTGCAAACGCGCCGATGAACAGTAAAACACTAATACTCCCGCCCAACAATGCTGCCGGCTTATAACCTGCCTTCTGCATCATCCGGTAAAACTCCATGAGCATCTTGGCCTGCACGGCCGCGAAGAACAGCGCAAACGTCCAGGAGCTATACCACACGCTGCCCAGCAACATGGCCGCCCCAATGAGGCCGAAGATGATGCGTTGCGCCAGATTGGACATGGGCGGCTTACCAGCCGCGGGTTCGGTGGCCGGGGAAGGAATGGGGGCGGAAGAAGTGGGCAAGGACGAGGGAGATTGGAGAGTTATGGGGGCAAAGCAAAACCCAGAGTGGCGTACGCGTTGCCGCTAGGCCACTATAGAATAGCTCCTTATTTATTTTCGCGGGTGATATCTACGCCGTGGTGGCTGAGGGTGCGGGCGGCAGTGGGCGTTTCGGGGGAGGCTACGGCAATGCCTCCACTGCTGAGCGTGTGCATTTCGGTGGGCAGCTCGTCGGCTTGCGGCGCCTGCATATAGCGGCGCAGTACCCATAACAAAGCCGCGCAAAAGATTAGGGAAAGCAGCATCATAGGCCAGGGCAGCGCCTGCGTGGAGTCGGGGTCGAAGGCGGTAGCCGACCACTGCCGCTGCTGAATGTAGAGCAGCACTATCTGGAAGGCATTCTGGGTGAAGTGGGCCGCCATAGGCACCAGAATGTTGCCACTCCACTCATACAAATAGCCCAGCACCAGGCCTAGCACAAAGCGAGGCACAAACCCCAGAAACTGAAAGTGGATGGCACTGAAAATAGCCGCCGCCAGCCAGATGCCACCATGCCGGCCCACCCACTGCACGAGGTTGCGCTGCACCACACCCCGGAAAAACAGCTCCTCGCTTACGGCCGGCACTACGGCAATAACCAGCAGGGCAACTAAAAACCGGCTGAACGAGGTGAAACGAGTGAGAAACCGCGTAATGACCTGGGCCTTTTCTTCCAGCTCTCTGGCCTTCACTTCCCAATCGTGCAGGAACGCCGGAAAATGCACGTGCGCGTTCCAGTCAATCAGCCCCGACATAAAGGGCAGACTGGCTATAATCAGGACCATCGCCGCCAGCAGCCACCAGAAGGGCACTGGCCTACGCGGCGCAAAATAATCAGCCAGCTTAAACCCTGTCAAAGAAGCCATTACCATGGCAGCTCCACCAAATGCACCCAGCAGCAACAATCCCTGGCTAAGCATCGAAATGCCCCAACCGTTCGGATAATACTGCGGAGATTGCTGCACGTTGCCAATCTCTAAGAGGCCTACGCCGAACAGCAAATTGCTGCAAACGGCTATCAGCAACATCGACAGGCTGAAGGTCGCTACCAGCAGCACCAGGAGCAGCGCCAGGTTGGCAAGGGGATGCAACCGGCTGGAGACGAAACCTTTCATAGGGTGGTAAGAGTTGGAAGTGTCGTAAATTTGCGCAAAATACTAGAATAGCCTGCCGTGGTACACATCCGCAATATTGCCCTGCCCGATTTCCCGTTGTTGCTTGCCCCCATGGAGGACGTTTCGGACCCTCCGTTCCGGGCCGTGTGCAAGGAAGGAGGCGCCGATTTGATGTATACCGAGTTTATTTCTTCGGAAGGACTCATTCGGGCGGCCGCTAAAAGCCGCCAGAAACTGGATGTGTTCGACTACGAGCGGCCCATCGGCATTCAGCTGTTTGGCTCCGATGTGGAGACAATGGGCGAGTGCGCCCGCATCAGCACCGAAGCCGGCCCCGACCTCATCGATATCAACTACGGCTGCCCCGTGAAACAGGTGGCCTGTCGCGGCGCCGGTGCCGCTCTGCTCCGCGACATCCCCAAGATGGTGGAAATGACCTCGGCCGTTGTAAAGGCCACGCACCTGCCCGTGACGGTAAAAACCCGCTTGGGCTGGGACGACTCTACCAAGAACGTGGAAGACGTAGCCGAGCGCCTGCAGGATATCGGGATTGAGGCTCTGACGGTGCACGGCCGCACCCGCGTGCAGATGTACAAAGGCGACGCTGACTGGGACCTGATTGGCCGCATCAAGAACAACCCGCGCATCAAAATCCCCATCTTCGGCAACGGCGACATCGATTCGCCCCAGAAAGCCGTGGAGTATAAAAACCGCTACGGCGTAGATGGTGTGATGATTGGCCGAGCCGCCATCGGTTACCCCTGGATTTTCCGGGAGGTGAAGCACTACGCTGCCACGGGTCAGCTCCTGCCGCCACCCACGGTAGAAGAGCGCGTGCAAGCCTGCCGCTTCCACTTCGAAAAAAGCCTAGAATGGAAAGGCCCCCGTGCCGGTGTGTTTGAAATGCGCCGCCACTACGCCCAGTACTTCCGGGGCCTGGAAGGAGCCCGCCAGTGGCGCACCCGCCTAGTAGACAGCAACGACCCGGCAGAAATCCACGGCATCATGGACGAAATCATTGCCGCCGAGCCGATTCTGGTGGGCTAGGATTTAATTAGACCGTCATGCTGAGCGCAGTCGAAGCATCTCTACCGCTGGCTAACTCAATCGTGAGGACGAAGCGGTAGAGATGCTTCGACTGCGCTCAGCATGACGGTCTTTTTGCGGCTCTTTCTCTTTTCTCGTTCTCCCCTCCCTTCGCTCTATCACCACCCAGCCCCACATGCCCTCCTCCCCTGCCCCGGCCGTTACCTCTGCTCCTGCTCAGCCAGCGGTTGCGGGGCCTCCACCTCATCGCACGCCGGCGTCGGCTTGGGTTCTGCTGCTGGTGCTGGCCACTATTTGGGGTACTTCTTTCATTCTGATGAAGAAAGGGCTGGTGGTGTTTTCGGCGGTGGAGCTGGGCGCGGCCCGGGTGAGTGTAGCGGCTATTCTGCTGCTGCCGTTTGCCCTAAAGCATATTGGCAAAGTAGAGCGCAGCCGGTTCAAATGGCTGGTGCTGAGCGGCGTGGTGGGCACCCTCATTCCGGCCTTCCTGTTTGCTTATGCCGAAACCCGGATGGCGTCTGGCCTGGCGGGGGTCCTGAATGCCCTTACGGCTGTATTTACGCTGGTGGTTGGGGCCGCTTTCTTTGGGCAGAAACTGACTGGCCTACGCGTGTTTGGGATAGGCCTAGGCCTGGCTGGTACCGTGGTGCTGATGCTGCTAGGCGGCAGCGGTGGCGATGCCACGCCGAGCGGCGAGAGCAATGCGTGGTATGGCCTTTATATTGTGCTGGCTACGCTGGGCTACGGCTTCAGTGTCAACATCATCAAGCACCATTTCAGTGGCATTCCGGCGCTGGCTGTCACGGGGTTGCTGCTCCTGTTTATTGGCGGACCAGCCCTAGCCTACCTGCTGCTGGGCACCCAGTTCCTGCATAAGCTAGCCACCGTACCCGGCGCCTGGACGGCCTTCGGCTACATTGCGCTGCTGGCCACCATGAGCACAGCCGTAGCCATGGTGCTGTTTAACAAGCTCATCCAAAGCTCCACGGCTCTGTTTGCCGCCTCCAATACCTACCTGGTCCCGATAATGGCCTTGGGCTGGGGCCTGCTGGATGGCGAACAGTTTAACCTCTGGCACCTGCTGGGCATGCTGATTATTCTGATCAGTGTAGCCATTATTCATCGGGCGAAGTAATGGGAATGAAGTAAAGAGGCACATCATCCTGAACCCCACGAAGGACCTTATCAAATAGAAGCGACTGGCCTAGGCCTGCTTCAAGCAGTTGGTTTTAGTACGCCGTTTACTTCCTCCACCTCGCCGCGTTCCAGTAGGCCAGCCAGGGCGGGCTCCAGCTGCTGACGCATTTCCTCTGATAGGCGGTTGAAGCCCAATAGGCGCACAGTAGGCAGAAACACGGCCTCGCGGGGAATAGCAAAGCTTTGCTCTACTACGGTGCGCAGGGCGCGGGCTAGCTCCTCGGGAGCTACGAACGGCAGCTTGCGGGATATGGTGGGCAGATTGCTTCGGTCGCGGAGAGGCGGTTGCTGCATGGTATTTTCCCACAAAAAGTCGCCCTGGCGGCGCAAGTGGCGTAGGTTTTGGGCCAGCAGGGCGGCATCCTGTACCGATTTCCGGATACGTGCTCCTACCTGGCTGGCTCCGCTAGCCAGCGCCAAGCGGCGGGTAGCTTCTTCCAGATGCACCGGGCTTTCGATGCGCACAACGGAAGTAAGCCAGTTGGCTAACTGGCCTAGGCTGTGCTGGTGCAGTTCCCGGTGGCCTACCGCGGCAGGCAGCTGCGCCATCTGGTAGGGCTCGGCCAGGGTAACGGGGGTGGCGTGGGATTCTTCTCGCTCAATGCCAGTAAGTTCCAGTGGTACTACAGCCGTTTCCACTTCCTCCGGCTCATCAGAATCGTCGAGGGTGGCAAGGCGGCGGGCTTCTTCAATAGCCTGAATGGCACGCTCGGTTTCGGCAGCGGGGCTGCGAAACCAGTCTGTGCTCCAGATGCGGTGCAAGCGCCAGCCCACGGCTTCCAGCACCTGCTGGCGCAGCCGGTCCCGGTCGCGGGCCGAGCGAGCACTGTGGTACATGGCCCCGTCGCACTCAATGCCCAACACGTAGCGCCCGGGCTGGTCGGGGTCCACTACGGCCAGATCAATATAAAAGCCCTGGCTGCCGATCTGGGGCCGCACCTGATAGCCCCGGGCTGTGAGGGCGCGGTATACTGCCTCCTCAAACGGCGACTCCATGGCCCGCCCGGTTTCCTCATTCTGGTTCAGGCGGCCATGCTGGGCGAAGTTGAGGAAGGTTTTGAGGGCCGCCACCCCTTTGGCACGTGTACGGCTCAGGTCTAGGTCGTCGGCGGTGAGGTTAGTGAAGATTTCGCAACGCTGCTTGGCCCTCGTGATGAGCACGTTCAGGCGCCGCTCGCCACCTTCGCCGTTCAGCGGCCCAAAGCTCATGGTGAGGTAGCTCTCCTTGGTGCGCCCGTAGCCCACGCTGATTAGAATTACGTCGCGCTCATCGCCCTGTACGTTTTCCAGATTCTTGACGAAAAACGGCTCGTGGGGGTGGCGATTGAAGAATTCCTCCGTTTCGGGGTGTTGGCGGCGCAGCTTCTCCAGCGCGTCCTGAATTGCTTGCCGCTGAGCCGTGCTGAAGGCTACCACCCCCAGCGTGAGGCGCGGCGTGGTGCGGGCATGGTGTAGCACCGCTTCGGCCACGGCCTGGGCTTCCAGCGGGTTGGTGCGGGTGGTGCCGCGCTCGTAGTGGGTGTTAGCCAAATGATGGTACACCAGCCCGAGCTGCCCCTGCCCGCCGGGACTGGGGAAGATGACCAGCTTATCTTCGTAAAACAGATGGTTGGAAGCCGCAATCAGGCTTTGGTGCAGACTGCGGTAGTGCCAGCGCAGCATCCGCTCGGGCATCTGGCGAGCCTTGCACAGCTCCAGAATACTCTGGATATCAGCTGTTACATTTTCCTCGTCAGCCTCCTCACCGCTGCCCGTCAAAGAATCAAAGAATGAGGTGGGCGGCAACTGCTTAGAGTCGCCGACTACCACCAGCTGCTTGCCGCGGGCAATGGCGCCCAGAGCATCCACGGGCTTCACCTGACTGGCTTCATCAAACACCACAAGGTCGAACTCCACGGCGCCGGGCGGCAGGAAATTGGCCACCGACAGCGGCGACATCATGAAGATGGGCTTGATGGCCTGCACTGCCCGGCCCGCCTGCTGCATGAGCTTGCGCAGGGGCAGGTGGCGCGTTTTCTTGGCGAATTCATTGCGCAGCAGCAGCATTTGCCCACCTGCCTGCGGGTGCGGCAGCTGCTCAAAATGCTGGCGCATGGCCCGCACCCGATGATGGTACAGCGCGTCGCGGTCGGCTTGCCGGAAGCGGGCGGCGGTTTCTTCGTGGCTGGTGCGCTCGAACTGCCGGAGAGCGGGCTGCTCGTAGGCCAGTTTCTGGAGGTACTCCAGCCATGTCTGGCGCACGGCACCTACCAGATGCCGGGCGGCTGGCCCCCAGCGTTCGGCCAGGGTCAGTAGTTCCGGCAGCCCCTCCGCTTGTACGCTGGCGGCTACGTTGTTCCACTCCGTACTGGCGCGCAAAGCGGGCAAATCGGCGGCCCAACTGGCTAGTATTTCCAGCTGATTTTCAAATGATTGAAACTGCAGCCGCCCATTGGGCCCGAAGCGGCGGGCTTCGTTTAGCTGCAGGCCCTCCACTACGGCCTGCAGGGCGGTGCGCTGCCCTGCCAGGGCGGTTTCCAGGGCGGCTAGCGGGGCCATGATGTGGTCCGGAGAAGCGCCTTGCTGCAGGTAGGCCAGCAGCGCCGTCGGCAACTCACCCCGGGAAATTCGCTGGTGCGTCAGGGTCAGGTACTGCTGCGCTTTCATCAGTCTAGGCCAGTCGGAACGCAGCCCTTGCCAGTTCATCGTCCCAAAAAGCTGCTGGCCTAGGCCACTCGCATCCGTGATAGTTCGGGCATGACGGGAGGCTTCGTGAATCGCATCTATGACCACAACCAGCCCATCCGATTCCTTTGGCAGCGGACCGCGCCATAGGCTTTGCAGGCGCTTGCGGGCGCGGCGGTAGTCGCCGTTGAGGAAGTTCCACCAACTGTCGCCGGCGGTTAACAGGGACGCGCGTTCTGAGAGCAGCTGCTGGTCCCAGGCTTCAGGCAGCAGCGTAGCTTCGTGCGCCTGTCGCAGGGCAGTGTAGGCCACTCCGGCCTGCAACAATTCCTGAATTGTGCTGACTTGCTGCAGCCAGGCGCTATCGGCCACGGTCATGCCGGCCAGCGGCGGGGCCAGTTGGGCATGTCGGGCAGCGGGCAACAGTTGCTCGGCGGCCGTTCGCTCGGCGGGCATGGTCAAACCTAAGTGTTCAGCCAATTTTTTCGCGGCTTCCTGCAACGTACTCAACGCTGCTTGTGCTTCACGGAGTTGGGTGGCAAGAGCGGCCTGATCGGCGGGGAGCAGCACCGTCAGTTCGCTGCCCCAGAACAGCAGCTGTTGCGGCACCCCGATTTTCTGCAGAACAGCTTGCAGCTGGGCCGCCAGGGTTTCGGCGTGGGCAGCTTTGGCATCCGTCCAGGTGGCGAGGTCCGGAAACGGAATGCGCGGCAGTTCTACACCCTGGTTTTCTTCGCGCAGCTGTAGCAGCTCGCCCGTCACCTGCTGGGCCGTACGCCGGCTGTGGCCTAGCGGCGCATTCACGGCCAAGGCATAGTTATTCAGGGCTGTTCGGTAGCGTGGCAGTTGGGCCATTTGGTCTTCTACCAGGGCGGCCGTAGCGGGCCGGCCCAGGCTAAGTGTGGCTTTCAGCTCCTCGTGGAGGGCTTTTTTGTTGGCTTTATGGCTGTGCAGCTCCAGGCAGGCGGCGCCCAGGCCTAGGGCGTCCAATCGGCGCTTTACCACTTCCAGCGCCGCCATTTTTTCGGCCACGAACAGCACCTTTTTGCCCGCCCCAATGGCTTCGGCCAGCAGGTTGGCAATGGTCTGCGACTTGCCGGTACCGGGCGGGCCCTGCACCACTAGGTTGCGGCCTTCCTGCACCGCCAGCAGCGCCAGCAGTTGTGAGCTATCGGCATCAAGCACCTGGTGCAGCTCATGTGCGGCGCTTTCCGTGTCGAGGAAAGCGGTGTCGTCGAGGCTGGGTGGGGCATCCTGGAAACCGGTATCGGTGCCCAGCAGCGCCTGAATGGCGGAATGGTCGAGCAGGGTGGCTTCGCTAGGCCAGTTGGCGGGGTCCAGGTCGCGGTAGAGCATAAACTTCCCGAAAGAGAAGAAGCCCAGGGCAATCTGCCCCGGCTCTACCTGCCAGCGGGGCAGCCCCTGCACGGCTTTTGCCACTACAGCCAAGTAGGCCTCCACGCCAGCCTCTTCGTCCCACTCGGGCAAGCTCAGTCCGAAGCTGGCTTTGAGCTTGGCCTGCAACGAGAGGTTGCCTTCCACCTCGGCGCCAGTGTGGCGCAGCTTAAACCGCTCGGCAGCGGTACCCCGTTCCAGCAGCACGGGCACCAGCACCAGCGGGGCCCGGCGCGCCTCCTCGCTGCTGCTGTCTTCGTACCAGGTAAGCATGCCCAGGGCCAGGTACAGAATGTTTACGCCCTGCTCTTCCAGGCTGGTGCGGGCGGTGTAATACGTATTGAGTAAGCGGCTCTCTAGCTTGGCCAGCGACTCGGCAGTCTGCAGCTTGTTGTTGGTGAGCAAGGCCTGCCGCTCCGCTTCGGTTGGTCGTTTGACGAGCGGGGTTTCCAGTGCTGGCTCCGCCGTTTCCTCCTCGCCTTCCAACGTTTCGGAGGCTGAAAGCAAAGTAGCCGGGGTTTCATCGGCTTCCAGCATCCCGCTCGCGGAGTGGCCTAGAGCTGCGGGCGCCACTGCTTCGGCGCTTGTTTTCTGCTTGGCTGGTTCGGGCGCGGCCTGGAAGTACATGGTTTTGCCTTGGCGCACCAGCATCTCGTACACCGCCGCTGCCTCTTCCTGCACCACGGCCACGCCCTGCGCTTTCGAAAGCCGAAAGTTGAGCAGCGGATTGCGCAAGCCCAGATCTAATAATTCCTGACGCGAGGCTTCCAGGCGGGTGGCTAGGGAGGAGGCAAATAGATCAGCCGACATACTGGTGCAGAAAACGGGTAGCAGATAGGCAAAGAAAATCAGGCCATCAACCAAACAAACCCGCCAGCAACAGGCGCCGACGGGTTTGGAAAACTACTGGAATAGCCAGACTGGCCTAGCGCGCTACTACCGCTTTTTTCAAGCCTAGTTTGCTGTGCTTAAAGCCGTAGTTGAAGTACAGCGCCAGCCCGATAATCAGCCAGCCGAAGAAGAGCAGCCAGTTGTTGATGCCGAGCTGGGTCATCAGGTAAAGGTTGGTGAGCAGGCCCAGCGTGGGCAGCAGGGAGAGGCGCTTACGGAACGAGAGCCATGCCAGAATAACGCACGAGAGGATGAACACCAGCATCGGGATATAGTGGCGGAACTCGTCGTAGCCGCCGTCGCCGCGCACAGCGCTCCAGAACTCGGTGAGGCCGGTTTGGTTGTAGGCAAAGAGCAGGCCTAGGCCTATCAACATGATAAGCGGCACGAGGAACTGGCCGTTGATGTAGGGCACCTTGAAACGCGCATCGCTCTGGCCGTGGGGGTCAATCACGAGGATGCCGCCGCACACCAGCGCAAACGCAAACAGCGTCCCGATGCTCGTGAGGTCAATTACTAGGTCCATATTCAGCAGCAGAGCTGGCACGCCTACGAAAAAGCCCGTGACGATGGTGCTGAAGGAAGGCGTGTGAAACTTGGGGTGCACTTTGGCAAACACGGGCGGCAGCAGTCCGTCGCGGCTCATGGTCATCCAGATGCGGGGCTGACCGATCTGAAACACGAGCAGCACCGAGGCCATGGCAAAAATGGCCGATACGGCCACCACGCCAGCCAGCCAGTTGAGGCCGACTTTCTGGAACACAAACGCCAGTGGGTCGCCTACGCCAAGCTCTTTATACGACACCATACCGGTGAGTACCAGCGTGATAATCACGTAGAGTACCGTACAAATGATGAGCGCGTAGATCATGGCCTTGGGCAAATCCCGCTGGGGGTTTTTGCACTCCTCGGCCGTGGTAGAAATGGCATCGAAGCCGATATAAGCGAAGAATACCGCCGATACGCCTTTGAGCACGCCGCCCACGCCGTTCGGGGCGAAGGGAGTCCAGTTGCCGGGCTGCACGTAGAATACGCCTACCCCAATAACCGTGGCTACTACAATCAACTTCAACAGCACCAGTAGGTTAGAAGCGTTTTTCGACTCCTTGATACCGATGTACACGATGGCTGTGATGAGCAGCGTAATCAGGCCGGCGGGCAGGTCGATAACGAGGCGTAGGCCACCAAATAGCTCCGGGGCGCTGGCCCAGGCTTTGTAGCCTTCCAGTTGCGTGGGCGTGGCTTCCGTCAGGGCTTTGCCGGACTGCATGAGCTCCAGCACCTCATTGTAATGCTTATGGGCGCTCTGCATGCCCATGGTGAGGTAAGACGGGATGTGCACCCCTATCCCATCCATGAGCCCGGTAAAGTAATCAGACCAGGAAATG
Organism: Hymenobacter gelipurpurascens; assembly: GCF_900187375.1. Taxonomy (NCBI): domain Bacteria; kingdom Pseudomonadati; phylum Bacteroidota; class Cytophagia; order Cytophagales; family Hymenobacteraceae; genus Hymenobacter; species Hymenobacter gelipurpurascens. The sequence continues at coordinate 40,691 of NZ_FYEW01000003.1, read as the reverse complement.
GCCACCACAATGTTGCCAACGGCATATTCCATGATCAGGGCCCAGCCGATAATCCAGGCGGCCAGCTCCCCGAACGAGGCGTAGGCATAGGTATAGGCCGAGCCGCTCACGGGGATAGTAGCCGCAAACTGCGCGTAGCACAGCGCCGAAAAGGCGCAGGCAATAGCCGTAAACACGAACAACAACGATACGGCCGGGCCGCCATCGTGGGAGGCGTTGCCGATGGTGCTGAAGATGCCCGCGCCAATAACGGCGGCAATGCCCAGCGCCGTCAGGTCGCGGACGGTGAGGTGGCGCTCCAGTCCGCCGGAGCTGTGGCCCTCGGCATCGGCGGGCGGGTTGTGCAGAATATCAGTCAGGCTTTTGCGGCGAAACAGGCCGCTGAGGCGCGAGGGTGGAAGAGGTGTAGGCAAGGCGGTAGTGAGAGGTTAAGGGGGCAAAAGATACAGAATAATGCGTGGGGCTGCACGTTGTGGGGCGCGGTTGTCCTTTTGGGTGTAATGCAGAATCGTGTTGCTCCTGCCTGTCTTACCAAATAAATTCAGTGGTACCGTGTGGAATGTGGCCTGGCGCGGCATCAACTCAGCAAACCAAACCTGCTGACACATGCACCACCGCCCCACGCTCACCATCCCGAAGCCCTGCCACGAGAACTGGCAAACTATGACGCCTGCCGCCCAGGGCCGCCACTGCGCCGCCTGCAACAAGGTAGTCGTGGATTTTACCCGCATGACTGATGCCGAGGTACTGGCCTACGTAGGCCAGTCGGCGGGTGCCGGGTGCGGGCGGTTTCGAGAGGAGCAGCTCGGCCGGCCGCTGATGGAGTCGCTGCCTGATTCTGGTGCTTCCTGGCGCAAACGGCTGCTGGCTGTGGCGGCGCTGCTAGGCCTGGGCACTGCGGCGGCGCCAGCAGTAGGGGCGCAGCAGGCAGTTCCTGTTCGAGTGCAGCGAACCATTACAATGGGCATGGTGGCGCAACCCGCTACATCGGTAGCGCCCACACTCCTGCCGCCGCTGGTGGTACGCGGGGTGGTGCAGGATTCGGTTACGCATGAGCCCTTGCCGGGCGTAACCGTACTGGTAGCAAGCTCTACTATAGGCGTCAGTTCCAACCAGGCTGGAACCTTTGAGCTGGTGTTGCCCGAAGCTTTTCGCGACAGTCAGCCCATACCGCTGCAGTTCAGCTTCGTTGGGTACAAGACCCAGTACCTTCCCATCAGCCCGCAGCACATGGAAGCGCTTACCGTTGACCTGGCCCCCGATACGCGCATGCTTAGCGGTGAGCATTTGGTAGTGGGCGGATACTGCACAGTGCCTTGGTACAGCCCGCGCGGTATATGGCAGCGCATGAAGCGGCCGTTTCAGCGCTGGTAGGAGGCAAAGTAGTGGCCTAGCCAAACCTTTCTGCCCTGTATTGCCTTATTCCGGGGTATGAAGAATTTGTTATTAGCTGCCCTTCTCCTATTCACTGTTTCCAGTTGTGCGCTCAAGCCGGTCAATAAGCACGATGTTTTTAATGAGCGGGCTCAGCTACCGCAGGAAGAGGCTGTGCACAAGCAAAACTCGCTGGAGTGGTGGTACTTCACAGGCCACCTGCGCGACAAAGCCACGGGCGAGGTGTTTGGGGTGGAGTATGTGTTTTTCCACTTCAACCTGACGGGCAAGAAGGACTGGCAGATGGTCAACTTTGCCATCACGGACCCTCAACAGCAACAATTCCGCTACGACTATAAGGTAGAACGCCTGCCGCAGCTCATGGCCACCAGCCTGCCCATCAATCTGAGTACCCAAAAGAAAGCTCAACGCTGGACGCTGGATGGGCAGGAAGGCAGCTACCATTTGCAGGCCCGCATGGCCGAGCACACGGGGCACGCTATTGATTTACAAACCAGCCCCGTGAAACCGGTATTGCTGCACGGTGGCACCGGCTACGAGAAATATGGCCCCGTGGCGCAGGCTGGATACTACAGCTACCCCCGCATGGCCGCCGCCGGCACCTTAGAGGTAAATGGCAAAGTGCACCAGGTAGAAGGCGAGCTGTGGTACGACCGCCAGTGGAACTGCAATAGCGTGACCACCAAAGACATTGGGTGGGACTGGTTCAGCATTCAGCTTGAGGAGCCGAAGGAGGAAATTATGGCCTACCAGCTTTACAACAAGGCCACCGGCGAAAGCATCGGGGGCGGCTCACACTACGGCGCGCAGGCTCAGAACACTCATCTGGAGCAAAAAGATTTTCAGTTGGAGCCCCTGGCCTACTGGACCAGCCCGCACTCCAAACAGCGCTACCCCAACAAGTGGCGCCTGCGCATCCCCAGCCAGGGATACGACCTCACCATCACGCCGGTTATGGCTGATCAGGAGCTGACTCTCAAGCTCTTTGCGGGCATCAAGATGCACTACTGGGAAGGCATGTGCCGGGTGGAAGGCACCCACAATGGCAATCCTGTAACCGGCAACAGCTACGTGGAAATCACGAACCGCTCAGAGGTAAAGAAAGCACGTGAAGCCGTGGAAGAAGCCACAGAGCGGGAGGAAAAAGCATCCCGCTAGGCCACTGGCCTATCACCCGTTCAGAATAAGCCGGAAAGTAGTACCCCGGCCCACCTCGCTCCACTTCACAAACAGCCGACCCTGGTGGTAATTCTCAATTATGCGTTTGGCCAGTGCCAGGCCCAGGCCCCAGCCGCGCTTTTTGGTCGTGAAGCCGGGAAGGAACACGCTGTCGATTTTGCTTTTCGGGATGCCTTTGCCGGTGTCGGTGATGTCGATGGCAATCTGAGATTTATTGCGCGCCGGCCGCCGCAGATGAATGGTAATGCTGCCGCGGCCGTCCATGGCATCTACGGCGTTTTTGCAGATGTTCTCAATTACCCAATCGTAGAGCGGGATATTGACCTGGGCGGGCGTGTCGCGGGGCAGGTCGGTCTTGATTTCGAATGTTACTTTCTTCGACACCCGGCTCTTCAGGTATTCGATAGCGTTTTCCGTGACGCGCAGAATGTTCTCGTCGTTGAGCACTGGCACGGAGCCGATATTGCTGAAACGCTCCGTAATAATCTGCAGTCGACGCACGTCCTTGCCTAGTTCCTCCACAATCGGCTCGTTCTTAAACCGTTCCGATTCGCTCAGGTAGCTCTGCCAAGCCATCAGGCTGCTCAGGGGCGTGCCCAATTGGTGAGCGGTTTCCTTCGCTAGGCCTACCCATACCCGGTTCTGTTCGGCCCGACGCGAATAGCTGAACGCGAAGTACGCAATGACGCCTAGGCAGCCAATAATGGCGAGCTGCACCAACGGGTAGTAGCGCAGCTGCGTCAAGAGCGACGACTCTTTATAGTATAAGTAGTTGCGCAGCCCGGCCCCAATCTCAATCACGATGGGTGGGTGCTGCTGCTTCATCACCTCAATTTCCTTGTGCAGATAATCAATAGCCGCCGACTCCGATAAGCTCTTGGGAATGTTCACGTTGTGGGCGTCCACAATGTTGTTTTCGCCATCAGTGAGGATAACCGGAATGGTGTTGTTAGCGTCGATGATTTCCGTCATCAGAAACGACACGTTCGACTCTTCTTCGGTATTGATCAGGTAGCGCTGGGTTTTGGCGTACAGGTCAATCTGCTTCTGTTCCCGCTCCGACAGGCGCTGCACCAGCACATTGGTATAAATGACGGTAGCGGCCCCAATCAACAGGGCTACAGCCACAATAACGAGCTTGATGCGGGATTTTTGGTCGTAGATCGGAAGCACAGAACAGCAAGCGGGTGAAAGAGAAGTCGGGCGGCAGCCGCCGCAGCCAAGATACGCAGGGGTGCGCTCACCGGATGAAACCGAGGCCTAGGCCACCCTCCCCTTTCCTTGAGCTGGGTCTTGGGAAACCAGGTGATTATCGTCAGGTATGGCCGGTTGCCAAATGATTTTCATCACATTAGGACAGGCCAGAACGCAGTTCACCCCCCTAAACGGCTGTTTTGTCCTGAATTATACTCTTCCCGAACCACAGCACTCCGTTCACTGTTTTCACGCTAGCGATTTGTAGCGTATTTTTGCACATTGATCCTCGCACTAGCACAAGCTATGCTCCACCCATTCAAGGCCGTTAGTCTATCCTTCAAGAAAGCCCCCCTGGAAATCAGGGAGCTGATTGCATTGGATGAGGCTGCCTGTCGCCGTTTCCTGCATACCCTCCACCACGAGCTAGGCCTCTCCGACCTGCTTGTGCTGAGCACCTGTAACCGGACCGAAATCTACTATTCCGCCGAGCGCGACCAGAGCCCCACCATTATCGAGGCGCTAGGCCAGCTCAAAGGATTAGCCGACGTAACCGAGTACTTCCCATATTTCGATATCCTCGATCAGCACCTCGATGCCGTACGTCACCTCTTTGAGGTAGCCATGGGTCTTGATGCGCAGGTAGTAGGCGACCTGCAGATAAGCAACCAGGTGAAGCAGGCCTACCAGTGGTCGGCGGATGAGGATGCGGCCGGTCCGTTCCTGCACCGTTTGCTGCACACGGTGTTCTTCACCAACAAGCGCGTACAGCAGGAAACCTCCTTCCGCGACGGCGCCGCTTCTACCTCGTATGCTGCGCTGGAGCTGGTAGAAGAGCTGACCGCCGATGTAGCTAACCCACGTGTGCTGGTAGTAGGCCTAGGCGAGATTGGCGCCGATGTGTGCCGCCACCTCGGCGACAGCAAGCTGTTTCAGGATGTAACTATCTGCAATCGCACCCGCTCCAAAGCGGTAGAACTGGCAGCCGAGTGCGACCTGAAGGTTCTCGATTTTGAGGACTTGGTGCAGGGCATGAAGGAGGCCGATGTGATTATCAGCAGCATTGCCCGCCCCGAGCCGTTCTTTACCACCGAGATGGTAGAGCGCTTGGATGTGCTCAGCTACAAATTCTTCATAGACCTTTCAGTGCCGCGCAGCATTGAGGCTGATGTGGAAAACGTGCCTGGTGTGCTCGTTTACAACATCGACGCCATTCACAGCAAAGCATCTGCTGCACTGGAGCGCCGCTTGGCTGCTGTACCCCAAGTACGCGCCATCATTGAGGAAAGCCTGATAGGCCTACAAGATTGGACCAAGGAGATGATGGTTTCTCCTACCATCCAGAAACTCAAGAACGCCCTGGAGCAAATCCGCCTCGAAGAGATGGACCGCTTCCAGAAAAAGATGACGCCCGAAGAAGCTCGCCGCGTCGACGACATCACGAAGTCGTTGATGCAGAAGGTGCTCAAGATGCCGGTTCTTCAGCTCAAAGCCGCCTGCAAGCGTGGCGAGGCCGACCAGCTCATTGATGTACTAACCGACCTATTTGACCTGGAGCGCCAGCCCGACGTGGCCTAGGCCACTTACTTGGCAACGCACAAACACGAAGAAGCCCGCTGGAAGTGATTCCGGCGGGCTTCTTCGTGTAGGCTAGCTGAGAACCCACGAGCAGGCGCCTGGGCGCGTGCCAACTTCCTTACATCGAGTCGCAGCAATCTTCTAGAGAGTCGATTACGTCGAGCAGTTTTGGAATGGAAAGGGAATAGTAGATTTTGGTACCTACTTTAAACGACGACAAAATGCCGCGGTCTTTCAGGGTAATCAGGTGCTGCGAGGCAATAGCCTGTGGCAAATCGAGGGAGCGGTAGATTTCCGTAACGGTCATCTTTTCCTCTTTGCCCAGCAAATCGACGATGGCCAACCGCTTAGGGTGCGCCAGCACTTTCAGCATGGCGGCGGCCTTGTCTACCTTTTTAGATTCTACTCGTGCAAGCAATGGTTTCATATGAAGCTACAACGGTGGTTGTTCAGAGGAGGTGAGGTATTCAGGAATATCGGTAATACGATATTCGAGGGGGTCTAAGTTCCCTTGCCAACGCACCATCGCCCGAAAAAATTTACAAAAGCGGGAATATTGTACTTACAACTACTTGTACGGAGCCACGCACACCAAGGACGAATAGGCTTCCCGTAGGCTGCGTACCTTTGCCCAAAACCTATCCACCCCTCCTCCTATTCAATGAAAGAGCTCCTCGCCAAGTTTGAAAATAAGCGCCCCGAAATCGTTTTTGAGTGGAAAGACGCCGAAACCGAAGCCGAGGGCTGGGTTGTAATAAATTCGTTGCGCGGTGGCGCGGCCGGCGGCGGCACCCGCATGCGCAAGGGCCTCGACAAGCGCGAAGTAGAGAGCCTGGCCAAAACCATGGAAGTGAAGTTCACCGTCTCGGGTCCCGCCATTGGGGGTGCCAAGTCGGGCATCAACTTCGACCCGCAGGACCCGCGTAAGCGCGGCGTGCTGGAGCGCTGGTACAGGGCCGTGATTCCGCTGCTCAAGAACTACTACGGCACCGGCGGCGACCTGAACGTGGACGAAATCCATGATGTAATTCCGATTACGGAAGATTATGGCCTCTGGCATCCGCAGGAAGGCATCGTGAACGGGCACTACCATGCCACTGAGCCCCAGAAAATTCAGAAGCTAGGCCAGCTGCGCCAGGGCGTAGTGAAGGTGCTGGAAGACGCCACCTTCTCCCCCGACCTCAGCCGCAAATACACTGTGGCCGACCTGATTACGGGCTACGGCGTGGCCGAAGCTGTGCGTCATTATTATGAGTTGTGGGGTGGCCGCTCCGTGGCAGGTAAGCGCGCCATCATTCAGGGCTGGGGCAATGTGGGCGCTGCCGCCGCCTATTACCTGGCTACCCAAGGCGCTCTTATTACGGGCATTATTGACCGCTCCGGTGGCCTACTGAAGGAGGAAGGGTTCTCGCTGGAGGAAATCCGGGCGCTGTTCCTCAACCGCAACGGCAACGCGCTGGCCGCCGATAATCTGCTTTCCTTCGATGACATTAACCGCCAGGTATGGTCTTCGGGTGCCGAAATATTTATTCCGGCCGCCGCTTCGCGCCTCGTCACGCGTGAGCAGGTAGATCAGCTGGTGGCGGGTGGCCTAGAGGTCATTTCGTGCGGCGCCAACGTGCCGTTCCAGGACCCGGAAATCTTCTTCGGCCCCACCGGCGAGTTTGCCGACGACCACACCAGCGTCATTCCTGACTTCATTGCCAACTGCGGCATGGCCCGGGTATTCGCTTACCTGATGGAATCCAACGCCGAAATCACGGACCAGGCCATCTTCCAGGATACTTCCCGCATCATCCGCTCGGCGCTGGAGCGCACCCGCCACCAGGGCGACTCGCGCACGGGCATTGCCCAGAAGTCGTTCGAAATGGCCTTGCGCCAACTGGTGTAATTGGGTCTTGGGGGCTTAAGATTTTAGGGGCTTGGATGATGTTCCGGCGTGGTTCTCCCATACGTTTATCCGCTCGTCGGCCGTTCATCCCTATTCTCGCCCGCGTCTTGAAGTGCGGACACCCGTGCGCTAATCTTCATCCAAGACCTTAAGCCCCCAAGCATCCGAGTCCCTTCTATATGACTTTTCAGGAATTCCTGCACCTGCGCTTTCTCGGCAACAACGTTGGGGCTTACCTGACGTGCGCCGGCATCCTGCTTTTCGGCTACGTATTCAAGACGCTTCTATCCAAGCTGTTGTCTAAACTGGCCTTCCGGTTTATTCGCAAACGTACAGAGGGCGTCAGTGAGGCCCAATTCGCGGAGCTGCTGATTCAGCCGGTATCCATCGTTGTGTTCTTCGTGACGATTTACCTCGCGTTTCAGGTACTGGATTACCCGGTGCACAGCTCCGAGCTTACCAAGCACGAGCCCTGGCCAAAGGTGGTGCTGTTCCGCCTGTATCAGATCGGGCTGATTACCGGGGTGGCCTGGATTGCACTGCGAGCAGTTGATTTTGTGGTGCTGGTGTTTCAGCGTCGGGCTGAGCTGAATGCCTCCCGCCTCAACAATCAGCTGATACCCTTTGCCAAGGATTTGCTGAAAGTATTGGTGCTCACGATGGCGTTTCTGGTGATGCTGAGCCGCGTATTTGGCGTGAATGTTACGGCCCTGATTGGTGGCCTCGGCATAGGTGGCCTAGCAGTAGCCTTCGCGGCCAAAGAGAGCCTAGAGAACCTGATTGCCTCGTTCACCATCTTTCTTGATCGGCCCTTCGCCGTGGGCGACCTAGTGGAAGTAGGCACCGTAACAGGCACGGTAGAGAAAGTCGGGTTTCGGAGCACGCGCCTGCGCACCGCCGAAAAAAGCTACGTCACGGTCCCGAACAAGGCCATGATTGACAAGCCCTTGAACAACCTGTCGCTGCGTACCGCGCGCCGGGTGGGCTTTACACTGGCCCTGAACCACACAACCACCAGCCAGCAACTGCACAGTATTGTGGAGGAGGGCAAACGCCTGTTGCAGGAGCACCCCCTGGTAACGGCCGAAGTGCAGATGCAGTTCTCGGCCCTTACGCCCGCCGCCAAAGAGGTTACGGTGCAGTACTTCATTGAAACCACCAGCTACGATGAGTACCTGCAGGTAAAGGAAGAGCTCAACTACTGCCTGGTAGAAGCGGTGGAGCACGCCGGCGGCACTTTTGCCAGTACGGGCACCACCGTCGTACAGATCGGTTCCGGTGGGCGCTTCGAGAGCCTCAATTCAACTCCGACGCCGGTGCTGTAGGCCTGTGGCAGTGGGCTCAAAAGTCCCCTGTAGGGCAACAAAAAGAGTCGGGAAGCCTAATGGCCTCCCGACTCTTTTTTGTTGCGTCAATAGCTGCTTGAGAGGCCTAGCGGCCGAACAGGCCACCAAGTAGGCCACCCATACCGCTGCCGAGCAGGCCACCGCCTCCCGCGCTACGCGGAGCCGAGTTTGGCTGGCCACCTAGGCCACCCAACACCGACATCAGCGAGCCTAGGCCGCCGCTGCCTACGTGTGAGCCTTGCTGTGGGTAGTTGCCGTAACCGGCCTGGCTTTGGCCACCACCCATCAGGCCGCCCAGTAGACCACCACCGAGCAGGCCGCCTAGTAGGCCACCCATGCCGCTGTTGGCCGCGCCGCCCATCAGGCCGCCCATTGTGCCACTCATCATGCCGCCGCCACCTTGGCCACCACGGCCTACAACGCGCGAAATAACCATAGGAGCCACTACGCCCAGCAGACCCGCCATGAGGGCACCTTTCGGAATTCCTACGCTGTCGAGTTTATCAGTGATGCCGCTCAGGAAGCTTTGCTTGCCGGGGTCGTTGGCATCGTGCGGAACAGCAGCGGCCTGGTCTACCACTTGCTCTAGTGCTTGCGTCTGCTGCTGGCTGATGCCGAGGTAGGACGAAATTTTATTTACCATTTCTTCCTCCGTATTGGAGTAAGCACCATCGGCGCGGGCAAAACTAATAAGGTCCGTTACCAGCGAAAAACGCAGGTCGCTGCTGCGGAGCGTATCCAGGTTTTGCTTTACGCTTTCGTTGGTAGAGTCTTTAGCCGCTGATAGCACTTGCTGCGTGGCGCCACCCGAAAGGCCGGCTTGGTGCGCCAGCTGCTGCAAAAACTCTACTTCTGCAGCAGAAGCTTCGCGGTCGGCAGAGGCTAGACTGGCAATTACGCTTAGGTAAGCGGCTTTTTCCTGATCAGAATAGTTTTGCAGAAGTTCGTTATCGTTCATGGCGAGAGGAATGTAGAAAAGTAGGAGGATGGGTAAGTAGAGGTGCTTAACGCGAAGGAAGCTGGATAGGTTAGACCCCAACTGTAGGCCCCTCCTATCTACTCCAACCTATACACGCTGGCTGCACCTAGCTTTCGGGAGTTACCGCCTCCGGCCCGGCACTTTTTTACATATTATTTCCGGCAAGCAAAGCCGCTGTTACTAAATCAGTTGCTGGACTTCGGGCGCTCTTCCTGAAAATTTCTTGCAGATTCTTCGGCTCAGAAGTTGCGCAATCAAAAACGACCTGCCATATTTGCCATCCCAAACGGGATACGCCCATGGGAGATTAGCTCAGCTGGTTCAGAGCATCTGCCTTACAAGCAGAGGGTCACTGGTTCGAACCCAGTATCTCCCACTTTTTAGTACGCATACCCCTCGGGAGATTAGCTCAGCTGGTTCAGAGCATCTGCCTTACAAGCAGAGGGTCACTGGTTCGAACCCAGTATCTCCCACAAAAAAAGGACAGCCCTAAACGGCTGTCCTTTTTCGTTTTAAGTGGCCTAGGCCTGTTGTGGTATTCAAGCTTGTGGCTTATTTCCAGCTCCGGCAACTAGGCCTACCCTGTCACTTCCGGCGGCTCTGTATCTGGAGTACGCCGCAGCCGGGCCAAGGTGATGAGGGGGAAAAGCAGCAGGGCAGGCTCCGCGAAGAACCGCCACCGGAACCCAACAAAGAACACGAGGCTCAATAGCCACACGGTAACCAACGGCGTCAGCAACAAGGCGTCCCGCGACTCAAAGCGGAGCCCGCGGTAGTGGAACAGCGTCAGGAGTAGCGCCGCAAAAAAGGCCAGATGCCCCAAGGCTGTAAAAGGGCTCCAGGTGGTGCTCGGGGCGTCGGCCACAAAGTTTTCGGGAGAGAAGAACAACGCGGTTTTGCGGAGCCATAGCTTTGCTTCTTCCACCGGATGGGTGGCTACCCAGTACCGGGCCAGCCGGGCTCGGGCCTGACTTTCCTGGTATTGATTAAGCGAGTCGAGCTGAGGCACATGCGCCCGCACGTACTGATCGAAGGGGCCGGTCCGCTCGTCCCAGTCGAACATAAACCGGCCTTTGGTGACGGAATTATGGCCTTGCAACAGCTCGAACCCTGCCTGATTGCTCAACGTCCAGGCCCCAAACATGTGGTGGTTTTTTTGGAAGATGGGCCAGTGTGCCAGGCAGAGCGCCACCAACAGGCCTAGGCCCAACCCCCAGGCTGGGCGGCTGGCCCCCGCGCCATAGCGCCACATCATCAGGCCCAGAAATACGGCAAACAATACCCCGTACACGGCTAGCAAATAGCCGCGCAGCAAGCACGAAAGCACTACAGCCGCTATTAGCAGCAGCGCATCGGGCCAATGGAGTTTTCGCCCGGCATACAGGCGCAAGAGCTTGTACACCACTACTATCAGCAGCGGAAGCGCCAGGTTTTCAAACCACCAATAGGCCCCGATGTAGTAGGCCACCCCGGGCGACACAGCCCACAATCCGGCGCCGGCCCAGGCCAGCCCCTGCTCTGCCCCGTAATGCAGCAGGGTGCGCTGCACATACAGGCCGCCCAGCAAGTACAGCCCGGCCGCAGCCCCGTACACCAGCAGCGTGAGGTAGTGGCGCGGTAGGCCAGTGTGGCTCCAGCCGATGTACACGAACACCGGAAAAGTGGCGTGAAACGAATCGGGCAGCACTTGCTGGCGCTCCGGGTCCAGGCTGACGTAGCCGCGGCCCGCCAGGTAGTTGTCGGCAATGCGGGCGTTGCGCCGCTCGTCATAATTCCACTCCAGGCCAGGGTTGAGGTGCAGATTCAGCCCTAACCGCAGGGCTAGGAGCAGCACGGCAACAAGCCAAACGTATCGGGGAATGGAACGCAGCACGGGGAGGTAGCTAGAGTTGGCAATGAATTGCCGAATTTAGCCGCGTTTTGTGGTTCAACCGCAGATCTGGTTTCCTTATTCCGTACATGCCTGCTGCTCTTGCTTTTTCTCACCGCTGGCTGGTTGGGGCCTTCTTTGGGCTGCTGACACTGCTGGGCGTAGGCCTGTACCGCGACTATGGCGTGGGCTGGGACGAGCAGGTTGACCGTCTGAACGGCATTATCAACGCGAAGTATGTGGCCCTCAAGCTGGCTCCTGAGCTGGCGCGCCAGCAGCCTACCTTCGCCGATATTCCCGAGATGCGCGATAACCAGGACACCGACCACGGCGTGTTCTTCCAACTGCCGCTGGTGGTGCTGGAAAAGGTGATGGGCGCCGATGACACCCGGGATATTTACTTTCTGCGCCATCTGATTATCTGGCTCACCTGCGTGGCCGGCACTTGGGTAGTTTACCGGTTGGGTGCCTGGCGCTTCGGGAGCTGGCGGTGGGGTTTGGTTACGGCGGGCCTGCTGGTGCTTTCGCCCCGGCTGTTTGCCGAGTCGTTTTATAATTACAAAGACCCTGTTTTCATGGGGTTCTTCGCGCTGGGCATCTATACATTGGTTCGGTGGCTGCACCAACCGACCGTACTACGCGCGCTGCTCCACGCCCTGGCCACCGGGGCCGCCATTGATGTCCGGACGATGGGGGTGCTGCTCGTGCCGCTGACCCTTGGCTTTGCGGCGCTAGAAATCTGGTACCGTCCGCAGCAGGAGCGCCGCCGTTTTCTGCTTTCCTTCCTGCCTTATCTGCCTCTCACGGCTGTGGTGGTGGTGCTGGGCTGGCCGTATCTCTGGGAAAACCCGCTAGGCCACTTCCTCGAAGCCTTCCAGAGCTTCAGCCGCTACCGCTCCGATATGCTCACGCAGTACCTGGGCCACGAGATTTCGGTGCGGGAGCTGCCCTGGCACTACGCCCCGGTGTGGTTACTGGTGACTACGCCCGTGGCCTACTCGGCCTTGTTCCTGATAGGACTGGGCGTGGTGTTGTGGGCCATGCACCGGCCGCAGCAGTGGCTGGCATCGATGGCAGGCCGCCTCGATCTACTTTTTGTGGCGTGGTGCCTGGGCCCTCTGCTCGCCGTTATTGTACTGCACTCCGTGCTATATGATGGTTGGCGGCATTTGTATTTCATCTATCCTGCTTTCCTGTTGCTGGCCGTAGGTGGCCTACGGGCCTTGTGGTGCAGCTGGCAGCAAGCTTCTAGGCCAGTCGGGCGGGCTGTGGGCTGGGTTGGCGCTGCTTTCCTAAGCTTCGGCGTGCTGCACACCGCCGCACGAATGGTGCTCGATCACCCCTATCAGAATGTATATTTCAGTGTTCCGCCGGCCGCCGTTACCGGAAAGCTGTTTGAGCGCGATTACTGGGCCTTATCGGGCCGCGAAGGGCTAGAGTGGATTCTGGCCCATGATGCTGGAACGGCAATACCGGTAGCCACCGACCCACGCACGCGCCTGCTGCTGCATAATGCGCAGCTTTTACTTCCTGCCACAGAGCGGGCCCGGGTGCAGATGGTGCCCCCGGAGCAGGCCCGGTATTTTCTTACTACTTATCGTTGGCACCCAGCCCCTTACCTGGCCTACGGTACGCCTATCTATGAGCGGCAAGTAAATGGGCTGACAATTCTCTCTGTTTTTCGCCTGCATTAGCCAGTCATATGTCGTTAGCAAACTGGTTATCTGCTGATTCCGTGGCGGGCCGCCGTTGGGTGGTCGGGGCGTTCTTCGGGTTGCTAGCGCTGCTGGGCGTGGCCCTGCACCGGGACTACGGCGTATCGTGGGATGAGTCTAATAATCACCTCAACGGTCTTGTAAATCTAAAGTACTTGGCTAGCTGGCTGCCCAAGAGCTCGGCCATCCGCCACCATCCCACATTTGCCACCACTCCTGATATCCGGAATTTTCAGGATGCGCATCACGGCCCCCTCTTCGAGATGGCGGTGGTGGCACTTAACTATGTGTTCACCGACCACGACTCCCGCTCCTATTTCTTTTTGCGCCACCTGCTGGTTTTCAGTGTGTTTCTTGTGGGCATCTGGGCCCTGTTTCGTTTGGGCACCTATTGGTTTCGGGACTGGCGCTGGGGGCTACTGGCGAGTGCCCTGTTAGTGCTCTCACCCCGCTTTTTCGCGGAAGGGTTCTACAACGGCAAAGACGTGGTGTACTTGGCGTTCTTCACCCTGGCCATGTACACGCTCACACGTCTGCTGCATCGCCCAAGCCTGAAACGAGCCGCGCTGCACGGCTTGGCTACAGCACTAGCCATTGATATCCGGGTTCATGGAGTGCAGCTGGTACTCTTCACGGCGGTGGGGCTGGCACTGGCCTACGGCTCCTCCATGCCCCCGCTGCGAGGCCGACAATTGGTGCGTGTGGGGCTGCTCTACCTACTGATGGTGGCCGGCGGTGTACTAGCGGGCTGGCCTTATCTGTGGGTTCACTCGCTGCCTGAGCTGCTGGCCGTCAGCTCGCACGCCGTGCGTTATCCGTGGCCCCTTACCAATCTTTACCTGGGCAAACTCCTACCCGTAGGCCAGTTGCCGTGGCATTATATCCCCGTCTGGATGGTCGTTACCATTCCGGTTCCTTATTCGTTGGCAGCAGCAGTTGGTTTGCTCTGGGCCTTATTCCAGGGCAGACGGCAGCGCCCCCTCTGGACCAGCGAAACCGGGCGCCTCGCCATACTTATGGTGCTCTGGCTTTTGGGTCCGATAGTGCTGGTTATGCTCACGCATACCGTAGTATATGAAGGCTGGCGGCACCTGTACTATGTGTATCCAGCCTTACTGCTCTGGGCCGTACAAGGCATTCAGTGGGTGAGTCGGCTAGGCCAGTCTGCGGGCCCGTTGCGGGTGGTTAGTCGGCTTGTTTTGGTGGCGGCTGTTCTGGAAACGGGTCATACGGCCTGGCGTATGGTGCAGCTGCACCCTTTCCAAAACATGTACTTCAGCTTTCTACCAGGGCCTACGGCAGAGCGGCGGTTTGAGCGAGACTACTGGGGCCTTTCCTACCGCCGGGGCCTGGAGTGGATTTTGGCCAATGATTCGGCCCGGGTGGTTACCGTCGATACGCACCTGCATTTTCCGCTCTACAACAACCTGCTAATTCTACCCCCCCCAGACCGCGCCCGGCTGCGCTACCTACCCGATAGTGCTCGCTATTACCTAGCTGCTTACCGCTGGCACCCGCAGTCTTACCTCGATTCGTTGGGCACTGAAGTACATACCGTTTGGGCCGGCGACATCAAGATCCTTTCCGTTTTTCGCCGCCGCTAATTCTGTTTATGTCGTTAGCAAACTGGTTATCTGCTGATTCCGTGGCGGGCCGCCGTTGGGTGGTCGGGGCGTTCTTTGGGTTGCTGGCGCTGCTGGGCGTGGCCCTGCACCGGGACTACGGCGTATCGTGGGATGAGCCCACCGACCATCTCAATGGCCTCGTTAATGTTAAGTATATAGCCGAGCTCTTGGCGCCAGAGAAGATCCGCCAAGAGCCTTCTACCCGCCTGATTCCGCCCCTGAAAGGCTACCACGATAACGACCACGGCGTCATCTTCGAGATTCCGGTAGCGGTGCTCAGCTACCTGTTCACCCACCACGACTCGGAGGCCTACTACTACATGCGCCACCTGCTCATTTTCTGCACTTTCATGCTGGCCGTGTGGAGCACGTATGTAATAGGCTACCGGCGCTTCCGCGATTGGCGCCTGGGCTTACTGGCGGCATTGGTGCTGGTGCTTTCCCCACGGCTATTTGCGGAAGCCTTCTTCAACGGCAAGGATATCATGTTTATGGGGCTCTTTACCTTGGGCATGGTTACCCTGGTTCGGCTGACTGAGCAACCCACCGTTCGCAGGGCCGTGCTACATGGGATGGTTATCGGTTTGGCCATCGATGCCCGAATTCTGGGTAGCCTGCTCGTGCCTTTCACGGTGGTATTGGTGCTGCTCAGCTGGCCCTGGCTGGCGGCCCCGGAGCGTCGACAGCGGTTATGGCTACTCGGGCTTAGCTTGGCAGTAGCTGTTGGCACTACCATCATAGGCTGGCCTTATTTGTGGGAGAACCCCATTGGCAACTTTGTGGCGGCTTTCCGCAACATGAGCCACTACCCCTGGATTTTCACCAATTACTACCTAGGCCACTACTACAAAGCCGGCGATATTCCCTGGCACTACGCCCCCGTCTGGATGCTTGTCACGACGCCCGTTCCGTATATTCTGGCCGCCGTGCTAGGCCTAGTCCAGGCGGGCTGGCGCATCCTGCGTACGGGCTGGAGTGGCCTACGCGAGCCTGCCCAGCAGCTTGATCTGCTGCTGGCTGGCTGGTTACTGGGTCCGCTGCTGCTCGTGATAGTGCTTCATTCTGCTTTATACGATGCCTGGCGACACCTCTACTTTGTGTATCCGGCTTTGGTGCTGCTGGCCGTGCGGGGCGCTGTAGGCCTGATAGTTGCGACCCGTCAGCACCGGCGTTGGCGCCCGTTGGTGCTAGGCCTGGGCCTGTTGGCAGGGCTGGAAATGGCGCGCACTGCCGTACGCATGGTGCGCCTGCATCCTTATCAAAATCTGTACTTCACTTTGCTAAGTGCCCCGGCTGCCGAAGCCCTGATGGAGCGCGACTATTGGGGCCTCACTTTCCGCTACGGCTTGGAGTGGCTTCTGCAACAGCATCCGGTGGGGCCCATCAAAATAAACGTGCGCTGGCCGTGGTATAACCCGCTGTACAACAACAGCCTCATGCTTACCCCCGAGCAGCGCCAACGCATCCGGTACGTGCCGCTGGCCAAGGCCGATTATTTTATGACGGCCTACCGCTGGCACCCGCAAACCTACGCCGATAGTGTGGGTACCGAAGTGCATACGCTCCGCACGGAGGGAATAAAAGTTCTGTCCATTTTCCGCCGGCCGAGCCGCTAAACTGTTCTACGTTGGCCAAAGGCCTTTTCTTTGCGTCCTAGGCCACTCTGTATTGGCCTGCTTCCTTTCTGATATGCCGCTAGTAGAAGTCACGACCCCCGAACACCGCCGTCAATTCCTGGATTTGCCGGCGCGCATTTACCAGAACCACCCCAACTGGATTGCCCCCCTCGACCACGAAATCGAGGCGGTTTTCGATCCGAAGCGCAACCACAATTTTGCCCACGGCGAAGCTATTCGTTGGATTCTGACCAACCCCAGCGGCGAGGTTGTGGGGCGTGTGGCGGCTTTTATCAACCACGAAACGCCCCAAACCGACCCTACGCTTCCGGTAGGTGGCCTAGGCTTTTTTGAGTGCATTGATGACCAAACCGCGGCTAACGAGCTGTTTGACGCTGGCCGTGAGTGGCTTAGCCAGCGCGGCCTGGCCGCCATGGATGGCCCCATCAACTTTGGCGAGCGTGACCGGTTCTGGGGCGTGCTGGTAGATGGCTTCACGGAGCCCAACTACGGTATGTTCTACCACGCGCCCTACTACAAGGGACTATTTGAGCAGTACGGCTTTGAGGTGTATTTCAAGCAGTACACCTGCTACCGCGAAGTGGCAATGCCCCTGCACGAGGCATTTAGCCGCGCCTTCGATAAGTACGCCCAGCAATACCCTACTTTCCGCTTCGAGCACGCCAACAAGAGCGAGGCCGAAAAGCTGGCCCGCGATTTTCACCATGTGTACAACCTGGCCTGGGCTAACCACAGCGGCATTAACCCCATGCCGCTGGAGAAGGCACGCGAACTGGTACGCGAGATGAAACCCGTGCTGGATGAGCGCCTGCTTTGGTTTGCCTACCACAACGATGAGCCCATTGCGTTCTTCGTGAGTCTGCCGGAGTTAAACCAGATTTTCAAGCACGTGGGCCGCAACTTCAACTTGTTGGGCAAGCTGCGTTTCCTCTGGGAAAAACGCAAATACATGCAGCGCACCGATAAAAAGCTGTTCGGTGTCATCTTTGGGGTGGTGCCGGAGTGGCAGGGCAAGGGTATTGAGTCGGCGATGATGGTGCACGCCCGGGCGCAGTTCATGCGCGCCGGCTACACCGAAATCGAGATGAACTGGATCGGCGACTTTAATCCCCGCATGCTGGCCCTCACGCGCTCCATTGGGGCGCGTATCTACAAAACGCACGTCACGTACCGCTTTCTTTTCGACCGCAACCGGCCCTTCGAGCGCAGCCCGATCATCCGCTAAGGGCTAGGCCACTCTCGGCTCGCTACACTAAACCCGAGAGTGGCCTAGCGTCGAAACGTGGCATTCAGCTGCAGCACCTGCGGAATGAGCAGGTGCGCATCGTCGTTGTACACCACAAAATCGGCTCGCTCCATTTTCTCCTCTTCGCTCATCTGTTTGCCGATGATGTTCTGAATGTCGTCGGCGGTGCGGTGCGGGTCGCGAACCAGAATGCGGGCCTGCCGGATTTCCAGCGGCGCAAACACCGTGATGATATGGTCCAGCTGCTGATAGGCGCCCGATTCGTAGAGCAGCGCGGCTTCTTTCAGGATATAGGCATGGCCTTCGGCTTGGCGGGCCGCACTCCACTGCGCAAAGTCGCGGCCCACGGCCGGATGTACCAGCGCATTGAGGCGGGCCAGCTGCACAGGATCGGCAAAAGCCACCCGGGCCAGATACGTCCGGTTGAGGTGGCCTAGTGCGTCAAACGTTTCGGGGCCGAAGGCGGCTTGCAGCTCGTCGCGCAGCAGCATATCGTTGGCCATCACCCACTTTGCCCGGGCGTCGGAGTCATATACGGGCACGCCCAGCACCGCAAACAGCCGGCACACTACGCTTTTGCCCGAGCCAATTCCGCCCGTAATTCCAATTTTCAGCATACCTGATGTGATGAGATAGGAAGGTGGTGAAATAGTGGGCTTGACGTACCGAGGACGCAGTCTGGGCCACTAGGGCATCAAGCTCAGCAGCTCACTGTTTCACCGTTACGCGCACGCCTGGCGTAAGTACCTGGCCACCTCGGGCGGCGGCAGGCCTACGCGAAAGGAAAGGGCGCAGGCTGGAGTCGGCGTTGATGAACTGCCCATAATGTAACTGCACCCGCACCTCTTTCCGGTCGAGGCTGGCCGTGTCTTCCGGAAAACACTGCAGCTGCACCTGCACGGTAGCGGGGCTAAACTGGTACGTGTGGCCTATGGGCGCATCCATCAGCTCGGGCACCACCTTCACGGGCACCGTCACGAGCGGGCGGTGCTGCAGGCGTACCCGTACGTCCTGCACATTGGGCACCACCAGATCAGGCCCACCGATGGGCACCCTGATGTCGCCGGTGGTGCTGCCGGCCGGCGCCTGCGGTAGGTGCACCGGATACGGATCGGGCAGGGAGCTTACTTTGCTGGCCGGCCCCCGAAACATCACGGTAGCCGGCAGGAATGTAGCCGAATAGGGCAACGCCGAGCCATCGGCGGCCGGACTTAGGGCCAGCGGCAGCCGACGGCTCACCAGCCTATCAAATTCCACCCACAGCGTATCAGTCAGCAGGTAGTTGAACTGCATGCCTTCCATGGCCTGCTGCAATGCCGGGCGCAGATTCTGGTAGGTGACGTAGCGCGTGCCCGGTAGGCCGGGTAGAATCAGCTCGGCCGGTTTCACCTCCAGCGGTAGACTGCGACGCAGCAGCTTCCAGCCGCGGCCCGTGACATTCACGGCTACCTCTGTGGGTAGCGGCTGAATGGGCACGAACCGGGTTTCATTGTAGCGCCACGCTACCGGGTAAGTAATGCGCGTGGTGTACGTTTTATTGAGTGCGTTGAGCAGCCAAAAGGTGCTGGCCGCCAGAAAACACGCCGCTACAGCCCGCCAATAGCTCCGCTCCTGCCCCAGAAAGGGGCTGAGGAACCAGCGAAACAGACGGGCAGAACGAGCTAGCGGCACAGCACAGCATGGTTAGTTAGGCCACCGGAGCAGCCGTGTTTTTGCCAGCGACCTCGCGAGCAATAGCAGAGCGGTCGAACTTCAGGCGCACGCCTTTGTCTACCTCCACAATAATCGTTTCCTCGTTCACTTCCAGCACTTTGCCGTGTAGGCCACCGATGGTCACCACATTGGACCCCTTCGCAATGGCCGCGCGGAATTTCTTGGCTTCAGCAGCCCGCTTTTGCTGGGGCCGGATCATGAAAAAGTACACTACCGCGGCAATAGCCACGGGAAACAACAGGGACGTCAGGCTCTCACCCGAGACGCCCGCTTGCAGAAGAAGAGTTGAAAACATACGGTAAAGTAAAAAGAAGCAGCCAGTAGCCGCCTACAATGCAAAAACAAAAACGCCTGTTACCCGCAACTAGGCCAGTGTCTGTCCCTGATTCTCACCGTATATACGGCCAGAATATCAGAAAAAAAACCTGGCGCCGCTACAGATAACAGGCGTACTTCTAGGCCACTACTAACGTACCGGACCGGCCGTACCGTCAGACAGTACGTTGGTTTTGATCACGATTTTAGTGATGCTAGGCTGGGTGTTGGCCTGAATGGCAATTTCCTTGTTCTGGATGCCCATTTTGCCGTGGCTATCAAACTGCACATCAATGGTGCCTTTCGCGCCCGGTGCAATAGGCTCCTTGGTCCAGTTAGGCGTAGTGCAGCCGCAGGAAGCCGTGGCATTCTCAATCAGCAGCGGCGACTTGCCCGTGTTAGTGAACTCGAAAGTGTGCTTCACAATGTCACCGGGCTTGATATCACCGAAATCGTGCTCCGATACGGCAAACGTCATCACTGGGGCGTTGGGGTTGGGCGCGGCAGTTTCTTCCGTCACGTTCGGGTTGTCTACTACTGGGTTAGCAGCAGCCTCGTTGGCGGCAGCGTTCATGCCGGTAGCGCCTATTTCAGCAGGCTTTTCGTTGTTGCAGGCTCCCAGCAGCAAGGCACCGGAGAACAGGAATGCAGAAAACAGATTGCGTTTCATAAAACAGAAAAAGAGGCTAAACTATTCAGCGCAGCTACTTGGTTAAGAGACGTGTAGCCGTGAAAGTACGGCAATATTTTGTTGATATAACAGGCTTAGCCCCGTTGTCATTCCGAACAACGTGAGGAATCTGGGTCAGCTTCTAGGCCACTCTCCAGGTTCCTCACGTTGTTCGGAATGACAACAGTAGACTACTTGCTGAGGTTATCGATGATGGCCTGCGCGAACTCGCTGGTGGAGGCTTTTCCGCCCAGGTCGCCGGTGCATTTCTCTTTGTCCTGCAGCGTGAGTTCCAGGGCTTTCTCCAGCTTATCGGCGTGCTGGTGCTCGCCAATGTGGTGCAGCATCATCAGGGCCGAGCGCAGCAGGGCCGTGGGGTTGGCTTTGCCCTGGCCGGCGATATCCGGAGCCGAGCCGTGCACCGCTTCGAAAATGGCCATATCGTCGCCGATGTTGGCGCCCGAAACTACGCCTAGGCCACCTACCAGGCCCGCGCAAAGGTCCGACAGAATGTCGCCGAACAGGTTGGTGGTAACAATCACGTCAAACTGCTCGGGCTTATTTACCAGCTGCATGCACATGTTGTCGATGATTTTATCCTCGAATACGATGTGCGGAAACTCGTTGGCGGCCTCTTTGCAGGCGTTGATCATTAGGGTGCCGGCCATTTTCAGGATGTTGGCTTTGTGGGCCAGCGTTACCTTTTTGCGGCCATGCTTGGAAGCATAAGCAAACGCCGCGCGGCAGATTTTGCGGCAGCCTTCCACCGTCACGCGCGCAACGGAGTCAGAAATACCTAGGCGCTCATCGTACATTTCCAGACCCGAGTACAAGCCCTCGGTGTTCTCGCGAAACAACACCAGATCAATGCCGGAATAGCGGCTCTGAATGCCCTCGGTGGTTTTGGCGGGGCGCACGTTCTGGTAGAGGTCGTACTTCTGGCGGAGCGTGATGTTGATGCTGCGGAAGCCCTTGCCTACCGGCGTCGTGATAGGGCCTTTCAGGCCTACCCGGGTTTTCTCCAAGGAGTCCAGCAGCGTCTGCGGAATCAGCTCACCCGACTGGTCGAAGGTGGTTTGGCCGGCGTTCTGCTCTTCCCACTGAACCGGCACCTGCGCCGCCGCGAAAATATCGGTTACTGCTTTCGTGATTTCGGGGCCAATGCCGTCGCCGGGAATGAGGGTGATAAGGTGCATTCTATCTGATTTACTGATTGTTTGATGTATGCTGGCTGCGCTACTGGCCTAGTGGCCTAGCGCAGGTTGGGGTAGACCACTAGGCCACCGCAAAGGTACCAAAGCGCAGGTGTGCTAAAAATGAAAATGTGCCGACGCGCTCATGATTCACATCATGAGCCCATCAGCACACTTCCTTCATAAGCCATTGCTAAACCGTTTTCCGGGAGTTGATCTGGTTGATGAGCTGATCTACGTCGCCGAGAAGCTGTTCTGCTTTGCTTTTCGCGTCCTGAATTACGCGCTGGCCTTCGCTTTTGGCCGAGCTGGGGCCGGCGTCGGCACGGCTGGTCACCAGGTTTTCGGTGAGTTCAGCCAACTGCTCGCGATACTTCTCGAGCTTATAGCTGAGCCAGCTGCGCGTTTCGCGGCCTTTCTCTGGCGCGTATAGAAGTCCGATGGCGGCCCCGGTGAGGGCTCCGCCGGCGAAGCATAGAATACCGGTAGTGGTTTTGCTACCCATAATGCAAGTGTGGTGGCGAGGTGGGAGGAAGGGAATACGCTATATAGACGACTTAACCCCAAGTCGGGTTGCCGGTGCTACTGATTGTCCAGCAGACCGCGGCCCGATTTGCGGATGGCACCGCTGGCGGTCAGGTCCTGGGCCAATTTATCCAGAATACCGTTCACAAACTGCTTGCTCTTAGGTGTGCTATAGATTTTGCTGATTTCGATGTACTCGTTAATGGTCACTTTCACCGGAATAGCCCGGAAAAGGTGCATTTCGCAGAGCGCCATCTTCAGCAGAATCTTATCGGTGAGGGCTACGCGCTCCACATCCCAGTTCTGTACCGATTCCGCAATGAGCTGCTCGTACTTCTCGTCGTCGGCCAGGGTCTGCTTGTATAGGCTCTCCGCAAACTCTTTGTCTTCCTGCCAGTTAGCCGACAACGACATGAGCACCATGTTCTCATCGGCCGCTTCGTCGAGCATCTTGATGGTCTTCACCACCAAGTTTTTCACGATTGGGCGGTTCTCCTCCCAGTTCAGATCATCTTCTTCGATGTAGGCCGGCAGGCTTTCACCCTTGAACACGAACGTCTTGTAGATGTGCTTTAGAATTTCCTGGTCCTCGGTGTAATTACCGGCAGGTGCCGCGAGGTAGCTCAGCAGCTCAGGATCTTGCTTCATCTCGTTGCGCCAGGCCGTGCGCAACGCTTCCAGTTCTTCTTCCCCGTGCCACTTCAGAGACCGACGAATGGTCAGGTCCTGAAGCTGCAGGTTGTTCATGAGCTTCTCAATCACCTGGTTTTGCTGCAGGCGCGTAGCGTCCAGCAGCGGCTCCTTAGCGGCCGTGAAACGGCGAGAGTCGCGCACTTTTTCTTCCTCAATCACCTGCAACAGTACCTCCGGGATGTTGAGCAGATGAACATATTGATTGTGAATACTTTCTGCCGCCTGCACCATCTGACCGGCGTAGAACGTGCCATCCTTGGCCACTGCTTTCTGGTAGTACCGGATGGCGTCCTTCACGGCTTCATTTACATCCTTATCCTCTGTAGCTTCGGGCTGTTCGCCGTTCTTGTGCCACTCTTTAAAGATGAGTTCGGCCATTTTGCGCTGGCCCTGCAACTGCTTGCGGTCCTGCGGTTCGGGCGAGTTCAAATCAGGCGCGAAGGACTCCGCAATCTGATCATTGGCCAGTGAAAAATCAGACCCTACGGCCTGGTGATAGGCGTAGAGGGCCTGCATGACCTTGATGCGGAGCGTGCGACGGTTGAGCATTCTATTGAGGAGGTGATGGAGTAATGAAGTGACAGGTGATGAGGGAAATAGCGAACGGATACTCTATATCCTTTTCACCATTTACCCTATCACTTTATCACCTCAACTAATACGTTGATTTTACATTCCCGATGGCCGCAATGCGTTCCTCCGCCTGGCGCGTGGCCGCAGCTTGTGGGTGGCTTTGCTCCTGCTCGGCTTTGTTGAGCACTTGCGTGGTGATGTCGTAGATTTTCTCGGTCTGAGTCAGTGCCGTCTGGCGGCTACCACCAATAACTTCCGAATATACGTTGATCAGGCCACCGGCATTGATGAGGAAGTCGGGACCGTATACGATGCCGCGCTCTACCAGGGCCGGGCCGTGGATGTTTTCATCCGCCAGTTGGTTGTTGGCGCAGCCCGCAATTACCTGGCACTTCAAACGCCCGATGGTGTCATCGTTGATAGTAGCACCCAGCGCGCACGGCGAATAGATGTCTACATCCTGGTCATAGATTTCGTCTAGGCCTACGGCTACGGCGCCGAAACGGGCAGCAGCTTCCAGCGCACGATCTTCGTAGTAGTCGGTCAGGATCAGCTTAGCTCCTTCCTTCTGGAGATACTCCATCAGATAGGTACCTACGTGGCCTACGCCCTGCACCGCAATGCGCTTGCCGGCAAGGCTATCTGATCCGAAAGCTTTCTTGGCTGCGGCCTTCATACCCATATAGGTACCGTAGGCCGTCACCGGTGATGGGTCGCCGGAGCCACCCATGCTCTCGGGCAGGCCCGAAACGTGCTTGGTTTCCATCCGGATGTACTCCATGTCCTTGGTGGTCATGTTCACATCTTCGGCCGTGATGTACTTGCCGTTGAGGTTCTGCACGAAGCGGCCGAATTTGCGCAGCAACGCCTCCGTCTTCATGGTTTTGGCATCGCCGATAATCACGGCCTTGCCACCACCCAGGTTCAACCCCGAAATAGCTGCTTTATAGGTCATGCCGCGCGAAAGGCGCAACACATCATTCAGCGCTTCGGCCTCCGAGGTGTAGTGCCACATGCGCGTACCGCCCAAAGCAGGCCCCAGCACGGTGTTATGAATGCCGATGATGGCGCGTAGGCCAGTCTCGTGGTCATGGCAGAAAACTACCTGCTCGTGTTGGTGGTCAGCAATCTGTCCAAAGACCGACGTATCGGTCAGCACTTTCGTTTCAACCATGCGGAGGAGGAAAAAGGTTTGGGTGGGGGTGGGTTGTTGTACCTTTGCGGAAGGCAGTAACTGGATAGGATGCTTCGCGTATCGTTTAAACGGATGGCCTGGGTGGTATACCTTCCGTCGGTCAGACGACATATAGCCGCGAAGCGTTCCAACATTCCGGTCCTACTGCTCCCGCAATTCGGGTGCAAAAGTAGCCTGTTTTTCCGACTTAAGCCACCGGGGTGTTGTCTTTTCCCCTCACTGCCCCGGTATTTAGAGGTTTGGGAGCGAGAGCGTTAGAACAAGGTCTAGGCCAGTCGGCAAGATCCGAAAGTGGCCTAGAGCGAAACCCTGGAGCCCGTTTCTAACTTTCTATCTTCCAAACTGCTAAACTCCCCCAACCCACTCTTCTGTGCGCGCTTTATCTGCTACCAACAAATATATTCTTCGTTATAAATGGCACTTCCTGGGCGGGGTGCTCTTCGTGGCGCTGAGTACGCTGCTGGCTATTTTTCCGGCTCAGATTGTCCGCTACGCCTTCGATCTGGTAGGCGAAGGCATCGACCTCTACTATCTATATGAGGGCACGCAGGCTCAAAGCGGCGTGTACGAGCTGTTTGGGCGCAACGTGCTGCTGTATGGCATCCTGATCGTGGGCATGGCCTTGCTGCGCGGCATCTTCCTGTTCTTTATGCGCCAGACGCTCATCGTGATGTCGCGGCTGATTGAGAACGACCAGAAGAACGAAATCTACCAGCATTACCAGTCGTTGCCCCTTTCCTTCTACCGCCGCAACAGTACCGGCGACCTGATGTCGCGGATTTCTGAAGATGTAGGCCGGGTGCGTATGTACGTGGGGCCAGCGCTCATGTACTTTATGCAGCTCGTGATTCTGTTCGTGCTCATCGTGCCGCTTATGTTCATGGTGAACGTGAAGCTCACGATCTACACGCTGCTGCCGCTGCCTATTCTCAGCATCAGTATTTTCTACGTCAACAACCTCATCGAGCGCAAATCCGACGAAATCCAACGCTCCCTGGCCAGCATGACTACCTTTGTGCAGGAAGCCTTTTCGGGAATCCGGGTCCTGAAGTCGTTCGTGCGGGAGGAAGATTCGCACCGGCAGTTCTCCGTAGCTTCGGATAACTATAAGGATAAGTCCCTGAGCCTGAACTTCGTCAACTCGTTGTTCTTCCCGCTGATTCTGTTTCTGGTAGGTCTCAGCACCATCGTCACCGTCTGGATTGGGGGGCAGGAAGTCATCCGAGGCACTATTACTACAGGCAGCATTGCGGAGTTCCTGATTTACGTGAACCTGCTCACCTGGCCTGTAACGGCGCTGGGCTGGACCAGCAGCCTCGTGCAGCGCGCCCAGGCTTCCCAGGCCCGCATCAACGAGTTCCTGGATCAGAAAACCGACATTGTTTCGCGCCAAAACCTGGAGCTGGATATCAAAGGCGAAATCCTCTTCGACCACGTCACGTTCACGTACCCCGATACCGGAATCCAGGCCCTGCGCGACGTATCGTTCCGCATTCATCCCGGCGAGACCTTGGCCGTTATTGGCAACACGGGTTCCGGCAAAAGCACCGTAGCCGCCCTGCTCAGCCGCCTCTATGATGTGACCAGCGGCAGCATTACCGTTGATGGAGTAGATGTGCGCGACCTTTCACTTAGCTCCTTGCGTGAGCAGATCGGCTATGTACCACAGGATGTGTTTCTGTTCTCTGATTCTATCCGCAGCAACATCAACTTCGGCCTGGAGAGCTCCACGGAGGAGCGCATGATTCAGGCAGCCAAGGATGCTAACGTGTATGAGAACATTATCCGCTTCCCCGAAGGCTTCGACACGAAACTGGGCGAGCGGGGCATTACCCTTTCGGGCGGTCAAAAACAGCGCGTAAGTATTGCGCGGGCCTTGGTAAAGGAGCCGAAGATTCTGATTCTCGATGATGCCCTTTCGGCCGTAGACACCAACACGGAAAATGCTATCCTGAGCGCCTTGCAGCGCATCATGCACAACCGGACCAGCCTCATCATTTCTCACCGCGTGTCATCGGTCAAGCTCGCCGATCAGATTCTGGTGCTGGATGATGGCGTGATTGTGCAGCATGGCACCCACGAAGACCTTATGCAGGACGCCACCGGCCTGTATAGAGCGCTCTACGAACGCCAGTTGCAGAGCGAAGAGGCCTAGGCCACTTTGCTGCGCCCCGCTACGATGGTACCCGCGAGTTACTCCGTCCGCCAGCACAAGCGAGAGCAGAGCCACTTATTTACTTATCAGCTTCGCGGCTTGCCAGCCACTGCCGGCGCCCATAGCTACGCCCATACCGTTGCAGCGCACCGCCACGAATAAACCCGGCTCTACCTCCCGAATGATAGGCTCCAGCTCACGCCCGAAGCCCATCACCCCACTCCACCGGTAGTCGATGCGGGGCCGACGGCCGGGCAGGATTACTTCGTGCAGCAATTGCTCCAGGCGCTGCTGCACCAGAGGGGTAATGCCCGACTCGGTGGTTTCCTCCGCCTGAAAATCGAGGTTGCGGCCACCGCCCAGCAGCACCCGCTCCCCTACCTGGCGGAAGTAATAATAGCCTTTATCATAGTGAAACGTGCCCGGCAGCTGTAGGCCAGGTATTGGCTCCGTCACGAGCACTTGCCCCCGGCCCGGAATCACGTCTAGGCCTGGCAGCAACTCGCGACTGAACGCGTTAGTAGCCACCAGCACCTGCCCTGCTTGCAACTCCAGCCCTTCCAGCTGCACCCGGACGTTGCCATGTGCCGCCTCCACTCCCAGCACCGGGCAGCCATGCAATACTGTAACGCCTGCGGCCCAGGCTTTGCGCAGCAGTGCCTGCATCATCTGGCCGGTATCGAGGCTGCCTTCGGCCGTATTCTCCAGCATAACGGCAGTACCAGCCAATCCCAACGAGGCTATACGAGGAGAGGCGTCGCGGAAAATATTGGTGTGCTCGATGAGCGGAGCCAGCAGCTCATTGTAATAGGCTATGTGTTTCTGGCAGGTTGCGGCTATGTCCTTGTCTTCTGGGCGGAACAGCTCAAAGCCACCTTCCGGCTGGTAACGGATAGGCTCGTCGCCCAGCAGCTCACGCAAGCGGCGTAGGCCATCCCAGCGGGCCCGTACGACAGCCAACAGCGCCTCAGTACCACCACGCCCCTCCTGCTCCAGCAGCTCCGAGATACTACCAAAACAGGCAAACCCCGCATTTTTGGTACTGGCCCCGTTGGGCAGTACATCGCGCTCCAGCACCAGCACCCGCGCCGTAGGGCGAAGCTGGCGGGTATAGATGGCCGCGGTCAGCCCCACAAGCCCGCCCCCAACTATCACCACATCTGACCCGTGGAGAAAAGCCTGATGCTCCCAGTAGGAAAGATTGTGCAAAGCCATGTGAATGAAGCGTTAGTTTGCGTACCGCAGCCGCAGAAAGTTCGGGCAAAGAATAAGCCCCGCCAATAGATTAGCGGGGCTTACCAAAATATTGTGGCCGACTATCTACTGGCCTACCGAAACGCGCTTCATCCCGCGCCGCTCCCCGGAACTGCACTGCACGATGTAAGAGCCGGCGGGCAGGTTGCTGATATCCAGCACCACGGCGTCGGTTCCGGCCATGATATCACGGGTGATGACTGGGCGGCCATCGGTGCCGTTGAGCTCTACCCGGGTAGGGCCGGCAGCATTCGTCCGCACAGTGAGGCGCTTGGTAAGTGGGTTCGTTTCGGCGCGCACCTTCAGGGCATCCGTGTTGGCGGCGGGCGTCTCCATCTTATCAGTGATGAGGGAGGGTGGGGCCGCAGCAAGGGCTGTCTCTGGCAATTTGGGTGCTGCTGCTACAGGCGCAGCTACTGGTTTGGCGGCCCCTGCTGGTTTAGCAACAGGTTTGGCGGCCGCAGCCGTTGGCTTAGCCGCTACCGGCTTGGCCGTTTTTGTTTGTGCCTGCGCTGAACTCCAAGAGAGCAGCATGGTAAACAGGCATCCCAGAAAAGTAAAAGTTTTCATACGCGTTCCTATATAAAGTTTTGAACGATACGGTATCTGTAAAGATAGCAGTTTCTTCGCTTGCTTCCCCTCTCCTTCGCCGCATCACTGCGCGAAACCGGGCAAATCGCATTCCATATTTGCCTTTCGAAACACAATTATTTACAAATATTTTTCCTACCCTTTCTCGGCTCAACTTCCGACATATGAAGCGCATACCTTCCTAGCCGCAAGCGCCCACCATTTCCTGTGCAGATAGGGGAGATAAAAAATCAGGCAAAAGGTTGCGCAGGAGGCAGGGGGCTCTTACATTTGTGGCATAATTCATCGGGGTGTAGCGTAGCCTGGTATCGCGCCAGCATGGGGTGCTGGAGGTCGTAGGTTCGAATCCTGCCACTCCGACCGAAGAATTCTTGTTCGAAAAGCCTCTGGGAACCCCACCCGGAGGCTTTTTTCGGCCAATACAGTACCAGTACTAGCAGTTGCGCGTTCAGGCGCAGTAGTTTTCGGGGTGTAGCGCAGCCCGGTAGCGCGCGTCGTTCGGGACGACGAGGCCGTAGGTTCGAATCCTGCCACCCCGACGCCAACACACAGAAGCCCGCCCAACCAATGGTTGAGCGGGCTTCTGTGTGATTATGCTACTTTACTAAAGCGCGCTTACTGGTCTACACACTAAGTAATAACTCACTGTAGGCCAGTGGCAGGCCAGGTTTACACTTTATAACGGCGCTTCTTACCGTTGTCTCGGGTGAGCAGCAGTACGGCGCCAGTAGTCACCAGGGCAATTGTGGTCATCTTGGTAAGGAAAGCAGTACGGTTGTGCTTCCACTCCGATTTGTAGCCTTTTTCGGCGAAGATATTCGGAACGTGGCCGTGCATCAGATCATCTAGCACTCCTTCCACCACGTTTACGCGGTCGGCTACCAACAAAGGCAACCAGTGGCCATAGTGCGATTCGCTGTATTTGAACGCGAACCGACGAATCATGCCGCTTAACCCACTTGGTGGCGCCGACTCCCCATAAACAGCCGACACCGTCGGGCGCTCAATGGATTTGAGCAGTTCTACTTCAATGGGCTGCTGCTTTGGGCGATGCTTGCTGTCGGGGTCCTGCGATACGTTCATCCGTTCCCGCATGGGGTACGTAGGATCATTCTTCGGATCTGCATCCACCCCCCAGCCTTTCAGCTTCTGCGGGTCATTTGCTACGATATTTTTCATGGTCGTCGTTAGATTTTAGCATCGGGGAATACCAGCAACGGCTTGATGCAGTTGTCCAGCTTTGCAGAGAACATCCGGTAACCATCGGCTATTTCCTCCAGCGGAATACGGTGCGTAATCAATGCCTTCGGATTGATGGTGCCATTCTGTACGTGCTCAATCAGGCGCGGCAGCAAGCGTTTGACAGATGCCTGATTTGCCCTGATGGTCAGGCCTTTATTTAGCACATTGCCCATGGGCACTAGGTTATCGGTAGGCCCGTATACGCCCACAATGGAGACAACCCCGCCTTTCTTCACCGAGTTTACGGCCCAGTGCAATGCCGTAGCAGAACCTGCCTGCAACAGTAATTTACGGCCCGTAATGGTTTGCATGGCATTGCCAGCCGCCTCGGCGCCTACGGCATCAATCACGCAGTCGGCCCCCATATAATCCGTGATTTTCTTGATGAACACCACCGGATCATCCATGTCCTTCTCGAAGTTGTAGGCCTCGCAGTTGGCGTAATTCTTGGCGAATTCGAGACGGTAGTCTTCTTTATCAATAATGATAACACGACCGGCGCCAAATAACCAGCAGCACCGGGCCGCCATAATACCTACTGGGCCAGCACCAAACACAACCACGGTATCGCCGGTTTGAATACCGGCCATTTCGGCGGCCTGATAACCAGTTGGAACTACGTCCGTCAGCAATACAGCGTCATCAAGGTCCATGCCCTCCGGAATCACGGTTGGGCCTACGTTAGCGTAGGGTACCCGCGCATACTCGGCCTGGCCGCCATTGTAGCCACCAGCCGTATGCGAATAGCCGAAAATACCGCCTACCGCACTGGCCTGGGTGTTCGACTCGTGACAGTTGCCGAACATACCTTGCTTACAGAAGTGGCATTCGCCGCAGGCTACATTGAAGGGTACTAGTACATGGTCACCGACTTTGATCTTTGTCACGTCGGGACCTACTTCTTCCACAATACCAATGAACTCGTGCCCGAAGGTGGAGCCAACGCGGGTATCGGGCACGTTGCCGTTATATAAGTGCAAGTCGGAGCCGCAAATACAGGAGCGAGTAACCCGCACAATAGCATCCTGCGGATGCTTGATTTCGGGCATGGGTTTCTGGCTGGCTCGGACCCGCTTGGGGCCCCGGTAATCCATTGCTAGCATAAGAATCTTGCTTTAAGGTTCAGGTGGGACATTAAGGAAAGTTCGTAGCGTATGCCAAGGTGCTCAGCATGTATGCAGCAGAGAATTAGCCTTCGTAACGCTGCTAAACTTTACTTACCTGCCTAGGGAAGGTTTCTATAACTAGAATAATCAGAGGTAAATACGTACTTATACCGCGAAAATGGGCTCTTGGCATCCGTATAAAGACCTAGTTTTTATATGGCTACGCAGTAGGCTTTTTTTTCCTTGTTGAACTGGGAAGAGCAATGTCGCGCCTGTGTACTTGGCATGTGCCCAATTCGAATTTTAAGCTCTGAGTGGCCTAACGGCGCACCCCTCAGCCATATACTTATTCATTCAATAATTTGTATAACTACATACTTCCTACATCTATAGCACGTTGGTGGGTTAGTGTAATTTTTTCTAGGCCACCTCACTTTATTTCCATCACATGAAAAAGCTAGTAGTTACCTTCTTATCTCTAAGAGTTATTGTTCATGCGTGCGACGCCCAAGCACAGATACCTACCGGAACCAAGCTATTAGGCGGCAGCTTCAGCTATAATAGCAACAAACTTTCTACAACCGACCCAAATTTTCCGGCCAGCCAGCAGACGTACGAAAGCAAGACCCGGAACTTTAACATTAACCCGAGTGCAGGAATATTTGTGGCCAATAATCTGGCGGCTGGCATCACGGCCGGCTTTAGCTCCAGCAAATCAACGTATCCGTATTATGACGGAAACTCTTTAGACAAGTTTACACAAGTAGGTCGCGCAAACACTGTGTACGCCGCTCCTTTCCTGCGCTACTATTATTTACCCACTGAAGCTTTTGGGCTGTATGGCCAGCTTTCGGCCGGTTATTCTCATGAGTGGAACACAACTGATTTCAGTAGTGCCAACCGGCTCTCGACCAAGAACACTGGCTACTCCGTCTACACCTACCTAACGCCTGCCCTTGTATTCTTCCCAGTTGCTAAGCTGGGCCTTGAGCTAACTTTCGGCGGCATTGGCTACAACCGTAGTACCGCCAACAACGATAATTCCCCCTCCACTCAACCTGGCCGCAAAGAAACCCGATCAAGCTTTGGGGCTAATTTCAGCTTCAATAACCTGGCACTTGGAGCCTCCTACTACTTAGGCCGGTAAGTTCAGTCGCACGTACTTTAGAAACACAAAGCCGGCCCGGATAAACTCCAGGCCGGCTTTGTGCTTTGATCTTACGCGTACTGTTTACTTCAGAACCGCTACCACCTCTGGCTCCCCTTTTTCCGGGAACCGCTCCAGGTAGATATCCTGGAGAGTGAGCTTATTTTCCTTGGCGAAATCCTTGATGCCGCCGTAAAGCTTATCGGGGGCCACCATGTAGCCGGCATCGATGTGAGCATGTAGCACTTTCTGGCCAGCCGGGAATACGCGGTACTTGTAATCAGCAGGCAGTTTTTGGGTGGTATCAGCTACTACCAGGCCTACGAAGACTTTAGCGGCGGTGCGGGTATCCTCGGGACTGTTGTAGAAGATATTACCGAAGTCGCCGCGGATTTTGCCGGTGCGGCGCAGCTCGTAGGCCCGGCGCGTCAGCTCCCCGAAGGCTTCATCATTGGCGGGGCCTTCGTAGTAATGGCCGGCCACGAAGTATGGCTGGGCCAGCGTTTCCGGGGTAACGGTGGCCGCTTTGAAGCCACCCATCTTCCAATAAGTGGCCGTGAAACCAATGCCCAGAATCAGGCTCAGCGCGAGAAATATTCGATTCATGTAGGTAAAAAAAAGCGGCGAAGTGCGAAAGATGCATTCACCGAGGCACAAAGAAACAGCACCGCGCGCTATTTCTGGTAGTGAGAGGTGGCCTAGGCCACTCCCCTAGCCTTCCAGCACGCCTTTGTATTGCATCTGGTAGAGCTGGGCGTAGAAGCCCTGATGGCGCAACAGCTCCTCGTGGTTACCGGCTTCCTTGATTTCGCCTTTATCGAGAACAATGATGCGGTCGGCTTTCTGGATGGTGCTCAGGCGGTGGGCAATAACCAGCGAGGTGCGACCCTGCATTAGCTTCTCAATGGCCTCCTGAATCAGCTCTTCCGTCTCAGAGTCAACGGATGAAGTAGCTTCATCCAGAATGATAATGCGCGGCTGGTAGACCATGGCCCGCACAAAACTTATGAGCTGACGCTGACCTACGGAAAGCGTGGCGCCGCGCTCCATCACCTCGTACTGTAGGCCACCCGGCAGGCGCTCAATAAAGCGGCGGGCACCCACCAAGTCAGCGGCTTCCCATATTTGCTCGTCGGTGATGTCGTCTTTGCCCAGCGTGATGTTGTCGCGGATGGTACCGGCGAACAGGAATACGTCTTGCAGTACTACCCCAATGTGGCGGCGCAGGTCCTTGAGGTCGTACTCGCGCAGGTCGTGGCCATCAATACGAATGGTGCCTTTGTTGATTTCGTAGAACCGGCTGAGCAGGTTGATAATGCTGGTTTTGCCGGCGCCAGTAGCGCCTACAAAGGCAATCGTCTGGCCGGCCTGCACCTCAAAGTTTACATCGCGCAGCACCCACTCTTCGTCGTTGT
Source organism: Hymenobacter gelipurpurascens (assembly GCF_900187375.1). NCBI lineage: Bacteria > Pseudomonadati > Bacteroidota > Cytophagia > Cytophagales > Hymenobacteraceae > Hymenobacter > Hymenobacter gelipurpurascens. The sequence continues at coordinate 7,249 of NZ_FYEW01000003.1, read as the reverse complement.
AGGCAAACCAGACGTTATCAAACTGCACGTCGCCGCGCAAGTCGGTGGGGATATAGGTGCCGTTGTCGGCAATCATCTCCTTGCTGTCGAGCAGTTTCAGTAGGCGCTCGGTGCTTACCAGGCCTAGCTGCAGCGTATTGAAACGGTCAGCAATCTGGCGGATAGGGCGAAAGAACAGCGCGTTGTACATGATGAAGGCAATGAGGGCGCCCTTTGAAATGGTGCCTTCAATCTGCCCCTGCGCGGCGTACCACACCAACAGGCCTACGCCAGCAGCAGCCAGCACTTCGGCCACCGGGAAGTAGATGCTGTAGTAGAGCACCGAGCGAATGTTGGCGCGGGTGTGCTCCTGATTGATCTTCTCAAACTTGCGAAATTCGCGTTCCTCGTTGTTGAAGATCTGGACCACGTTCATGCCCGTGAGGTGTTCCTGTACGAAGGAGTTCAGGTTGGCCACAGCCGTGCGCACCTCCTGAAACGACTTCTTCACCTTCTCTTTGAACACATAGGTGCTGAACAGCAGCGGAGGAATCACGGCCAAGCTCACCAGTGTCAGGCGCCAATCAATGTAGAACATGAAGGCCATGATGAACACCAGTTGCAGAATGTCGCCAATCATGGCCGCCAGCCCTTCGCTGAATACATCCGACAGGGTTTCCACATCGGAAATATTGCGCGTCACGAGCACCCCGATGGGCGTGCGGTCGAAGAACTTCAGCCGCAGGTCCAGGATATGCTTGTAGAGGTCAACCCGAATATCGCGCACAATGTACTGGCCTAGCCACCCGCCGAAATAGGTTTGGAGGTAGCTGACGATGGCATGGGCCACCAGCAACACCAGCAGCAAGGCAAACATGCGGTTCAGGCCCGACCAGTCGCTCTGCTCAATGGTCACGTCCACCATGCGCTGAATCAGGAAGGGCCGCAACGTGCCCAACGCCGCCGTGGCAATGGTCAGGAAAATCAGGAAGTAAAAGATGCGCTGATACGGCCGCACGTACGTCATCAACCGGCGCAGTACCTGCCAGTCGAAGATATTGCCGCTTTTCGTGGCAGTAGTAGCTTGCTCCATTCGGGTGGGAAGGGGTAATAGATAAGAGGCTAACAGGCTAGGCCAGGTATTCGTTTGTCGTTCGGCAAAGCAACTAGTACTCTGGGCCAAACGACAGGCCTAGCGCCACGCCTGCACTTATACTTTCGAGAAGTACGGTAATCCGGTGGGCAGGTCTACGCCGGCCACCAACTCGGCCGGGTATTCTACGCGGCACAGAAACAGCCCATTGGCCAACGCCGCGCCACTGGCATGTACGCGGTTGAGGGAAGTAAAGACCCGCCCGAATTCCTCGGGCGACATTTTACCCCGACCTACCGTGAGCAAGGTGCCCACCACCAGCCGCACCATGCCGCGCACAAAGCGGTTGGCCCGAATCCGGAACACGAGGCCACCCGGCACTTCGTGCCAGCCCGCCTCATAGCAGGTACACATGTAGTGCTTCTCGCTGCCCTTTACTTTCGAGAAACTCGTGAAGTCGTGGGTGCCGAGGAGCATGGCGGCCGCCTGGTTCATTGCCTCCACATCGGGCTTCCGATCTAGGTAGAGCGAAAAATTGGGGCTGAAGGGGTCGGGCACTAGCCGGACGTGGTACTCATAGGTGCGGATTTTGGCGTCGTAGCGAGCATGGGCCTGATCGGACACCGGATGCACGGCTTGGGCCCGAATGTCGCTCGGGAGGGCCCGATTGAGGCGGTAGAGCAGCGTTTCCAGATCCAGCGTGTCGGGCAGTTCGGCATCGAAGTGCGCTACCTGGTGGCTGGCGTGCACGCCCGAATCGGTGCGGCCACTGCCAAGTGAATACACGGGCTGGCGCAGCACTTGCGAAAGGCAGCGGTCCAGTTCCCGTTGCACCGTGCTGGTGTTGGGCTGATGCTGCCAGCCGTGGTACTGGGAGCCATCGTAGGCCAAGTGAAGAAAGTACCGCAAGTGGAGAAGATTAAATGAAGAGCCAGAACACTCGCCGGAGTGGCCTAGGCCTATACAACTAACGCGTAGAGCAGAGAATCCAGCGTTTGCCCGTCCTTGGTGATGCTACGCCGCAGCCGCGCCTCCAGCTCGTAGCCCGCTTTTTCCAATACTCGCGCCGATGCGGCATTGCTTTCGAATACCACCGCGTAGAGCCGACACACATCAAAGCGAGCCAGCACATAGTCAGACACTACTTTGGTGGCTGCCGTAGCCAGCCCTTTGCCCCACTGCTCCTGCGCCAGCCAGTAGCCCACCTCTGCAGAGCGCCGGCGCACATCCGTCTTAAAATGTACGCCAATGCTACCCACCGCTACTCCCTCCACTTCAATGGCGAGATACAGGTCGCGCTGGTCGTCAGCTACCAATGACAGGAAAAACTCGGCGTCCTGCGTGGTATAGGGGTGCGGGAATGTGTCGCGTAGGTTCTGCCAGACAGCTTTATCGTTGGCAAAATGAGCCAGTGCCGCGGCATCAGAAAACCGCCACGGGCGCAAACGTGCCCCCAGTATCGGTAGCTCCAGCGTAGGCTTCAGCAGCGGACTCATCATGGCAGGCGCAACATATACCGTGCTGCCACCGAGTGGCCTACCAGGCTGGTAGGTCGCTCGGCGGCAGCGGTAGCCTTACATCTTTTCGTAAATCACGGCGGCACCCTGGCCTACGCCCACACACATCGTAGCCAGGCCATAGCGTACCCCTTCTCGGCGCTGCATTTCGTGGAGCAGCGTGGCCGTGATGCGCGAACCACTAGCTCCCAGAGGGTGTCCGATAGCAATAGAACCGCCGTTCACATTGATTTTGCTGGTGTCGAGGTCCAAGTCCCGGATGCAGGCAATACTTTGGGCTGCGAATGCTTCGTTCAGCTCAATCAGGTCCATGTCCTGTAAGGTCAGACCCGCACGCTGCAGCACTTTCTGCGTAGCGGGCACCGGCCCCAGGCCCATATAAGCGGGGTCAACGCCTACTACTGCCGACGAAACTACCCGAGCCATTGGCTTCAGGTTATAGCGCTTCAGGGCTTCCTCGCTTACCACAATAACTGCCGCCGCGCCATCATTAATACCCGCAGAGTTGCCCGCCGTCACGGTGCCATCCACCTGGAAAGCCGGCCGGATAGTACCCAGTTTTTCCATGCTCGAAATGCGCGGTGGCTCGTCTTGGTCAAACATGGCCGTATCACCCTTGGGCTGGGGTAGGAACACTGGCACAATTTCCTTCCGGAACCGACCTTTCTCGTAGGCTCGCTGGTATTTCTGTTGGGTGTTGAAGGCAAATGCATCCTGTTCCTCACGCGTGATGCCGTACTTCCGGGCCACGTTCTCTGCTGTCTCGCCCATCGCGTACGGGTGGTGCATTTTAGAGAGCTTCGGATTTACAAAGCGCCAGCCCAGCGTTGTATCGTGGGCCATAAAGTCGCGGGCAAAAGCTGTAGCCGACTTGGCCATCACGAAAGGGGCCCGGGTCATACTCTCGGCGCCACCTGCCAAATAGATGTCACCTTCGCCCGCCTTAATAGCCCGCGAAGCATCCATAATGCTTTGTAGGCCAGAGGCACAAAGCCGGTTGACGGTAACACCCGGTACCGTGATAGGCAAGCCCGCCAGCAGCGCCGCCATTCGGGCCACGTTGCGATTGTCTTCGCCAGCCTGGTTGGCGGCTCCAATAATTACGTCTTCAATGGCTGATTTATCGAGGGAAGGATTGCGGCGCAGCAGCTCACGCAATACAAGCGCGGCTAAATCGTCGGGGCGCACGCTACTCAGCGCGCCACCAAATTTGGCAATAGGGGTGCGGACAGCGTCCACGATGTATGCGGTTGGCATTGGCGTATAATGCAGTTATTCCGGTCTAGTTGGCTACTTTTGCCAGCCCGCTCAGGCGGGGAGAATCGTAGTCTGAACTGTCAAAACACAAAGATGATACAAAGAATCCAAAGCGTATTTCTGCTGTTGCTCTCCTTGGCCATGTTGAGCGTATTGTTTCTGCCGATCTGGAGCAAAACCGATCCGGTTAGCGGTCAGACGCTGGTAATGACCGCCTTCCAACTGGCCTACGAGAATGCCGATGCCGGCATGTCCGTTTCAACGAGCACTTGGCCAGTAGCCGCTTTGGCTGCTGCTTCCACTTTGGTGGCGCTCTTCGAAATCTTCCAATTCCGCAACCGCTTCATGCAGCTCAAGCTAGGCATGGTCAACTTCCTGCTGATTGTGGCTACTATCGGCGCTGGCTTTTACTTTTCCAGCCTCGGCGAGCAAATGCTCAACGTCAAGATGCCCGGTACTTTCCAGGCCGGTTTCTACCTGCCTACGCTGGCCCTGCTGCTAAACCTGCTCGCCAACCGCTTCATCCGCCGCGACGAGCAACTAGTCCGCAGCATGGACCGTCTTCGTTAGCCAAACACCCTTTCAACGAAAAAGGCTCCTACTTGCGTGGGAGCTTTTTTTTATGCGGTGTAGTGGCCTAGGCCTCCCCTCGGCAACTAGAGCTTGCCTACTGGCCTAGCGCTCATCGTAAAGACCAGTTCGCCGCCTTGCACAATGTCACTGTGTTTTAGAAAGGGCCGCGTCAGGATTTTGCCATTCAGCGTTGCCTGCTTCACATACACATTCTTGTCGCTCTGGTTTTTCACTTGAATAGTGAACGTCTTGCCATTCTCCAGTCGTAATGTGGCGCCCTGCACGACTGGGCTGCCCAGTGCATACTCATCAGAACCCGGCGCCACCGGGTAGAAGCCCAGAGCCGTGAAAACATACCAGGCGCTCATCTGCCCACAATCATCATTGCCGCCCAGGCCATCGGGCGTCGGGTGATACATGCGCTTGATAATCATGCGCACCCGTTCCTGCGTTTTCCAGGGCTGATCCGTCCAGTTATAGAGGTAAGCCGCATGGTGAGCCGGCTCATTGCCATGCACGTAGTTGCCAATGATTCCGTCGCGGGTAATGTCCTCGGTTTCGGCGAAGAATTTGTCTGGCAGATGCATCGTGAAAAGCGAATCCAGATGCGGCACGAACTTCTGGTTGCCGCCCATCAGCTGAATCAGCTTGCCCGGATCCTGCGGTACATATAGGCTGTAGTTCCAGGCGTTGCCCTCAATAAAGCCCTGGTTGTTGGTGCTGAGCACATCAAATTCTTTGCGGAAGGTACCGTCACTCATCTTCGGCCGCATGAAGCCGATACGAGCGTCATATACGTTCTGCCAGTTGCTGGCCCGCTTGCTAAACTCCTGATAGATATCCTGCCGGCCCAGCTTCTGCGCTGCTTGTGCAATGCACCAGTCATCGTAAGCGTACTCCAACGTTTTAGATACGGAGGAGCCACTTTTGTCTTCGGGCACATAGCCAAGCTGTAGATAGTGGCCTAGGCCATCATACCACTGCTGCCGGGCTGTCGTCACGCAGGCATCTAGAGCCTTATTTGCATCGAAAGGAGTATTCCCTTTTACTATGGCATCAGCAATAACCGGCACGCTGTGGTAGCCAATCATGCACCAGTTCTCATTCGCGTAGTGCGACCAAACCGGCAGCATATGCTCCGCGCTCTGCTCAAAGTGCGCCATCATCGACTGCACCATATCGGCATTGCGCTTTGGCTGTACCAGATTAAAGAGTGGATGCAGCGCCCGGTACGTATCCCAGAGCGAAAATGTGGTGTAGTTCGTGAAGCCCTCTGCTTTATGCGTATTCTGATCTAGGCCTCTATACTGCCCATCCACATCCATATAAGTGGTTGGGCTGAGGAAAGCATGATAGAGTGCCGTATAAAAGTTATCCTTATCCTCCCGCTTTGCTGCCTGAATTGCCACCCGGCTCAGCTCCTGCTGCCATAGTTGTTGCCCTTGGCGCTTCACCTGCTCGAAGTCCCAACCAGGAGCTTCAGCCCGCAGGTTCTTCAAAGCCCCATCTGTACTCACCGGCGACAATGCAAACTTGAGTTTGATCTTCTCTCCTTCCGTCGTCTTAAAATCGAAGTACATCCGAAGCTGTTCACCGGCTAAGTCTGGGAAGTTTTTAGTTTGATCGAACCTCCCCCAGAAACCACGGTAGGCCTGTTTCTTGTCGTACCTCCGGCTACCGTATTGTTTGAATGGCTTGGAAAACTGTAGTGCAAAATAAACTGTACGCGTGCGGGCCCAGCCGTTTGTCTGCCGGTATCCCGTCACGAGCGAATCATTCTCTACCCGCACGAACGTCCAGACATTCTTATCAGGATAATTATAGATGCCCGCCATCAGATCAAGGATAATATGGGCCTGATCTGACTTGGGGAAAGTATACTGATGAAAGCCCACTCGATTTGTAGCAGTCAACTCAGCCAGAATGTTGTGGTCTTCGAGCCTGACACTATAATAGGCCGGTTCCGCAACCTCGGTTTTATGTGAGTAGACCGACCGGTACCCACTTTGCGGCTTGTCCGCAGTCCCAGGATTTAGCTGCAACGCTCCTGTAGTAGGCATAATCAGAAAGTCACCTAAGTCTGAATGGCCTGTACCGCTGAAGTGGGTGTGGCTAAACCCAACTATAGACTTGTCCTCATATTGGTACCCAGCACAGTACTTATACACATCAGGGTTATACTTACCATCCTGCTCATAACTGATGGTATCGGTGTCAGGGCTTAGCTGAACTGCCCCAAAAGGAACAGTAGCTCCTGGAAATGTATGTCCCATTTTCTGCGTACCGACTATAGGATGCGCATACTGGACTAAATTATCGGGGCTCTTAACTTGTGCCGCCCCATAGAACGGAATGCTCATTAATAATGCGATAATAGATCTTTTCATACGGTCAAGGTCTCTTATGATGATAAGCGCCCAAGGTACATAGCTGTCCGTATTCCTCTTAATTATTACTTCAACAGTATGTTTGAAGCCATTGCACATCCCTCAGTTTGCCTTTCACTAAATAAACGAGGCCCCTAGGCCACTTACACAATGCAAGTGGCCTAGGGGCCTCAGTAAAGAGCAACTCAGTTACTACAGTAAATAGTTAATGACATACCGCCCTCATCCCTTTAGTGCGGCAGGAAACAGCGCGTGGGGGTATGTATAAACGAGGAAGAGCCGCCTCCGTCGGGGGCATCGCCTACCCGGGGGGGGGGAGGGACGCACACCACAAGGGGGCGGCTCTTCGCACTAGTAAGGTTGGCGGCGACCTACTCTCCCGCCGGTGAAGGCAGTACCATGGGCGCTCCGGGGCTTAACGACTCTGTTCGGAATGGGAAGAG